>JAWOGU010000689.1:0-3559 GCA_046496595.1 Chloroflexota bacterium
GCGCGGGCGGCTTCAGCTCGGCTGTGGGCGAAATGGCGGAAACGCTGGGCGGTAAGGTGCAGTTAAAAGATATCACGCTCAAATATCCCGGCCTGCGCCCCTGGGAAATCTGGCTCAGCGAAGCGCAGGAGCGCATGGTGCTGGCCGTGCCCCCCACCCACTACGACCGTCTGGCGGAAATTTGCGCCGGACAAGATGTGGAGCCGATTGTGTTGGGAACGTTTGGCAATAGCGGCCGTTTAGAACTCAAATATGGCGAGAAGGTAGTGGGCGAATTGGACATGGAATTCCTACATGACGGCATTCCGCAGCGGCATTTGGTGGCGGCATGGAACCCGCCATCCGTAAACCGTGAGTCGTCATCCGAAAAACCGAATACGGCTAACGGAATACGGAATACGAAGGATGCCCTTCTCGCCTTACTTGCCCATCCTGACACTCGTTCCAAAGAAGACGTAATCCGGGTGTATGACCATGAGGTGCAGGGCGGAACGGCCGTTAAACCTCTCACCGGCATCCACAACCACGGCCCCAGCGACGCCACCGTCCTCGTCCCCCTCGACAGTCAATTGACGAATTACGATTTACGATTTACGAATGATGACGCGGACAATCGTCAATCGTTAATCAACAATCAACAATCCGTTCGGGGCGCTGCCCTTTCCAACGGCATCTGCCCCGCCTACACCGACCTCGATCCCTACAACATGGCCTTCGCCGCTATCGACGAAGCCATGCGCAACGTCGTCGCCGTCGGCGCCGATCCGGATCAAGTTTCTATTTTGGACAACTTCTGCTGGGGCAACCCGCTGCTGCCCGACCGGCTCGGCAGCCTGGTGCGCTGCGCCCAGGGCTGCTACGACGCCGCCATCGCCTACCAGACGCCTTTTATCTCCGGCAAAGACAGCCTCAACAACGAATACACCGGCAGCGACGGCGAAAAACACGCCATCCCCGGCACCCTGCTCATCTCGGCTCTGGCGATGGTTCCCGACGTACACAAAACAGTGACGATGGACCTGAAACAGGCAGGCAATTTCCTCTTCATCGTCGGCGAGACGGGCGCCGAACTGGGCGGCAGTCACTATGGCCTCATCGGCGGCGAAATCCAGTCACAGCATAACAAGGTACCTGCGCCCAAAGCTGATGCACTGGCACGCTACCGCAAACTCTATCAGGCCATCCAGGCGGGACTGGTGCAAGCCTGCCACGACTGCGCCGAAGGCGGTCTGGGCGTCGCCTTCGCCGAGATGTGTCTGGCAGGTGGACTGGGCGTCGAAGTGCAGCTTATGCACGCCCCGCGTGATCCCTACTGGGCCTACTCAAACGACGAAGCCATCCTCTTCTCTGAGACTATCAGCCGTTTCGTCGTCGAAGTGCGGCCTGAAGACTCCGACAAATTCCGCGCGGCGCTGGCTGGCGTGCCCCACGAGTGTGTGGGGGTAATTGGCGGCGAGGTGTTGAGGATAAACGGCCGTTTCGGCGAACCCCTTCTCACCGCTACCCTGACAGAACTGGAACAGGCATGGCAGGGGCACCTTTCCGTGAGCCGTGAGCCGTTAACAGTGAACCGTGAACGAATAACGCCAACCCCACCACGCGGAACACGGATTACGGATTACGGATTACGGAACACGAAATCACCAAAGGTGCTCATCCTCCACGCCAACGGTACCAACCGCGACCCGGACGCGGCGGTAGCCTGCCAACTGGCGGGTGGTGACCCGGAAATCGTGCATATCAACCAACTGCTTTCCGGCGAACGCCGCCTGATGGATTACGCCATGCTCATCATCGCTGGCGGCTTCTCCTACGGCGACGATCTGGGCGCGGGCGTCTTGTGGTCGGTTGATTTGCAGCACCGCTTGAATGAAGATATGAGACTGTTTGCGGAAAACGGCCGTCCTGTGCTGGGCATCTGCAACGGCTTCCAGGTCCTCGTCAAAGCCGGCCTCTTGCCAGGAACCAGCCACTCGCCACTCGCCACCCGCAGCGTGACGCTTACCTACAACGCCTCCGGCCACTTTGAATGCCGTTGGGTTACTTTGCAGCCTGATCCCCACAGCCCCAGCCTCTTCACCCAGGGCCTGACAGAGCCAATCACCTGCCCGGTCGCTCACGGCGAAGGCCGCCTCGCCGTCAAAGACGAGTCCGTCCTGGCTGAACTGCACGCGCAGAATCTCATCCCGCTCACTTACGTGGCGAGTGGCGAGTGGCAGGTGGCGAGTAATGCACCCGCAACCCGCAACCCGCAACCCGCAGCTTATCCCGCCAACCCCAACGGCTCCATCGCCGACATCGCCGCCCTGTGCAATGCGGCGGGCAACGTTATGGGCCTCATGCCCCATCCCGAAAATCACATCTTTCCCTGGCAGCATCCCCGCTTCCATCGCGGCGAACGAGGTATGAGCGGGCTGAGCTTGTTTGTAAATGGTATTAAAAATGCTTAACGCAAAGATGCAAAGAATGGAAGAGGCAAAGGTTTTTTCTTTGCGTCTTTGCTCCTTTGCATCTTTGCGTTAAAGAGGTTTTTCCTATGTTGACTCATGAAGATTTATTAGCAGCGATACCGACTTGTTTAGATACCACCGATTTCCCTGAGTTGGGCGAAAAGTATGAAGGGAAGGTGCGGGATGTGTATGTGGAAAACGGCCGTCGCATCCTCATCACCACCGACCGCGTCAGCGCCTTCGACCGTGTTTTGGGTCTCATTCCCTACAAAGGACAGGTCTTGAACCAGTTGAGTACCTGGTGGTTTGAGAAAACGGCCGACCTGCTGCCCAACCACGTCATCAGCGTACCCGATCCCAACGTCACCATCGCTCACGACGCCCAGCCGCTGCCCATCGAAATTGTGGTGCGCGGCTACATCACCGGCGTCACCAAAACCTCGCTCTGGTATCTCTATGAGCAGGGCGACCGGCGGCCTTATGGCGTTTCGCTGCCCAACGGTCTGCAAAAAAATGATCCGCTGCCCTACCCCATCATCACCCCCACCACCAAAGCACCGCAAGGCGGCCACGACGAGCAGTTAACCGTGCATGAACTCAGCCGGGGATTGGTCGCCGGTGTATCTCCCGAACTATGGCGCGAAATTGAACATGCCGCCCTCATGCTGTTCAAGCGCGGCCAAACTATCGCCGGTCAAGCCGGTCTCATCCTGGTGGATACCAAATACGAGATGGGCCTCATCAACGGCGAACTGGCGCTCATTGACGAAATCCACACCCCCGACTCCAGCCGCTATTGGATCGCCGACACCTACGAGCCGGGCGTCGAACCAGAAAATTTCGACAAAGAATTTATGCGCCTATGGTTCGCCGCTCAGGGCTATCGCGGCGACGGTACACCTCCCGCCATGCCCGCCGACTTCGTCGCCCAAATCGCCGCCCGCTACATCGCCGCCTATGAAAAACTCACCGGGCAGGAATTTGTCCCTGGCGAACAACCAACAATTAAGCGAATAAGACAAAACTTAAAGATTTAACGCAAAGGGGCGAAGAATGGAAGGCGCAAAGAAGGAGAAGAAAAGAGAATTTTCGTCACGCGAAGATGAAAT
>JAWOGU010000676.1:0-12465 GCA_046496595.1 Chloroflexota bacterium
GTACGAAACAGATGTGTTACCTGCCCTATCCGTTGCTAATGTGCGTGAATTGTTGCGAGCCACCCTGCCTTTGCCACAGTTATCCCCGCAACAAGCAACCGATTTAGTTATCAACCACCTTGATAATCGAACTCGCTCTCGTAAATCTCGGCTGAGAAAGGCTCTCAGCCATTGAATCTAACATTGTCAAATTACGATTTGCTGCCTGGGTCTACCCGAGCCAGGGAAGAATCCACGGCCGTTATGCCCACCAGCGCCACCCATGCCATACTCCCCAACACGAACGGCAAGATGGTGAGCACACTGACGAAAAGAACAAGGAGGCAAACGGCCGTTATCCCCAGCCCCCCCAACGGATTCAACAGCAAAAAACGGCCGCCGTTCAGATAGGTGTTGCGCATGGATTTGTCTGTTTGCGCCAGCCAAAAAGGCCAGTACACCAGATTCAGCCCCAGCCAGATCGTCAGCGCCAGCAGCCAGACGATGCGAAAGGCGGTCCACAACGCGCCAGGCGCGTCCCAATACACGAGCAGGTTAAACAGCGCCAGCCCCACCACCACCCCATTGACCAGCGCCCACTGCCAGGCCGGCCAAAACATAGCTTTCATGGCGTTCCAGGCGTCCCGGCCGTGCCACCATTGATCGTCGGCGGATTGGCGCATGAGGGAATAGAGAACGGCCGTTGCCGGCGGCCCGGGCACGATGAGAAACTGGCACACCACCCACGCCAAAACCAGCGGCAGAACGGCCGTCCATTCATACCACCATCGTTTGCTCGCTTGCAGGAGAACGGCCGTTACCTTAATCATCCGCCTTCAACCCCATGCCATTTACATAGCGCAGATTGGACCAATCCCCAAGATTGGTCCAATCTAAAAAAACCGCAAGTTATTTCCAGCCAGTTACTTAATCCCGCTGTAACTAATGCCCTCAATAAAATACCGCTGGAAAACAAAAAAGATAATCGCCATCGGCAGCGTCGTCAGCATCGAGCCGGCCATCAGCGAATTCCACTGCAAGTTCTGGCCCATCCCGCCGCGCAGCAGCGCCAATCCCAACGGCAGCGTAAACAAATCCTGATTCACCGTAATCACAATCAGAGGGTGCATAAAATCATTCCACGCCCCCTGAAAACTGAAAATAATCAGCGCCACCAGCGCCGGTTTAGCCGTAGGCAGCACCACCCGAAAGAAAATTTGCAGCGGCGTCGCCCCATCAATCCGCGCCGCCTCTTCCAATTCTCGCGGCACCGACTCAAAAAACTGCTTCATCAAGAAAATGCTAAACGCCGTAATCAGTTTGGGTACAATCAAACCGGCATACGTGTCCACAAACCCCAACGCCTTCAACACAATAAACATCGGGATCAACAGCACAATGCCGGGAATCATCATGGTGCCCAATATGCCCAGGAAAACAACCTGGCTGCCCGGAAAGCGGATGCGCGCCAGCGCATACCCGCCCAAACTGGCAAACAACACGTTTCCCAGTGTCACAAGCACCGCCACCAACGCACTGTTCATAGTCCAACGCGGCACATTAAAAGTCAGCAGCCGCTGATACCCTTCCAGCGAGATTTCCTTGGGAATCAAGCTCACCGGGTACTGGTTAATCTCCGGTAAGCTCTTGAAACTGGTCGAAATCGCCAGTAAAAACGGATAAATAAAGGCCAGCGCCAGCAAAAACAAAATGCCATAAGACAACACCGTCCTAACCGTTGCCCAACCGGCGCGTTCCTTCAAACTGTTCTGCGGAATCGATTTGCTAATCGTGGTCACAAGATACTCCTTCGCCTCTACTCTGCTTCGCTGCCGGTGATGCGGCGCTGAATCATCGTCAGGGCAAAGATGATAATGAATAGTAAGATGGCAATAGCCGCCCCCAACCCCATCTGACTGTTGCTGAAACCATTGCGATACACTAGGTAGGCAACTGTCAGAGTCGTTTTAGCGGGTCCGCCGCTGCTCATCACATAAATCTGGTCAAACACCTGGTAGGTACCGATAAGTCCCAGGGTAATCACAAAAAACAGGGTCGGCCGCAGCATGGGCACCGTAATCCGGCGAAACTGTGTCCAGGCAGAAGCGCCATCAATTTGCGCCGCTTCGTAGACAAAGCCGGGAATGTTCTGCAAGGCAGCCAGGAAAATGATCATCATCGTGCCGATGGTGGTCCAGGTATTCATGATCATGATGCCCGTCAAGGCCACGCTGGGGCCGCTGATCCAGCTCCATAGAGTGACGCCAAACAAGGCTGTTTGCGTTAGAAAATCAGGGGCGGTGCGAATGGTTAAACCAAACCAGCTTAGCACAATGTGGATCAGGCCGCGCGGATCGGCCATCCAGGCGATTGGCTGCCACGCGCCAAAAGTAAGAGCGCCCAACACCTGATTCACCAGCCCGCTTTTCTGGTAGAAAAACAAAAACATCAAGCTGATTGCCACCGACGACGTGATCGAAGGAAAGTAATAGGTCGTCCGGAAAAAGCCCTTAAACCGTAAGAGCGCCTGATTCACGATGACCGCCAGAAACAAGGAAATAATCGTTTGCATAGGCACCACGCCCAGGGCAAAGTAAGTGGTGTTCTTAAGGGCAGTGAAAAAGTCTGTTTGCCGAATGCCCGGTTCCGCCAGAATCGCTTTATAGTTGTCCAGGCCGATGAAACTGGCCTCGCTTGGTGGACTAATGCCGTTCCAATCGGTCAGGCTAAAGTACACAGCCGCAATGATAGGAATAATGATGAACACGGAAAAAATGAGAATGGCAGGGGTCATAAACAGCCAGCCGGCAATGGCATTTTGCCTGTCCTCACCCCGTATCCCGCTTGTCACAGCCATCTGCTGCCTCCTTGCTGTTCCTCTAACCTGGGTAGATTGGACCAATCTTTGAGATTGGTCCAATCTGGAAACTCCCAGGTTATTTTGTAAAAACTTTTACCGGTTCAGCACTTCCGTGCCTACTTCTTGGGCATTTTGCAGAACCTGCTCTGTCGTCGCCAGGCCGGTGAACGCTTCTTGCAAGCCGGAATTCACCGTGTCCAGTACATCCTGGAAACCAGGCCGGAACTGCCATGGGTAGGCATAGTCCGCCCCGTTGAGGAACGGTTCCAGATCGGGATATTGTTCCAACCAACCATCACGCAGAGTGGCGCGGGTGGGCATTGCCAGACCCAGATCAGACCACGCCTTCATACCTTCCGGCCCGGTCAGGAAATTCACCAGGCGCACCGAAGCGTCGTGGTTGGCAGCGCTGGCCGGTACACCGTAACAAACGGTAAACGACATGGTGGCGTCGCCGCCCGGACCCGCCGGCAGTTCTGTGACGCCAAAGTTAACATCCGGGAACTGGTCTCGCAGATATGACACAATCCAGTTGCCTTCCATCGACATGGCTGCCGTTTGCTTGCCAAACGCCTCGCCAGGCCAGCCGCTGTCCAGATCGGCCGGTTGGGCGGCAAAACCGTCTTGCACCAGACCCACGTAGAAGTCCATTGCCTCCTGCGCTTCCGGCGAATCCAGCGTCATGGCGGTGAAATCATCGTTGGTGATGGCGCCATCGGCTTGATAGAGGAAGGCGATCCAGCGGGCCATGTCGGCGCTGAGCACCATGCCATAAACGCCGTTGTCGCTGTCGGTAAGGGCTTCGGCGGCGGCGCGCAGGTCATCCCAGGTCCAATCAGCCGTGGGATAATCCAGGCCGGCGGCGTCGAACATGTCTGTGTTGTATTGCAGCGCCAGGGTGCTGAAGTCTTTGGGCGGGCAGTAAAAGGTTCCATCAAGCGTAAAGGCTTCGCGCAAGTTGGGATAGAAATCGTCCACATTTTCCAACTCATCGCCGATGGGGGCGATGGCATTGGCGGCCACGAAATCGGGCAGCTTGAAGCTGTCGATATAGAAAACATCGGGCGGCGCGCCGCCAGCCAGGCTGGTTTGCAGTTTGGTGTCATAGTCGGGCACCAGCAGCAGGTTGGCCTGCACGTCGCTGTTGGCGGCGTTAAAATTGTCGATCATTTCTTGCAGGCGGCTGTTTTCCGCGTCGGAACTGGCCCAACCCATCAACTGCAACTGCACGACATCGCCGGCTGGTTCTGCGACCACGGGTTCTTCGGCGGCTGGTTCTTCAGCGACTGGTTCTTCAGCCATGGGTTCTTCAACGACTGGCTCTTCAACGACTGGTTCCTCGGCGGCTGGTTCCGCAGCGCCGCCGCAGGCAGCCAACATCAGCGCTCCCACGAGCAGTAGTATCCATAAAGTTAATAAACGCTTGTTCATGTTCTTCTCCTTTCATTTCGTAACTGCTAAGCCCGCTGCCTGAGCTTGTGGGCTTCGACAAGCTCAGCCCTCGATAGCCTTAGTAGTTACGTCATTTCACTGATTAATAAATTCGATACACGTCGAGGAGTGAAGGCAACAAGAGTGTTGTATAATTGACTCCGCGAGGCGCATCGTTGTTAAAACGTTTCGTCTCAGCTTACATGCCGTGTGTCCCCATCTTGACCGGTCGGGATACGCGGCTTTTTGTTGCTCAGGTATCTATGCTTATTCAATTTTTGCGATAACCCTTCCTTCTGCATCGCGGCGAATGTCTACCTGTTTTGGTTCGCCACGATAACGAAATTTGAACGCGATGCGCTGCCAATGCTTTGGTAATTGGGGATTTAGGGAAAACATCTCCTGTTCCTGGCGCAGACCGGCAAAACCAAAGACAACGGCCTGCCACACGCCGCCGGCCGAAGCGGCGTGGATGCCATCTCCAGCGTTGCCGCGCGGGTTGCGTAAATCGGCCAGAGCAGCCAGCATGAAATGCTCATAGGCTTCGTCGGGACGCTGCATTTCACAGGCGGCCCAGGCGTGGAAGCTTGGCCCCAGCGATGAGCCATATTTGTGGTCGGTGATGGGCATGTAGGCGTCCCAGTTGGCCTGCCAGGTGCGCTGGTCGAACTGGTCGCGGAACAGGCAGAGCAGCATGATGACGTCGGCCTGTTTAAGTACCTGACTTTCGTTGGCGCCTTCGATGCCCAGAATGACTTGCAGGGATTTGGCAGCATGGGCGAACAGGTCCGGGTCCAGCCGGGTGCGCTGGAAGAAGCCCTCAAATTGTTCGATAACGGCCGTTTCCCCATCCCATAAAAACACCAAACGCTCTATCACCTCCTGCCAGCGCCGGTATACCTCGTCGGTCAATTCCAATTCGGTTTCCAGGACCGCCGCTTGCGCCGGATACGTCTGACGCAGCCAGTCGCGTACTTCCAGGGCGGTTTGCAAATGCCAGCGGGCGATGTAGTTGGTGAAGCTGTTGTTGTCTACGTGGTCATGATATTCATCCGGGCCAATGACGTCGCGGATGGTGTAGGCCAAACGGCCGTTCTGCTCTTCCCGCTCCACCCGGCTGCCCCAAAAACGGGCCGTGTCCAAAATCATCTCCGCGCCATAATCGCGCATAAAATCATCGTCGCCGGTAATCTGCCAATACTGGCGGATGGCATAGGCCACGTCGGCTGAAATGTGGATTTGAATGTCGCCCGTCCAGATGCGCACCAACTGCGTCGCATCGCTGAAATGGGGTACCCAGGTCGGCGTCACTTCGTCGCCGGTGGCGGCGCTTTCCCAGGCGTACTGCGCCCCGGCAAAGCCATTGCGCGCCGCCTTACGCCGCGCTCCGGGCAGCGTGTGGTAGCGATACAGCAGCATGTTGCGCGCAATGTGCGGCTGGGTGTAGCTAAAAAACGGCAGAATAAATATTTCTGTGTCCCAAAAAACGTGCCCCCGATAGCCATAGCCGCTCAGCGTTTTCGCGCCGATGCTCACCCGCTCATCGCGCTGCGGGGCGGCGGCGAATAGTTGGAACAGATTGAAACGCAAAGCCAACTGCGCTTCGGCGTCTCCTTCGATGAGGACGTCGCTGGCCTGCCACACCGCCTGCCAGGCGGCCGCCTGGGCGGCGCGCAGATTATCGTAGGTTTGATTTTGCAGGTATTTCCGGGCGCGGGCGACCACGTTTTGAGCCTCTGGCACAACGTCGCGGTCGGCGGCATAGCTGATCAATTTGTCCACCTGCAAGCTTTGCCCGGCGTTTAGCATTTGTTCGACGCGCAGGCGCGGCTGGCCGGGGCAGTTTTGCGCCAAACCATACGCGCCATTGGAATAGGAAACGGCAACGGCCGTTCCCACCTCCATCTCCGTATAACGTGTGCGGCTGCGCAGCCAGACGCCGTCCTCAGCCGCGCCTTGCTCCAGCAGGCGCCAGTGCAGCAAATCTTCGTTGGCGACGTGGCCGTTGACGCCGGTGTTGATGGCCAGATGGCAGGGCTGATTAACGGCCGTTGCCAAAATGCGCAGCGCTCCCACATGTTCCTGATCATAACTGGCAAAGCGCTCAAAAGTGAGGTCGATGACGGCTCCCGAAGGCGCCTGCCAGCGCACGTCGCGGCGCAAAATGCCCTGGCGCAAATCCATCTGCCTGTAAAAATGCAGGAGCTGACCTTCGTCCAAGCGGAACCGGGCGCCATCGACCCAAATGGTCGTGTCCAGCCAGTCCGGCATGTTGACCAGTTCGGTAAAGCTGACCGGCATGTCGTCGAAAATGCCGTGGGCAAAGGTGATGGCTTTGTCGCCGGGAAAGCCTTCCTCAAACGCGCCGCGGGTGCTAAAGCAGCCGTTGCCCAGGGTGAAAACCGTTTCCATGTGGTGCTGCGCCTCCGGATCAAATGATGACTGCGTGATAACCCATTGGGGATCAACGGCCGTTATCGTTTTCAAATCGGCCAGGGACACATCTTCCAGGCTGTCGCGGCGGTTGGCGAAGCGCAGTAAGCCGGCAAAACGGTCAGCCGGTCCTAACGCCAGGGTCATCATGCCCGCCGTCAGGGCGGCCTGCACCCCGGCGGCGGCGTCTTCCACCACCAGGCAGCAGCCGGGCGGCGCGTTCAATTTGGCGGCGGCAAAGCGGAACAGGTCAGGGGCCGGTTTCGGATCGTCCACGCTGCGGCCATCGGCCAACACGCTCAGGCGGTGGGCAATGCCCAGGCGCTGCGCCACAAAGGGCGCGTTGCGGCTGGCGGAAGCAATGCCATACGGAATGCCGGCGGCGTCCAGTTCGTCCAACAGCTTTTCTACGCCGGGCAGCAGATCGGCCGGCGAAATCTGGTGCAGCATTTGCTGGTAGTAGACGTTTTTGCGCAGCATCATCTCGGTCATGATCTCTTCAGGCAGGGAACGGCCGTTGAGGATAATGAGCAGCGATTCCCGCCGCGACACGCCGCGCAGCTTTTCGTTGAGGGTCCGGTCAAAAACCAGCCCTTCTTCGTCCGCCAGCTTCTGCCAGGCCAGATAGTGGTATTCGGCCGTGTCTGTGATGACGCCGTCTAAATCAAAAATTACCGCTTGCAAACTCATAGTTTCAGCTCGATTCACGAATGATCAACTCCGGCTTGAGCAAAATCCCTTTTTCAGTAATGGGCTGCCCTTTAATTTGTTTCAACAGCAGGTCTACCACCTGTTGACCGACGGTGGCGATAGGTTGGCGCACGGTCGTCAGGGAAGGGGTGAAGTATTGGGCCATGGGGATGTCATCGTAGCCGGTAATGGCCAGGTCTTGTCCCACGTTTAGCCCGGCAGCGCCAGCGTCGTTTAGAGCGCCAATGGCAATGAGATCGGAGACGCAGACAACGGCCGTTGGCCGTTCCGCCGCGGACAGGCTGCGAAAATGCTGCATCCCGGCTGCGCCAAACTGCACCGTATTGCCGCCGCGCAGCACCCAGTCCGGCCGCAGCGTCAGCCCGGCCTCGCGCAGTCCATCGGCAAACCCTTCCTCTCGGTAAGCGCCCGCCTCCGAGCCTTCGGGCCAGGTGAGCAGGCCGATATGCTGGTGGCCCCGTTCAATGAGATGATCCACCACAGCGCGCAAGCCAAAACGGCCGTCAATGTCCACCCAGCAAAAATCCCACTCCGGGTTAGCCCGGCCAAAACTGGCAAAGGGAATGCCCTGTTCCATCAAACAAGCAATGCGCGGATCATCATGGTTCGTGTCGGCCAGAATAAAACCTTCCACCTGCCCCCGATCATACAACTCCTTATAGATAGGCGCGTCCGACTTGTCGTCAGCATCCACCAAAAACGTAAGCAGGTGATACCCATGCTGCTCAAACGTATAAACCGCATCATACAGAAACTGGTCCAAAATGGGGCGCGGCGAATCATCCACACTGCGCTGCCAGGCATAGCCAATAAGATTGCTGGATTGCGTGCGCAGGTTGCGGGCGCTAACGTTGGGTTTGTAACCCAGTTCCGCCACTACCTGCCATATCCTCGCCTCTGTCTCCGCCGTCACGTTGCCCTGGTTGTTGAGCACCTTGGAAACAGTCTGGTAACTCACACCCGAGCGGGCCGCTACGTCTTTGATGGTAATTCGCGCCATGAAGTTGCCTTCCTCATCTATTGAAACAGTCCACATTCCGATTAGGCGAACGTTCGCCCGAACGTTCGCCTTTATTAAAGCACAAATTCAGTGCCTTTGTCAAGATATAAATTTTTTACGTGTGCGGGGAGTTTTGGTGGATGCTGGTAAGAGATTACAAAAGTCTGCCAGACTTTTGTAATCTGGCGTGTCAATTAAATTGTCAATTTTTAATAAGGGAGTGATGCAGGAACGGCGTGGGCTTTAGCGAAAGGTTTACGAGCCGTCCCCTCCACTGGAAACCACCGCCTCTTCCACCAGCTTCACAAAAGGCAGTTCAACCAACTGCTTGATTTGCGCCCCGGTGGCCTGCCCTTCAACAAAGTTCATTACGCCCACGGCCGTTTGCTCCACCACCATAGTGTCAGACAAAACGGCCGTTTCGCTTTCCGTAGGCGCGGTATAAAAGTGAACAACGATGGCGTAAGGCGCCTGCGCATCGGCAAAATCCCCTTTGATTTTTGTGGTCGGGTCAATGGCGGTTACGTCTATGATGACGTTGTTGTCGTGCAGGGCAGTCAGGGTGGGAACGGCCGTTAACGGCACATACGCCTGATAACGATATTCGCCCAGCGGGTCAAACAGCACAATTCCGGCCGCGTCGAGCTGCTGTGTCAGCGCCGCATCCACTGTGCCGGGCAGCGTCAGCACCACATAGGCCCCCGCATCGCCGTCCATCATCGCCTGTACCCGGTCTGCCAGGTCGTCTGCTTCGCCTGCCATACAGCCCACCAACCAGACCCCCATCAAAAAAACAGCCAGTAGTAAACCGATTTGCTTCATCAACTTGCCTCCATTGATACGCAGCCCTGACAGGGGCAAGAATTGAATAACTTACACGTTTAGATTGGACCAATCTCCGAAGATTGGTCTAATCTTCCGCAGGTTATTTAATTTCTATTCCTTATTTCCTGATCATGGGCAGGAAATTACACACCATGCTCTCGAAGGTAACGCTGCTGCTGCCCCCGGTAGCCAACCCGCCGTTGTCGCGGAAAAAAGAACCGGCATTAAACGTATACTTGCTCTGACAGGTGTTAGCGCCATTATAGCTTATAAACCAGCGCACCAGTCGGGGATGGTTGGCGATACTTTCACCCACCGAAACGCGCCAATAAAGACCGCCGCCATCGTTGTGCAGTTCGGCGTCGTCGTAATAATGAGAACGGCCGTCGCGGGTGTAAATGCGCGCCCCTTCAACTGTAAACAGACTGGTGGAGGGCAACTGCAAACGCACGTAAGCGCCCGGAGCGGCAAAACCGCTGTTGTTGATGGTGGTGTACAGATAAAACGTGCCGCCGCCAAATGTACCGACGGCCGGTTCAACCGTGGCTGCGGGCATGGATAAGGCGGCCGGCTTCATCACCACCACCGAAGCCAGACCATATGACTGTGCCGAAGAGAGCGAAAAGGCGCGGGCTTCAATACGCCAGGTTCCCGGCGTTCCGGCGGTGATCTTCAAATACTCCACTGTGTCATCGACGGTAGAAGACGAGCCGCGCAGCACGTTGTTGGCGTCGTAGACGCGCACATCCAGGTCGTTGATCACATCGTCGTTGTTGGCCCCGGCTACCGGGTCCGCCCAGGTGAGGGCCACACGTATCTCTGAGAAACCAGACGGAACGGTGAACGTGTGCTCGTTGACATTGCCGGTAGCCGCCAGAGAGCCGGTCCAGCGGGTGGTATCGCTGATGCCAAATTGGTCATAAACGGCGTGGTAGGTATTGATCATGCCCCGGCCGTATCTGGCAACGTCCGCTCCGCCCACGTTGGTCGCCGAAGCAATGAAGGCTGCTTTGACCACTTCCGGCCAGGACACATAGCCGGGGTAAGCGTGCAGGAATTGGGCGACGCCGCCGGTCACTTGCGGCGCGGCCATGCTGGTACCGTTCCAGGTGTCATACTCCCGATTGTCGCCAAAAAAATACCAGCCAACAGCCGAACGGGTGCGCACGCCGGGGGCCATAATATCGGGTTTCACGCGCGTATTGCCGTCGCCATCCACGTCGATGGGGCCGAAGTTGCTGAAGCAGATGCGCTCGCCGGGCGGGAAGTTGTCGTCGCCCACGCCGCCGCAGGAGGTGACATTTTCCTGAGGCCAGTTGCCATCTTTCACCGCGCCGACGGTGAGGGCGTTTTTAGCCGTGCCGGGACTGCGGGACAGGGCATTGTCGTTATGGGTGATGATGACCATGTTCATCCAGCGGCTGCTAAATTCGCCGCGCACCGCCCGGTCGGCTAACTGCGAGCTGACGGCGTAAGTGCCATTTCCCCCGCCCCAACTGTTGTTGGAAACGTGGCCGTCGTTGGCCGCTCCCCGCTGTAAAGAAGCCTGGAAGTCGGCGTTGAAATAGCCAGTGCCGCCGGGCACGTTGCAGCACAGACGGTAAATCATCAGGTTAGCAGCCGGGGCAATGCCCTGCCAGGACTGCCCCGTCGTGCCGTTACCGCTGCCGCCAATGGTGCCGGCGACGTGGGTGCCGTGGCTGTCTATGGCCGCCGCATCATTGCTAACGGGCAGCGGATACCAGGCGTATTGGTCGGTAATACGGCTGAGCGGCAGGTCGGGGTGGTAGGTGCTGCCCTGGTGGGCGATGCCGGAATCCATGATCATGACATTAACGCCAGTCCCGTTGTAGCCGTTGAGTTTGAGAATGTCGCCGCCAGTGGCGAGGTTGCCTTCCAGGTTGGCAGAACCGGTGGTGGGGACAGCGGGCACAGGGGGCGTTTCGACCGAACCGGATTCATTGACGATGTGTTCGTGGACCATTTGCACGGCCGTTTTGGCTGCCAGGGCATAGATATTGTTGGCCTGTATCGTGCCTTCGATGAGGTGCATGGCGCCGTCAGAACGGCGTTCGATGGTCATCAGGCTGGCTAATTCGGCTATCTGGGCCTCGCTGGGGGTTTCAAACAACTGCACAGTGACAGGTACGGCCGTTTCTCCTGCGGTCAGGCTGTTGATTTGCGTTTGCAATCCTTCGCTGATCTGATACGCGGGCGGTACTTGCCCCACAAAGTTGATTTTGCCCTGGGCGATGGCGTCGGTAACGGCCGTTATCGCCTGACCGGGGATTTTGGCATAGAAGGATAAGCTGTCCAACGGATCGCCAAAGACGACGCCCTGGGCAATGAGCGCTTCCTTCAAAGCCATGTCCACCGGATAAGTAAACTGCAAAGCAAGATATTCAGCCGGCGCGCCGTCCGCCGCCTCGGCGGTCAACATACGCTGCTGTAAATCAGGCGCCAGTCCCGGCGTCACTGTCAGCAAGTTGTTGGCGCCAAAGCGGATGAAGCTGCTGTCCGGCCACGCCTTTTCGTCTTTAGGCCAGACCTGGCTGGCTGTTTGGCGAATGATAGTGGGATCGTCGAGATATTGGCCCGTCACTTTGTCGTAACCGTGAGTCACTTCGCTGAGGGTGCTGATGATGGCTGGGTCGTTAACGGCCGTTTCGGCCAACAAAACCGCCACATTCGGATCAGTGGTACTGCCCCAGGCTGACTGAGCAGCCATCTCATCCTCGTCCAGACTCGCCTGCCCGGCCGTTTGCGCCGATGGCAGAGCAAAACTACCCTGATAAACCAACAAAACGAGACCAATCAAGCTCAATACCAGAATCCATTTTACCGCTTTCATATGCCACCTCTTGATGATAGAGAGAACAGAAGACCAACAGAAAAGGATTGGCCTCATCCTGATAAACATCAATATGGAACAAATTCCGTTGACGTAGACGGAAGCGTTCTCTTACTATGACACTATCAGGTACTCATACCCTTGCGATTTTTTAAAATACCTATTATCTACTTCGCGCCTGGTCATTCAAAAAGCTGGCTCAGGCGGGCGCTAGCTTCTTGATATTGCAGGTATGTTTGGCGCAGCGCTTCCTGTTTCTGAGGATGAGTTTGCCATGTAGCTTGCATTTGATACCGTTCGACTAGCACTGAATCAAATAAGCTTATCGTTTCTGGCAGCGGCAGTATACGCAGTTCATCCCATAGTATTTTGGCG
>JAWOGU010000684.1:0-12728 GCA_046496595.1 Chloroflexota bacterium
AAGGCAAGAATTTTTACCGAGACTTGTAGTGTAGGAAATCACAATGATGGAGAATGCCGTTTCACACTTTTTGCGAACAGCCCATTCGCTTTAAGCAGGTGATCGATGCCTTTGCCCGCGAGGAGATTCACAGCTTGCTGGTAGAGTTAGAGCTTATTATAGATTTGGTCAGGATGTCGCCTTGAACGATATGCAGCTCAAGACCATTCAGGATGGACTCACCCAGATGGGGATGGGACCGGTGGCCGTGGTGGTCGAGCCAGTTTACTCCGTATCCTAATCCCACTTTTATGCTATAATGTGCCCACATTTGTAGACATATTTTCCGGAGGTGGATGATGATCACTGTGGGTGTCCGCGAGTTGAAGCAAGAAACGAGCAAACTACTGCGCCGCGTACGTGAAGAGGGCGAGACCATTGAGATTACCTATCATGGTGAGGTGATCGCGCGACTGGTTCCGGTTGCGCCGCCAGAGCCGACAGATAGAGAAATTGCTGCGGTTCTAACGAATTTAGAGGCGTTATCGGCGGAGATTAGCGCCCACTGGCCTGAAGGTGTTTCGGCGCTCGACGCCATCAATGATGTCAGACGTGAATTATGATAGTGATTGATGCCAGCGTTTGGATCAGCTTTCTGATCCAGCAAGATATCAACCATGCAGCCACACAGCCCTGGTTGTCAGGGGTACTCAGGCGCAAAATACCCATAGCCGCGCCAATCTTGTTGTTAGCCGAAGTAGGTGGGGCGATATCGAGACGGCTTGGTCACGTTGAGATAGGCGAGATGGCTATCAACCAGCTTTTGTCTATTCCTACCTTGCAGCTGATCCATATGGATCATGCGCAAGGTATTGAGGCCAGCCGCATTGCAGCTCAATATCGTTTGCGCGGCGCTGACGCATTTTATGTGGCTGTTGCGGCGTATCTCAACGTGCCATTAATTAGTTGGGATAACGAACATCTTAACCGCATATCCGACATGATTGCGACCTACACGCCGGAGCAGGCTGGTTAAACCGCCAATCGGAGGAAGAATTGTCATGAAAGCACTCAGCTTCCGCCAACTCCGGGTTTGCGATCCACACTCTTCATACGCAGTATGATGATGAGGGCAATCCGACTGGTCAAGAATTATTCGAGTTGGACAAGCACGAATCGGAAGGGACGCAGAAATTGTTTGTCATGTCGGCTCCTTTACTTGACTCCCTCCAAAAGGGCAAAGTTTTGGTGGTGGATGAGTTGGACGCCCGCCTACATCCTAAGATGACGCGGGAAATCATTTTCTTGTTCAACAACAAAGCCACCAACCCGAACGGTGCGCAGCTTATTTTCAATACCCAGGATACCACTCTGCTGGACAACCGCCTGTTTCGCCGCGATCAGATATGGTTTGTGGAGAAGGATCAGCAGGGAGCCAGTCATTTATATTCGCTGGCCGAGTTTAAGGTGCGCAACGACAAGGATTATGAACGCGGTTACATTCAGGGGCGGTATGGCGCTGTGCCTTACCTGAGCCACATTCAAACCAATGTGAGTGAGGGTTGTGCCGAAAAGGCGTAAACCATCGGGGCGCGTACTCAATGGCGGTTGGAAATCCTTTGTGGCGAGCCTACACCCTGGTAGACACAGCCGACAGCATTGACCCTGATGACGAAAGCAGCGACGATAATCTGGCCTGGCGGCTGCCGCAGGCGCGGTGGTATGACCTTGTGCCGCGTCCGGTGGAATGGGCGGTACAGCAGCATGAATCGCCTACGCCGCCTGATACGGCCGATCTCTTCCGTGATTTGCTCACCCTTCTGGTAGGCGTCAGCAGCGAACGCTGGTATCCGGAGCAAATGTATCGCGGCGCGCTCGTCGTGGCGATGCGCCTGACGGGCTATACCTGGGCTGATATATCGGCGGCGGTCGGCGATCTGGAAAGGGAGTCGCTGGTGAATATCTACCAGGAATACCGGCAGAAATATCTGCTGCCCTACGCCGAACTGGCGCCGCTGGGCCGGGAGATGGTCAGGTTGTGCGGTGAGATGCGCGTGCAGTGGTTTGAAACGCTGCGAGAGGGTTGGTTGCAGCGGCCGGAGCGTAAAATTGTGGTTTTGCCGCACGGCATTTACACCCTGACCTACAAGCAAGACAAGCGCCGCTCTGAGTAGATGCTGGCCAGTTTGCAGAAAGGACGGCGGGTGAACGGCCGTATTCGCACCAGACAGGTATTCCTGGGTCCGGCCGGGTTGGTGACCAAAGAGTTGCTGTGGGCCAAATCGCTGGAATTGGAGCGCCGCCTGGCCGTGTTCCTGGAAGAGGCCACAGGCAACCTGGGGCGCATTAACCAGTCGCGCCAGGTGATGTTTGGCGTGATTTAGAGCGGAGCAGGTGTGGGCGCAAGAAACGTGACGCGCTCATGCCTGCGCTCTGGTTGTCCAAAACCGGAAACGATGGCCTGCGTGCGAGGCAGCGGGCGAGGCGTTGGCTGGCGCAAGCGAATACCCACCCACCCGCCCATTGGCGAGCAAACCCGCCGCGCCGCAGGTCTGCTGCTCTTCCGTTTAACATCCACCTGAGAAGGTGCAGTTATTGCGTATCGGATATGCTATAATATTTGTTATCCGATACCGATATAAGGAGCTTGCGTTGCTAGAGACCCGTCTACAAGAGCGAATTCAGGCTAAAAAAGCGCAGTTGGATGCGTTACGGCCGTTACCGGCGGCGGCCGTGCGCCGTCTCAACGAACAACTGACCATCGAGTGGATTTACAACTCCAACGCCATTGAGGGCAGCACCCTGAGCTTGCGCGAAACCCAGTTGATTCTGGAACAGGGCATTACCATTGGCGGCAAAAGCCTGCGCGAACATTTTGAGGTTATCAATCACCGGGAGGCGATTAAGCTGGTGGAATCTTTGGCAGGACAGCAGGAACCGCTCACGGCCTTTTATGTGCGCCAGTTGCACGCCCTGGTTTTGGCAAAAATAGACGATGAGAATGCGGGGCAGTATCGCACGCTGCCGGTGCGCATTGTGGGCGCGGCCCATGAACCGCCGCCCGCCTGGGACATCCCGGCGCAAATGGATGATTGGGCGAACTGGCTGCAAGCACAAACTGGCGTCATGGATCCGGTGACCCTGGCAGCGCTGGCCCACCATCAACTGGTGGCTATTCATCCGTTTATTGATGGCAACGGCCGTACCGCCCGCCTGATTATGAACCTGGTTTTGCTGCGAGCCGATTATCCACCCGCCATCATTGCCCGCGCCAACCGGCGGCAATACTATCGGGTGCTGGCCCAGGCCGATGGGGGGAATGCGACGCCGCTGATGAACTTTGTCGGCCGGGCGGTGGAGCGCAGCCTAACGCTCTATCTGGAAGCCTGCACACCGCAGATAACACGACCGTCACTAGAAAAGGAGTGGCTGCCGCTGCGGGAGGCGGCCGAACTGACGCCCTACAGCCAGGAGTATCTGAGTTTGCTGGCGCGCACGGGCAAGTTGGAGGCGATGAAGCACGACCGTAACTGGATGACGACGCGGCAAGCTCTAGAAACGTATATGCAATCTGTAGGCAAGACGCGAGACCGGTGATGGGTGACGCCGGCATGAAGGCGAAGGTTTTGGTGAAGGCGTCCTGGTCGGCGCAGCGATTACCCACCGGCGCAGCGATTACCCACCCGCCCTATTCTCCGTGCCTTCTCGCACCTGATGTCTTCCAGAATTCAATACTATGCGAATAGGATGTTGCCTTTGTTGCAGCATCTTGGGCCAACTCACACAAAACAGCCTACGGCTGTAGGTTGGCGAGAAAGGGCCTGGCATGGGGCCAGTCCGGTAAAACCAATCTAACCGGAGGTAAACGTGATGACAATGACAGCAGTCACTTTATTTGGTGACGGCAGCTGCCGGGGCAATCCCGGACCAGGCGGCTATTGTGTCGTGATGCAGGCGGGTGGTCGGGAAAAAGTCCTGGTGGGCGGCGACGACTGGACGACTAATAACCGCATGGAATTGACGGCCGTTTTGATGGGTTTGCACGCGCTTCGGCAAAGCTCAGCACAGGCGTGCAGGAGGCGTAACCCATGTGTCAGGTTGTCAACTTCAAGCAGTACGGCTCTACGCGACGGATCCGAGTCGGTACTGGGTTCGTAACAGCTGACATGAAGCGGCGTGACGATTCAGGACAACTTCTCGCAAACTGCGAGAAGTTCCCCATGAAAAGCCAGAAAAACAACCATACGTACCAGGCGGAATGCGCCGATCAGCAAGGTGTTTTGCGCATTGTTCAATCTATTCCCTCGCCTAAAGCCGAACCTTTCAAACAATGGCTTGCCATGACGGGTAGTCGCCGCCTGGATGAAATGCAGGCAGAGCCTCTTGAAGCCGAACGATAAAAGTACCCCCGCCTGTAACACCCCCTTGTACCAACTCCTCTTCGCGGAAGCTGGTGAGGGCGATGACGTGCACCCCGGGATGACGCGCTTTAATCGCCGCGTGGTGGCCGCGCCATCCATCTCTGGCATCATCAGGTCCATGAGGACGACATCAGGTTCATGTTCGGCGCAAAGGCACAGGGCCTCCTGGCCGCTGCTAGCCTCGGCGATCAGTTCCAGGTCATCGTGCACCAGTAAAAATGCAGACAAATCGCTGCGTACTACAGCATGGTCGTCCACGATCATCACGCGGATAGGTTGGTTCATGGGTAGATATCTCAACTTCTCAACTGCTGTCCGTCGCGTCCGGCCGGCATCGTACCGAGATGCGGCTGCCCTGCCCCGGCGCACTTTCTACCTCCAGGGTGGCGTTCATTTTGGCGGCGCGTTCGCGCATGATGCCCAGCCCCAGGGAATGAATGCTGGCGGCGGTCGGATCAAAGCCACGGCCATTATCCTGTACGGCCAATTCGACACACTCTGGTAAATAGTGCAGGCTCATGGTGACTTCTGTGGCCTGGGCGTGTTTGACGACGTTGTTTAACGCTTCCTGGGCAATGCGGTAGAGCGCAACCTGGGTGTCTGGGGACAACGGCCGTAACGCTTCCCCGGCCACCGCCACCCTCACCTGTAAACGAGACCGGCCGATAACGGCTGCCGCCAGTTGTTGCAGAAGCTCTTCCAGGCTGCTTTCCGTCAGAGTCGCCGGCCGTAGTTCCAGCAGCAAGGTGCGCATTTCGGCCAGGGCGCCCCTCGTTAGTTCGCGCAGTTCCGCCAGCTTGGCCTGCCCTAACGCCGGATCGCGCTCCCAAATGCGCGGCAACACATCGGCAATGAGGCTGGTGGAGAAGAGGGTCTGGGTGACAGCATCGTGCAGCTCACGGGCCAGCCGGTTTCTTTCGGCCAACACCGCCACCTCTTCGGCGCGGTCTCGCAGCCGCGCGTTTTGAATGGCCAGGGCGGCCTGGTCGGCAAACATCGTCGCCAGACTGACTTCTTCATCGCTGAATTGGCGCGGTTGGCGGTAATAAAAAGCCAGGCCACCCAGCGCCGTCTCCTGGGCGATGAGCGGCAAACCGAGAACCGCCTGAAACTGCTCTATCGCCGCCGCCAGGGCGGTTAGGTGGCTTTCTTCAACAAATACGGCGCGCACAGCTGCTAAGGACTCCTCCCGAACTGACCGCACGGTGCGAATGTCCAGTTGCCTGACGTCCGGCACAATCATCGGTTCTTGCAAAGCAACCACCCGGCCAATGGTCCCCACTCCCACCGGCAGCGCCACCTGCCGCACCTCAGGCGGCAAATCGCCACGCAGCGCCTGAATTCTCAGCGTTTGGCTGGCCTCATGCAGGATATACAGCGCTACGACGTCGCTGTCCAGCAGCGCATCCGCCTGGGTTACAATGGCGTCCAGTAAGTGGGGCAACGATTGGTCGGTGTTCAGGCGGACCAAAATGTCGCGCAGACTTTCAGCCACCTGGCGGCGGCGCTCCGATTCCTGGTAACGCACCTTTTCTTCGCGGTAGAGGCGGGAGTTTTCCAGGGCGATGACAGCCCCGGAGGCCATCATGGTTAAAATACGCTCATCGTCGGCGCCCAGGGTATCGTCTTGTTTGTTGGCGACGGTGATGGCGCCAACGGCCGTCTGGCCGGAAACCAGGGGGACGATGATGAATGTCTCGGCGCCGACTTTGCTTACCAGGTCGCGGTGGACTGGGCCAGATTCTCCTGTGGCGGTCACTAAAATGGGCTGCTTTTGGCGTAACGCTTGACCGGCGGCGCTGCCGTCCAGTGGCAGACGGTAGCCGATCAGCGCCGGATCAACCTGGCCAGAGACGACAGTGATGACCAACTCTTCTCCCTGGCGCAGGTAGACGGCGGCCATCGCCGTGTGGGTAAGACGGCGCGCTTCATCGGCGATCATTTGGAGGACGATGTCGGGATCTAAGCGGCTGTTGATGGCTTGCTGCACGTTGAAGAGGGTTTGCACTTCGTCGGCGCGCTGGCTGAGGGCCAGGGTGCGCTCGGTGACGCGCTGTTCTAGCTCCTGGTAGGCGCTTTCCAGGGGGGCGCGGGAGCGTTTGTGTTCCAGGGCATTGACGAAGACTTCGCCCACGATTTGCAGCAGGGAGATGTCAACGGCCGTCCAACTCTTTTCCCGGCGCACGGCGTCGAAACCTAAAAAGCCGACTACCTTCTCCTGGTAGGTCATGGGCATAGCCAGGAGGGATTGGATGCCCTGGCGCAGAAATTCTTGCCGTTCGGCGGCCGCGGCCGGCGGCAGATCGGCAACGCAAGGGATGTGCAGCGTTTGTTGCTGTTTGAGTTGTTGGTTTGACCAGGCCAACGCGGCCACGGGAAGCGCTTGCAGCCATTCGATTTGGGGGTTAACGTCATTGGCGCACCATTCCTGGACGCAGCTCATGGTACGGCCGTCTTCATGATATAGAAAAATATAAGCCCGGTCCGCCCCGGTGGAAGCGCCAATGGCGCGCAAGGCGTCTTGAATTCCCTGGTCGATTTCGTCCGGGGGCATGTTGATGAAATTGTTGGCAATGGCGGTGATGGTTTGCAGCTTTTGCTCCGCCACGATGCGTTCGGTGGCGTCGGTGGTGACATGGACGATACCGCTTATCTTTTCTCCCTGGCGCAGCGGCGCTGTGACGGCGTCCCAATAGGAGCGCACTCCGGCTATCTCCAGAGGAAAGGCAACCTGGCGCACTGTTTCACCAGCCAGGACGCGCTGAAAGAGCGCCTGTGTCGGCGCTTCGTTGCCGGGCAGCAAGGCGAAAAATGAGAGGCCGGGCGTCACCTGTTCCGGCGACAGGGTGCTGTACTGTTCGACGAAGGCCGCCAGGGTGGGGTTGAAGCGTCGCAGCCGGCACTCCCGGTCCAGAATGGCGATGCCCATGGGCATCTGGTCGAAGAGAAGGTCTAGCAGGTTTAATTGTTGGCTTAAATAGGGGTCGGGGTCGAAAGCGACAACGGCCGTGTCTCGCGCTTCACTTGCCGGCAATAGTTCAAAGGTGCAGGCAGCGTCGCCCGCTGCCTGGCAGGTGCGCTCAACGCATACAATGTCCCGCCGGTCGGTCAGGGCGTTGATGAAGCCGACCAGCACCCCGGCGCTGTAGGCACACGCTGGAGCGCAGCTGCTCTGGCCGTGCTGTTGGAACATCCACGCCTCAAATGAATTGGTGGCCTGAACCACCACGCGCCCCAAAGGCCAGGCAACTTCGCTCAGATGAAAATCGCCGAATCCGGCGGCGGCGTAAGCAGCCACACAATCACGCAGGGCGTCGGGGATGGTGGTGACGGCCGTTTGTGGGGCAAAGCGTTGGGCGAAGGAAGCGCCGCCATTGGTCCCTGCCTGTTGCAGCGCCGCCCTGGTCAGCCGCGGGCCAGCCAACGCCTCCAACTGCCGCCGCAGGCTCCAAAAAGCGCCTTCGATGTCAAATAAAACCATGCGCGTTGCGCCAAAAAGCAATGTGCCCGGCTCTGGATTGCTTAAGAAGGTTTGCGCGTCGCTCATGGTTTCATGTTATCCGTTGTTGGGCAAAGGATCAATCTTTACTTTGGCTCTGCGCCAGTTTGTAAGCGGCCCAGAGCTGCTAAAACAACTTCCGGCGGCGCGCCTTTGCTGAGAAAGGTGGCGACGCCGGCTTCTGCCGCCGCCTGCTGTGCTTCAGGTCGGCTACTCATGGCGATGATGTGCAGCGACGGCCGTTCATCGCGCAGCAGGCGCAGTAAATAGCGAGACGGTAGCCCTGGCAGTTCCCAATCGAGCAACAACACATCGGCTGGCTTTTGCGTGACCAGAAGCAGCAAGCCGCTGGCGTCGGCGGCCTCGCCAATGATCTCAACGTCCGGTTCTTGCTCCAGCAACAGACGCAGCGCATTACGCACATTGGCCTGATCATCGGCCAATAAAACGAGCAGCCTGGTTTTGTGTTCCACGTCGCACCTCACGTATTTGCCTGCCTGTTTCTTTTTCTGGATAGTGGTTCATAGTTAATCATTGGGTCTTCCATCTGCTAGACATGTTACAAAACAATCGTTCTGCTCACATCGGGGAAGTGGGGAGTTTTTTATTGTCCACCGGGTCAGGCTGCGCCCTGGTCAATGGGACAAGGTCCAGGGTAGACAGCAGGTGCTCACGTAAAGCATCGTAGGCCAATGAGCCGGTAACATGCCCTTTTTCCAGCACAGTGATAGGTACGGCGGGGCCGTAGGCCGCTCGCTGCACGTCGTAGCGGATATACTGGTCGTGGCGGGCCAGCAGCGGGAAGAGGTTGTGGTGGGAAACGGCCGTATAATCGGCGGCAAAACTCAACGCCTGCGCTATCTCTCCCGCCTCCACTGCGCCGGGCACAGCCACCAGCTTGCGGTAAATTGATTCCAGGAAAACATCCTCGATCAGTGGTCCGGCCAGCAGCGGCGCGTAAGCGTCGGCGCTGTTGTAGTACGTGTGGTGCAGGTTGGCGACGAAGCCGCCGAGGCTGATGCCGGAGATAAGGATCGGCCCCATCCCCTGAACGCGGCATTGGCGCACCAATCCTTCGATCAAGGCCGCCGACGTAGCCAGCATGGCCGCGTAATTGCGTGCCTGGGCAATGCTTTGCACAAAGGCGCGCAGGGAGCTGTTGAACGGGGCGCGCACAAAGATCAGGTTGGCGGGTATGGACATATCTTTCCCCGCCAGAATCTTGTTGAAGCTCATCTCCGGCGGGTTCTCGTTCGTGCCGTGATGGTAAATGATCACCGGCTGCCGCTCGCCTTCCCAGCGGGTGACGCGAAAGGCAGGATCCAGCACGCCAACCGGCGTCTGCGCCGCCACTTCTATCAGGCCGGGGCCGGTGATGGGGGGCACGTTCAGAGAAACGGCCGTGATCATTTCACCCACCGGCTCGCTCTGCGTCCCCGCACGGAAATATTTTGACCGCGCCAGCATCAGGGCGGACGTCTGGATGGTCAGTTTATCGAGGAATGCGTTCATTCATTTTCTCCTGAAGTTTTGCTCCGTAGATTGCGCAGATTTTATTCGTTTTTAATCTGCGCAATCTCTAGGTTTATCTTATCCGCTGCAAGAAGACGCGGGTTTCGGCGGCCACAAGGTCGGGGGCTTCGCTGTGGACGTAGTGGCCGGCGTCCATCATAAGATATTCGCCGCCCCCGGCGACGGCGTAGGCGGCTAGAATTTCGCCCCAATTGTCTATTGGTAAGCCATTTCCATTGGAAATAATAAAGTAGATGGGAACGTTGGGGATGCCATCGGCGGCGACCTGCCTAGCGTTGTCCTGGGTGATTTCGATTTCGGCCAGCATATCGTCCGTCAGGGTGCGACGGTACATGATGGAGCAGTAAATATCTACTTCTTCCGCGCTCAAATAATCTGCCGACGAAGACTCCTGACAGAGAAATGGGGCCAGCCGCAGCAAACCAGTGCGGGCGGCGAAGGTGATCAGGGCCAGCGACACACGGGACGGCGGCAATATCTCGTAGATGGGCGGTGTGGCCGGGTCAAGGCCGACAATAGCGGCAACTTCAACCGGGTAACGGTTGCCCCAGTGGAGGGCTTCCAGGCCGCTCATGGAGTGGGGCAGGAGGACGTAGGGCGGGCTTTCGCCAGCCTCTTGTAAAACCAACCGCGTCTCCTGCATGACTGTTTCGATGTCGCGGGAGACGCCGCCGCTGTCGTCGCTCCAGCCGTAGCCCGCCCGCTCGACAACAACCACGCGGTAGTCTTCGGCGAGACGGCTGTACACCCCTTTGAAGTCGAGCGTGGGGGCGGTCGTGCCGCTGCCCGATAGAAAGACCAGGGTCAAATCGCCCCGTTCTCCTTCGGCATAGACGTGCAAGCGATGACCGTTGACGGCGATCATCTGCCCCGGTGGGGAATAGGCGGCCTCCTCGTGGGGGGCCTGCCAGCGATGGTTAGCGTAGCTGCCCGCCACCAACAGACCAAACAAAAGCGCCAATCCGAGGAGTGACCATTTGACAAGGGAGAGAGCTTTTTTCATGAGAACCTTTGTCCTGTTTATTCTTCTGGCAGCTCTAATCTGATGCTGCTCACGCCGCCGCTGACGTCGAGCGTGACCGTTTGATCGCTGCTGGCGGTGCTGCTGGAGTGGCGAATATCATGCCGACCTGGATACCGCCGTTCCTTCTTTCTCAGGTAGACTGCGTGGTTTTTTATTAAACGCTGCCAGCGGGTCTGACGATAACAGTAAAAACCTATGGCAAAAGCGGTAATGATGCCGGTAAAGGAACCGGCATAAATGTCTATCTCATCCGTGTACAGGGTTTGCCCGTCATCGTGCGGCTCTGCCCTGATCAGATGAAGCCAGGTTTCGGCCATCTGCCCCCTTTCTTGCGATTGGATCTCCAGCCTGACGGCATCCAATCGCTCCAGGGAAATGGTGTGCCGACCCAGGGGAATGAAGCCCAGCCCGTACAGTTTTAGGTCAACGCTGTCGCCCACCTGCCAATGTTCCGGCAGCGGCCCACCGTCTACAGGGCGGAAGGTCAGCACGGGATAGGCCACGTAGGCCAGCAGCGCTGGAGTGGTCACTTTCTGCCAGACATCTTGCGGATTCAGGTTAAAAATAGATTGCACCCGCACCCGCTTTCCCTGGCGCGGCGTTCCTTGCCGGCCGGGAACGATGACGTTCTCAATTTCCGCAGTGACAAACGACTGGCGCCAGCGCAGGTACCACAAAAGAAGCAAACTGCTTAGCACCGCCATCAAGGGCGGCAGCCAGGCCAATCTTCTACTTGACTGTTTCATCTCATCATCCTTTTTGTCAGGTCATCGGTTTGAGGTCTACTGCGAAGCGTATCCATGGATTTTCGCCTCGCTAAACCCTTCGCACGGAATCAATCTCGCCCACCGGCAGCCAATCGTCCATGTTGCCGTAGGCGCTGCGATCAAAGCTAAAGGGGACAACGGCCGTTACCTCCTCCACCTCGATCAACACCAGGTAGCGCTTTCCCGCCCAGCGGGCCAACTGCTTCTCGGTCAACTGGAGCTGCGCCTGGTGCCGGTTCACCAGAGCGGCGGATTCATCGGGCGTCATTTTGTCCGAGTTTAGAACGCTGCCGGCAATCCCGCGCGCCTGAATCTGGCCGGTACCATCGTTATTGACAAAGTACAGCACGTCACCCGGTTGAACTTTGCCGTAGGGCAGCTTGCGTCCCGCAGCGCCGCGAATAATCATCGTTTTTGTGCCATCAAGCAGCCGGGCCATCTCGTTTGCGGCCGTTTCCAAATAGACGACGTGATCCATCTTTTACCTTTTAGCTTAAAACTCCACCCGGTTCATTTGCCAGATGGCGGCGGCGATGAAGATAAGGCTCCAAACGGCCGTACTCACCAGCACCGTGTATAGTTCCGGCGCAAGCGGCTGACCCATCAGCGGCAGCAGCACCATCTGAAACAGCGGCCACGGCGTGTACAGCGCCAACTGCCCGACAGGCAAGACCTGCCCACCAAACAGCGTGCCCAGCGCCACACCCAGCAGCAGCGTGCGCGACTTGAGAAAGACGCCCAACATTACCGTCAGCGTCACATAAAAGAGGAGGTTCAGGGCCACCATGCCCCAGGAGGCGAGAAACCGATCTATCGTAATCATGCCCGGCGCGGCCTGATTGAACAGCCAGTAGCCGATTGCGCCGGGAATTAGCAGCATGGTAACCGTCATTCCCAGTAAGTTTGGCAGCAGCTTGGCCAGCACGTACGCCGTGCGGGACAGCGGCTTGGACAGAACCCATTCGGCCGTGCCGGACAACTTCTCCTCAATGATCACATCTTGCAGCAGCACGATGGCGCCGATGCTCAAAGCCATCAACCCCATCCCGAAAAACATCTGCCGCCCCATTTCCTGGGCCTCGGCGCTGGTGATAGTGACGCCATCGGCGGAGGCCATGCGCGGCAACACAAACAGCGCAAACGCCAGCAGGCCGTTTAGCAGCGCCGGCCAGACAATGAGTTGCACCAGGCCAAAACGGCCGGGCCACCATTTGCGACTTTCGCGGCGCAGCATGGGGATCATGCCCCGCCACCAACCATCACCTTGAATTGCCTGCAAGCTCACATTAGCTGACATCTTGCCCCCCTTCTACCAACTGCATGAAGATTTCTTCCAACTCAAATTTTTTACGGCCGTATGCCTGCACCACCACTCCTTCATCCTGCGCCAGCAGGCGGAAAAGCTGCTGCTCGGCGGCCGTTTCGTTATTCACGTCAATCTGCCACTGCGTCATACCGTTCTGGTACACAATCTCCACCTGCTCTACCCACGGCTGCCGACTCAC
>JAWOGU010000261.1:0-3430 GCA_046496595.1 Chloroflexota bacterium
CTCTGGCTGGCTGCTCTGGCGCTGGCCATCGTCGCCATTGCCCGCCCGCAGTGGGGCACGGAAGTGCAGACGGTGGAGCAGGAAGGCTTGCAGGTGATGGTAGCGCTGGACGTTTCGCAAAGTATGCTGGCGGAAGACACCAAACCCAACCGTCTGGCCCGCGCCAAACTGGAAATCTCCGACCTGATGAGCCGCCTGAACGGCGACGAAATCGGCCTGGTGGTTTTTTCCGGGGCCAGCTTCATCCAGTTCCCGCTGACCTCAGATTACAACACGGCGCGCATGTACCTGGACGGGGCGAATCCGAACGTGATTTCCCGCCCCGGCACGGCGATTGGAGATGCGATCAGAACGGCCGTTAACGGTTTCGACGAGTCATTAGACAGCCAAAAAGTATTGCTGGTCATCTCCGACGGGGAAGACGCCGAAACCGACCCCATCGCCGCCGCCCAGGAAGCCGCCGACGCCGGTGTACTCATCTACACCATCGGTTTCGGCACTCCGGAAGGCGAACCGGTGCCGGTGCTGGACCAGGCCGGTAACGTGGTGGACTACAAACGCAGCGCCCAGGGTGAAGTGATTCTGTCTAAACTAGACGAAACCACCCTGCAAGAAATCGCCCAAATCGGCGGGGGACAGTACTACCGCGCCGCCGTCGACGCCGGTGAACTGGACAGTCTGCTGGCCGAACTGGACACCTTGCAGAAAGCCCGCCTGGAAAGCCGCTTCGACACGCGCATGATTGAGCGCTACCAGGGTTTCCTCCTGGCCGCCCTGGGCCTGCTGATCATCGCCGAACTGATACCGGACCGGGTCAAAGAGAAGAGAACAAAGATTAAAGATCAAAGATTAAAGACGCCAACCCCTGCTCAGCTGGTTGACCGACAGATTTAATCTTTTTCTTAAATGATGACAACGAATTGAAGTAAGCAACGAATTTTCCCTCTGGTGAGTTCCATTCGTTTATTTCTAAAATTCGTTGTAATCACCCTGAAAATAAGATTTGTCAGTCAACCAGCCTGCCCAGACCGATCTTTAATCCTTCGACAGGCTCAGGACAAGTTCTTCAATCTTCAATCTTCAAATTTCAGGAGATCACTATGAACGCATCACGTAAACCCATTACTAAAATCGCCGGTCTTATGGCGCTGGCGCTGGCGCTGCTGGCAGCCGGACTCTTCCTTATCACCCGGAATGATTCACCCGCCGCCAAACTGCTGCGCCAGGGCAACGACGCCTTCGCCGCCCAAAATTACCTGGACGCCCTGGGCGCGTACCAACTGGCGCAAAACCGCCGGCCAGAACTGGCCGAACCGTTCTACAACGCCGCCAACGCCCTTTACCGCCAGGGCAGTTTCGGCGACGCCATTGCCCAAATTCAGCAGGCGCTGCTCAATGCACAGAGCGACGAGTTAGCGCAGCACAGCTTCTTCAACCTGGGTAACGCCGCCTATAACGGACAGGATTTGGAAACGGCCGTTCAAGCCTACATCGACGCCCTGCTCCTCAATCCCAACGACGCCGACGCCAAACACAACCTGGAACTTGCCTTGCAGCAGCAGCAACAGCAGGAACAACAGCAGCAAGAGCAGGAACAACAAGATCAAGAATCCGAGCAGTCTGAAGACAGCGAAAGCCAGGACGGTGAGCAAAACGACGAACAGCAAGAGTCGAACTCTGAAAACGGCGAGAACGAGCAGGAATCTGAAACTGGCGAAGGCGAGCAAGAGTCTGAGCAGTCCCAAAACGGCCAGGGCGAAGAAAAAGATGAGCAGTCCGAGCAAAATCAGGATCCGCAAGACCCATCGCAAAACGGCGGCGAGGAACCGGATGACCAGCAGCCGGAACAGCCCAGTCAGGGCAGCGGGCAGCCCCAAGAAGGCGATCCCAACGAACAGCCGCAAAACGGCATGGTTCCCCAACCAGGCCAACGCCTGACGGAAGAACAGGCGCGCCAACTGCTGGCCTCTATCGCTCAAGGCTCCGGCACGTTGCAGGAACGCTTGCAGCAAATCTTTGTTTCACCGCTGCCGCCATCGGGGCAAGACTGGTAATCAATTGTCAATTGTTAACGCCAACAGCTTACTGCCAACAGCCTATCGCATTGAGGATATTATGAAAAAGAAACTGAAATTTATACTGGTAACAATAGGTAGCATCATTGCCCTATTCGTTTTGGCCTTGCCTTCTTTTGCGCAGGACAGCCCGATAACGGCCGTTATCGACCGCAGCGAACTCAGTACAGACGAATCCCTGGTACTCACCATTACCGTAGCCGGACTGGGCAGCAATATTTCCGAACCGGAGATTCCCTATCTCGACGGATTGAACATCGTCGACTCCGGCAGGTCTTCACAGATCAGCATTGTCAATGGCAATACCAGCAGCAGCACCCTTTACCAATACCGCTTGCAGCCTGCCCGCCCCGGCGACGTGGTCATTCCCCCCATCAGCATCACCATCGACGGGCAGACCTACAGCACCGCCCCGCTTGCCGTGCGCGTTACTCAGGGCGGCGGGGCAGCGGCGGCGCCAGCTCTCGGCCAGGCTGCGCCGGCGCCGGCCCAAACCGCCCCGGTTTCCACAGAATTGAACGGGCAAGATTTGTTCGTGGAAGCCGCCATAGACAATCCGGCCCCTTACCAGGGCGAGGCCATCGACTACACCTTCCGCTTCTACCAGGCCGTCAACCTGTTCCGCGACCCCAACTACCAGCCGCCTTCGTTCACCGGATTCTGGACCGACGGCGAGCCGTTCCAGACGGATTACACGGTGGAGGCCGCCGGGCGCACTTACCGCGTCAGCGAGGTACACCATACCCTCATCCCCACCGCCAACGGCGACGTGGTGATCGAACCAACCACGCTCAATATTCCGGGCAGCCTGTTTGAACGGGAGCGCGTGCTGCAAACCCGGCCGTTAAACGTGGCCGTGCAGCCCTGGCCTCAAGGCGCGCCCGCCGATTTTAAGGGCGCAGTGGGCAAGTTCGCCATCAGCGCCAAAGTGGATACCACGGAAACGAAGGTGAACGAGCCGGTCACGCTGGAAGTGATTCTCACCGGTGAAGGCAATGTGGACACAGCCGGCGACCCGGTGTGGAATGAAGGCGCTGAGTGGCGCACCTTTGAGCAGCAAGCCACGACCAATTCCACCAAACAAGACGGCAAAATCGTCGGCCAAAAAGTGTACCAACGGCTGCTCATTCCCACAGAAGCTGGCGAACTGACCATCCCGGCGATCAGCTACAGCTATTTTGACCCGGAAACGGCCGTTTACCACACCACCACCACCGAACCCATTACCATCAACGTGCTGCCGGGGGCCGCCACAACGGCCGTTATCGGCCAGCCTGCCGCCCCCATTCAGCCAGAAATCGCCAGCGACATCCGCGCCATCAAAGCCGCCCCGGGCAAATCGGCCGCCCCCGCGC
>JAWOGU010000696.1:0-7192 GCA_046496595.1 Chloroflexota bacterium
GCGACGTTCCAACTGTGTTCGAGGCGGTCGTTGAGCAGGAAGACCTCGCGCAGGAAATTGCGGGCACGGAAGTGATTGTCTGCGGTGGTGAGAGGACGCATGATTGGTTTCATGGTTTAGAGCGCTTTGGTCATGTAGTAGCGCGTCTGCCCGGGTGGGAAATCTTTGAGTTCACCAAAGACCTGGTAGCCGTGTTGTTTGTAGAATTCCGGGGCCTGAAAGCTGAAGGTGTCGAAAAAGGCGTTGGTCGCGCCGCGTTTGCGCGCCTCCTCTTCAGCCTGGGTCAGCAGTTGGTGACCATAACCTTGCCCACGCAGTTCTTCTCTGACAAACAAGAGGTTGATATAGAGCCAGCCCCAGTAAATTTCGCCGATCAGGCCGCCGGCCACTTTGCCATCAGGATCATAAAGCGCGAAACAGAGATGCTGGAAGCCGTCCGGGCCGCCATGCTTCTGGTTATATTGGCCAATGCCACCGCCGATGACCTCCCACATTTCATCGGTCGGTTTTTCGGCAGCGAGGATACGATAATCTGTGTTCATTATGGGTTTTTCCTTAATTGTAATCAAATCTCAGTATTGTGCGTTTCCTGATGTGGTGCGATTGTTTTGTTCGCACGGTTTCAACGCAATATTTCTTCAAGCATCATCAACAGTCCTGCCGCTCATACCAAGCCGTCTACGGCGGCATCTTCGAGAAGTTCTTCATAGAATAACATGATTATGAGATTGTTTTTCCATATTCGTTTCAGGCAGCCATCTTGCGACGAAGAATCTGGTCCAGAGAATCATCAAGGTTGTGGGTACAATGCCAAGCGAGAAGATAACGCCAAACAAGGCCTGTATCTCAATGGAAGCCCTGCTCTGCATGTAGCCTGTCAACGAGCCGATGAACACGTTACCCAGGTAGTGGACGATCATCGGGGGCAGCAGGCTGCGCGTCCTGACGAACACGTATCCGTAAAATAGACCCAGGGTAAAAGCCCAGACAACCTGTCCCAGCACCCACACCAGTTCACTGCCATTTGCCAGATTGAGCAGATGGATCAGCCCAAAGCCAAGCGCCGAAAAGATGATTGATTTGCGTTCCGAATACTTGCCCAGAAATACGGTCAGGACGATGCCCCTGAAGACCACCTCCTCAAAGATGGAGGGGATAGTGATGAAGAGGCTCGACGAACCTGGCGGCAGGTCTCCTGACAGATCGAAGACCTGCCGCAAAAATCTGCCGGTGATGGGTAATCCTTCGCTGAGCCGGTAGGTAAATGAAGCTGCGGCCTGCGACAGCGCCAGGATGAGGTAGCAGGAGAGACCCAGCAGCACAAGCCGGAAGAACGGCCGTACCCTGGTCAACCCGATATCATCCAGATACTGCCTGAACGTTCTTTTACCCTTCGGGAGACGCAGAACGAAAGGCACGAAGATGAAGACCGTCAGAATTTGAAAGGTTATTGTATGGGCAAACTGACCAGTGGAGGAGAAAAGCGATAATCCCATCCACATGACCAAATTACTTGCCAAAATGATTGACACGACCATGGTCACCACGACTGCCAGAAGGGAAAGCCAGGGATGCTCATGTAGCCGGAATTTTCTCTTTTCCGTTTGAATATTGTTGTTCGGGGTTTCCATTTTATTTTCCTCTTGCTTCCACTTACAATTTGCTTTTGATCATTAGCGTTCCAAACTGTTGCAGAACTGCTCCAGTTAGGATTGATCCGCGTTCATGCGGAGATCAAAGCGATGGCGCGATATTTGGCGGACATGTCAAACAACTTTCCTGCACATGTCACTTCCTCCTTGCCGTGAATGATTGGCCGTATATGGTCAAGACCAGACGGCAGGCCCCGCCGGCCGCGTCCGGCGAGAAGGCGAGTTGGAAAAAATCGTATCCGTGGGGTACAAAGAAGCGCGTTGTGGACAAGGGCAGCAACGCCTGCGGCGCCGAACCGGACCTGGCTGCATACAGCTTGTTCTCGGTCCGGGTCACGCTCAGCGTGAGCCCGCCAGCCCCGGGAAACTCGTAAGCGCCCACGTATAGATCCAGTGTCTGCGGCTCCAGGCTCCTGGCCACCTCCTCAGCCGTGGTGCGCATCGAAGCAAGACGCTCAGCTTGTGCTTTCAGGTCAGCCAGGGAACTGGCCAGCGCCCTCCGCGCCTGGAACTCCTTGTACAGGAGGTCCTGCACCCCCTGATCTTGCACCTGCCTGATGAGATCCTGAACTGTAGCGTCATCACCGGACAAATCGATGACAGGTAAGGGTTGGCCGGAGCGGGGCGCCAGGACAAAGTTCTTGTAGAACGTTACCGCCGCCAGGGAACTCAGTACGTCGTTAGCGTTGCCGTGGCCCGCCTGGTAGGAGCGGCTGAGCAGGTCGGTGTTGGCCAACACGATGAGGGTCAGGCCCTCCTCCGGCAGCTTCAGGAACAGCGTCGAGGTTGATGGCGGTGAGAAGCCGGAGTGCCAGATCAGGCGCGTGTCGCGGTAACTCTGGGTAAACCATCCCAGACCGTAGGGCAGCTTCTGGCCGGAATTGGAGATGGTGGGTGTCCACATCAGCTCCTTGGTTTCCGCTGACACCAGGGTGTTGGCGTCAAGCGCAGCGTCAAACCTGGCCAGGTCCACGACCGTGGACATCAGGCCCGCGCCGGCGTTGAAATAGTCCTCGTTGAAGCCAGGGAGTGGGTTGAAATCGGTGTCCAGGAAATAAGGCTTGGCCAGAGCAGCATAGACCCGTTCGCACGTGGGGGCAAAGGGCAGCCCGGCACAGGCAGAGGGGGGTGACGGCGCGGTGTTCTCCATACCCAGGGTTTGTAAGATGCGCTCGTACACCCACTCCTGCAGGGACCGGCCGGTTGCGGCGAGGACCACCTGGCTGAGCAAGCCGTAGCGCGCGCCATTGTACTGGTAGCGTGCGCCGGGCGCGCCCTCGGATGTGTGGCTCATCAAGTGGCGCACCAGCACCGCATCCCCCTCGGGCAGGCTAACCCCGTAACGAGAGACCGGATCGTCCAGGCTCAGTTTGTCCTCCTGCACGAGCTGCATAATGACCACCGCAGCAAAGGTCTTGGTGACCGAGGCCAGGTGGTAGGGCGTCTCGGGCGTCGCCGGGATTTGATGCTCGATGTCAGCGTAGCCAAAGCCGCGCGCCCAGACCAGCTCCCCGTCCTTGACTACGGCGGCGGACATGCCGGGGATCTTCATCTCCTGGCGCAAATCCTCCAATTCCGTTTCCAAAGCGTCCAACGTTTCCGCATCTAATTCTTCCTGCTTCGCTGCGGATAACGTACAGCCGGCCATTAGGACGATTACCAAACAGATCATGAGGATTCGTGTTTTCATGACTCGCTCCTTTCCTTCACCACTCAACTTCCAAGTTGCGGGGAAGGTTATGGAACCTTCTCTGCTTCGGTAGTTACACCACGTGCCATTAATTGATATTCCCGTTGATCGGGCGCCCGTATAAAAATGCGCGCGTCACATCCACGCCAGGATGCGCTCCATGATGTCCAGCAGCGATTTCGGCTCGCCAGGGACGTGCCCGGTGCGGGGGTAAACCACCATCTGGGTAGGGACGCCGCGGCACTTGAGCGCGTTGTAGAATTCGTATCCCTGCCAGATGGGCACGCGCTGATCCTGTTCCCCGTGCAGGATGAGGGTGGGGGTACTCACCCGGTCGACGTGGGCGATGGGCGAGCGATCGAGCAGCAGATCGGCCACCTCCCAGAGTTCGCCGCCAAAGTGGGCGGGCAAGAAACCGGGGCTGTCGTGGCCCAGGGCATAGCTGACCAGGTTCACCATCCCGGCGCCGATGACGGCGGCGCGAAAGCGTCCGGTCTGGGTCAGGGTAGCCGCAGTCAGGTAGCCGCCGTAACTCCAACCTGTGATGCCCAGCCTTTTGGGGTCAGCGACGCCCAGGCCAATGACGTGGTCCACGCCGGCCAGCAGGTCGCGGACATCCATCCCGCCCCAGTCGCGGTAGTTACCGCGGCGGAAAGCCTGGCCGTAGCCGGTGCTGCCGCGCACGTTACAGCGCAGGATGGCATAGCCCTGGGAAGCAAAAGCGGCGATCGGGCCATAAAAGGATTGCAGGCCGATGAAGAACTGCCGCCAGACGTTGGCCGGCCCGCCGTGCACGCTGACCAGCAAGGGGTAGCGCCGCCCCTTTTCGTAGCCAACCGGGTAGGTTAGCAGCCCTTCGATTGCCAGCCCGTCCACCGATTGCCAGCGGATGACTTCCGTCCGCCCGATGGGGCGCTGGCAAAATTCGGCGTTGACCTGGCTCATTTGCACGGGAGAAAACGCCTCCAGCGGGGCGAGATAAGCTTCCGGCGGCCGGCTGGGGGTCTGGAGCGTGAATCCCAGGGCGGTGCGTGTCTTATTCAGGCTGGGGTTCTCGATGACGCCTTCCGGCTCGAACAGCACCACGGGTGGACGGCCGTTCACGGGCAGCGCGCACAGGCGCTGCCGGACGCCACAGGTTTCCAGGAAGTAGAGCAGTGTCCCATTCGCCGACCAGCCGAGCAGGTCCGGGCGGCGGTCGTGGGTGTCAGCCAAGGGGAGTGGATGGCCGCCGTCGAGGGGAAGCACATGAATGACCGACGACTATTCCCAGGCTGGCGTGTCGTACACTTTGTAGGCCAGGCAACGGCCGTCAGGAGAAAAGTGGGCATCGAAGGCCACCGTATCCTGCTCGCCCAGCGGCCGGATCGCGCCGTCCGCCAGGGTGAGAAGAGCCAGGCGCGTGCCCGGCCAGTCGTTCGGCTGCGGCGAAGGGGAATGGGCGAAAACGATGGCCTGGCCATCAGGCGACCAGTTATAAGCCTCCGGCACTTCCGGCGCGCCCACATGGATGTCGTCCCCGGTCAGGGGTCGCCCGCTAACGGGGCCGTGCGCAAGTTCGGCCAGCGCGAGCAGGTGCAGGCGCTGTTTCTGTAAGCCCTGGCCGGCGATGCGCACCCCGTTTTTCTCCTGGGTTTGTGCGGGGGTACGGCCGTATGCGGCCGTAAAGGCGATCATGCCGCCATCCGGCGACCACTTAAAACTGCTGACGCCCGTGGGAACGGCCGTTGCCTGCTGCACCTCACCTGTTTCCAGCGAGTGCAACCAGACATTCCCTTGCGCCAGAAAGGCGACGAATCGCCCATCTGGTGACCACTGAGGCGCAGACGAGGGGCACTCGCCGGCGGCCAACCGGATGGGTTGGCTGCCTGGCGCATCGGCAAGATAAACCTGGGATTGAAAGCTGTTTTGCGTGGAGGTCATCACCGCCCGCATGACCGTGAAGGCCAGGCGCCGGCCGTCAGGCGAGACGTCCAGGCTCGTAATCCGTTTGACGTTGAGTGTATCGTGAGGAGTCCAGCGCTTCATTCTTTCCGCCCGACAAACAGCCCGTAGCCAAAATACGCATCGAGATGCTCCGGAACAAACCCGCCCTGACGGACTCTCTTGACGAATTCCCGATAATGGGGATTCGCGGCATAAAGTCGCAGCATTCTCCCCATCACGCGCAGCATCCCTCCCCAACCATAACGCTGGAGGATGCCTTGCGCTTCTTCCTGTAGGTCAATGGGGTAGGTCTTTGTGGTGATCTCTTTCAACCCTGCCAGATCCAACAACCCAACCCATTCATCCGGCGTCAAGGGTTTCACGCTGGCGCCCACTTCTTGCGCAGCCCAGGCGATCATTTCTGGCGGCGGCGGTGTTTTCAACCAGGCAGACTCATTTAACCCAACATACCCTCCCGGCTTTGTCACCCGGGCATACTCGCGGACCGCTTTTTGTTTGTCCTCGGGAAAGGCGGTCACCGATTCGGTCAACACGACGTCGAAAAGGCTATCTGCGAAAGGCAGGTTTTGGGCATCGGCTACTCTAAACTCGACTCTGTGCGTTAATTTTTGCCTGGACGCCCTTTCCCTGGACCGCTCGACCATTTTTTCCAGGATGTCCACGCCAACCACCCGGCAGCCAACTCGTGCGGCGATGAAGCAGGCCGTTGCCCCAACACCACAACCAACATCCAAGACGAAACTCTCTCTGCCAATATGGCACAGTTCAATAAGCGCTTCGGTGGCGGCAATGCCGCCAATGTGTTTCGTCAGGCCGACCTCAGCAGCAAAGTCAAAGAAAGATGGTTGCTCTTTCATTTGCTTGTGTTTCATGTCTTCCTCCGATTTTTTTTCGGATGTTGCCCCCTGATTTTTTAGTGGGACGTGATGTTCAAAATGGTGACAATGACAAACAGTATGGCATACGCAAACCATAACGGGCGGCTGAGAAGTCCAAGCGGCCACCAATAGAACATTACTGTGGCAAGATACAAAACCACGTACGGGATCAGGACCGACGGCCGTAACGGGCTGCGAAATTCAATCTGCGCCACATAGTCAACCCAGTAGCCAAAGAGGGCAAAAACCAGGAACAAGAAGCCTCCCAGCCAGAACGACCAGCTTTTCCCACCGCGTAGGAGAACAATGCTGATGACAACGGCCGGAATGCACAGGGCATAAATGATCCATCCGTACTTCATCGTGTAACTTTCGAAGAAGGGTTTGCGGATCGCAAAATGCACGATGAGTAAAACCTGGAACACAAATGCCCAAATAACAAACAGTTTGTCGAGATTATCCAGTTTTGTCATCGCCCACCTCCAATGTGAATGCTTTACTTACAGAACCGGTTGAGAGCCTCTTCTGATTATGACCCGTTCCTTGTTTCTTCTTGGTTAAAAACTACGCATTGGCCAGCACGGCGATGAACAGGAAGAAATCCGAGGCGGCATGGATGATGACCGGTCCCCAAATACTGTCTGACTTCATCATCAGGTAGCCGCACGCCAGCCCCAGCGCCAGGGTGTTCACCACAAAAAAAGTCAGCGCCAGGGCATCAAAATAAAAGGCGAAGCCGTGCATGAAGGCAAAGATGATGGCTGTCACCCAGACAGAGCCGTTGCTTCCAATCACCGGCGTAAAGCGTTTGAGGAAAATACCGCGCAGCCACAACTCTTCCATGAAACTGTTGGCGACAGAGAAGACCAATCCCCACACAACCGCCGCCACGAGCACATCCACACTTGTGAAGCGCTGCGCGGCAAACATGAACGAGGCAGACGTGAGGAAGAAGAATACAAGCGCGCCAATGCCCAGACCCAATTTCAGGTTTCCGCGCTTGAGGAAGATGGACCCCATATCCG
>JAWOGU010000016.1:0-3522 GCA_046496595.1 Chloroflexota bacterium
AGCCGATCACGCGCATCACGTAGGTCGTCCAGCATCTTCTTGCTCAGATGCAACAATTGCTCTGGCGAAAGCGATCCCAGGTATTCCGGACTGAGTTGTTTCAGGTCGTGATCCGTTAAGCGCATGTCTCCAATTTATACCGACCTTGATTATTGTGCCAATTAATCATGTGGGGGGAGTGAATGATTACTATGTGACAGATGTCATTGTTGTGTCATGTTTGGGAGGCAAATGGGGCAAAACGGCCGTTTCCCCTCCCCGCCCCTTTTCCACTATAATGGAGACAGATTGATACCGTTACAAATGGCGGCGCTGCCTATAGCGCCCGGCATTTTGTTGAGGATAGGTGTGCATGACGATGATGGCATCATATCAGGGTGTGGTGAAAAAGGGGCGCATTCGGCTCGCGCCTGGAACTGATTTACCTGAAGATAGCCGGGTTTATGTTGTAATCGCGGACGATGAACCTGCGCCGCTGCTGGATGCGCACCTGGCGCGTCGCAAGGCCAACGGCTGGCTCATCAGCTATGTCGGCCATTTTATGGCGCAGCAGCCGAGACTGACACAACTTGCTGACCGGCTGGTATGGCAATTTGGCGCTTTCCTTGCCCAGCGGGATATGCCGCGTGTTGGGCCAGTCGGTTTTATCTATGTAGATGCCTATGGGGGCGAAGTGCTGAACACGCCAGACGAGGCGGAAGAGATGATCACCCATGCCACAACGCTTATCGCTTCCTTATCATCGGCAGAAAGCTGAAGGTTACTGCCTGGCGGCTTGCGCCCAGATGGTTTTGCACTACTGGGGTATCCTTACCGAGCAGAACCGGTTAGCTGAGCAGATGGGCGTTATTCCCAACATAGGCGTACCCGCCAAGCCGGATTATGCGCCTGGCCTCCCGCGAGATTACGCCGCTTTATGACGTTGGCGAATGGGAACTTCTTATAACATGGTTAAATCGCAGCATACCAGTTATAGCGATGGTGCAGGCTGGCGAGTTCGCTCATTGGCAGGGCGCAGAATTTGCCCACGCTGTTGTGCTCGTTGGTTATGATGCAGAGCAGGTATGGTTGTTAGATCCGGCGGCGTTGCCAGAACCAATGTCTGTGTCTATTGACGAGTTTTTGCTGGCCTGGGGCGAGTTGGATTATCGCTATGCTGTGCTGAAGCCAGAAGCATCTGAATGACAGATTGTGAAGGTTTGACCGCGAATTGTGAATGAGAACGACGACAAAACCCGTCTGATTTCCCTCCCCGAAGCTGCTGAGTCGTGACGCCAAACGGCCGTTACCCCTCCCTTTCCCTTTTCCCGTATAATGGAAGCAGATTAACGCAAAGCATGAAAAACTGTGACGTTGGTGTCGCACGGTCCCGGCTTCGGCGCGGCTTATATCCAGGCCAATTGCGCCTATCCTCATGAATTTGTTCTCATGCGGTAGGGTTGAAAACGACCGGGAGCCGGTTTACCATTTTCGCTAACGCCGTCATCCTGACGATGTGAGAGTAGATGATGCAGCAGGTCGAACGGGTCGCTTCGGAAAGAGAATTACTTGCTGAATTGGCAGCGCGTAATCTGCATGTTGTCATAGGCAGCCAAAGCAGCGCAAACGCAGTGCGTTTGCCAAGCGACGTTTTGCTGGCGGGGCTGGTGCAGCATGAAGAGGCGCGTTTGCATCTGGCGCTCATCACCCTCTTTCTTTACCAGCCGGAAACGGCAACGGCCGTTCCTGCCGCATTGAGCCAACTCAATGAGGAACAGCAGGTAAGTCTGAAACTGTTCTACACAGCGGCCGTTCTCTTGCAGCAGATTCATAGCCACCGCCTACGCCAGTATTTGCCTAACTGGCAGCCACTGCCCGATTTGTTTGCTGTTTCTTTCGGCCTGGACGCAGCCGCTAGTCCCCAGGCGCAGCTGCAACAGTTGAGCGTCTGCCACCGTGAATTAAGCGGCGTCAAAGCCAATTGGCTGGGTTCTTATCAGTACGCCGCTGAACGATTACTAACAAGATTGGCAAAGGAGGCGGCATGGGCAGCCTAGCAACAGACGATATTGAAGCATTTTTGCACCGCCTGGCTTCCTTGCCTGAGCCTCTTGAGTTGTAAACGCCAAACGGCCGTTTCCCCTCCCCTCCCCTTTTCCACTATAATGGAAGCAGATTGATACTGGAGACCCAAGTCTTGACCGAACCCAACGACAAAAACCGCCTTATTTCCCTTGCTGAAGCCGCCGAATTATATGACTTCGATCATAAATATTTGGCAGAGTTGGCAAAAAAAGGACGGTTAAACGCTCGAAAAGTCGGTTTTTTTTGGACTACTACACCCGCAGACGTAGAGGCATATATTGCTAGCCGTCAAAAACGTGGAAAGTTCCGCGACGATATACAGACCCCAGATTGACAAATACAGAAACCTTTCAGTATAATTCAACAAACTGAATAGTCCTAAACGCAACGTGCGCGAAGTGTTATCAGCACCTCGTCGGGTAAGAAGGTGGCGTTGCCGCCACCCCCTCCCCTAAGAACGGCCCGTGAAAGTTTCCCTTCAAGCCGCTCAAGCCTCTCTAACGCCCCGTGAAGAACGCGGTTTCTCAACCTTAAATCCAGTGCTATGAACCTGCCTATGACAGTTGGGATGTAGGAGTACACAATTTTCATAAGCATCACTGCCCCCGTGTACTCGCCACATGATATGATGTAAGTTCCATCCTGTTTGTTTTGTGATTTTCTGTTGACAGATGGGACAAATTCCGTTTTGTTCCTGCCACAAGTAAAGTAGCCTGTTTTTCCCTGCCAGTTCATCTTCCATTCTATCTGCAATTCGCTTCTCGAAGTAAGATTCCCATTCAGGGTCGTATGGGTTTGATTTACCGACTATTTTTGTATGCCTTTTGATAGGCACTTTTGCAGCGTAGAATAAACGGATTTGTCTTGGTTTACCGCCTTTGCCAATGATGTCACCGAAGAATACCCAGTTACGATTGCCGTCTGATTTGAAGTATTTCTTACGGATTTTACGTTTCGACTTTTTGTTGTGGCGGCGTAAAGCCCAACGCCATAGGGCGCGAAAGACTTGGCTATCTATCCAATCAAAGGTCTTTTTGCTGACAACATGCCGGTGGTAGTAAGCCCAACCTCTAATGACCGGGTTGAGCTGAGTGATAAGATTACCAGCAGTTGCTTGCTTATTATCGTTGATGATCGTTCTGACCTTTCTGAGAAGTGCCTTTCGGCTTTTCATCGATGGTTTAATGAACAGACGGCCGTTGTTGTACTTGCGGATGTGTTGACCGAGGAAATCGAAACCTTCGTTGATATGGGTGATGTGGGTTTTAGCCTCAGATAGAGTGAGTCCACGTTCCTGTAGGAATCCTCGTACCAGTGGCAAAACTTCGTTTTCCAGTAATTCTTTGCTACTGCCGCTGATGATGAAATCATCTGCAAACCTGATAACATTCACTTTGGCTTCCCATCCGTGCCGTAGATTCTTCGGGTATTTGTCCAAGAAAATCGTTTCCAATCCGT
>JAWOGU010000701.1:0-3243 GCA_046496595.1 Chloroflexota bacterium
TATGAAGAAGCGCAGGCCGCGCTCAATGAAATGAATACCCGCGTCTACCAGATGACGCGAAACATTCAGGAAATTGAGTATCCGCACTTTGTTTTTACCGTTTTGCAACAGGCGGAAGAACTGCTTGGCGCTCAGGCCATCTATCGCGGCGGCTTGCGCATTTACACCACCATGGATCCCAATACCCAAGACCTGGCTGTGCGCACTTTGGCCGAAAACCGGGCTGCTATCCAGGCGGGCGGCGCCAATAATGCCTCCTTGGTTTCTGTCAAACCGGATACCGGTGAAGTGCTGGCGCTGGTGGGCAGCATCGACTTTTTTGATGAGACAATTGACGGGCAGGTAAACATGGCGCTGGCCCCGCGTCAGCCTGGATCCAGCATCAAGCCGCTGGTTTACCTGACGTCAATGGAAGGGGGTTGGACGCCCGCCACGCTCATCTGGGACGTGGAGACACAGTTCCCTAATGGAACCAATCCGCCCTACGTGCCCAAAAATTTTGATGATGAATTTCATGGGCCGCTGCGGCTGCGCCCGGCGCTGGGCAACTCGTACAACATCCCGGCGGTGAAAGCGATGGAATATGTCGGGGTGTGCAATTTCATCGCCAATATGCAAAAAGTGGGAATAACGGCGCTGCAAGATGAAGGCTGCGCCGAAGTGGGCCAGCCGCGCAATTATGGTTTGTCGCTGGCGCTGGGCGGCGGTGAGATTCCGTCCTTGCAAATGACCGGCGCTTTTGCCGCTTTAGCTAACCAGGGACGTTATATCGCGCCTTATACGATTTCCCGTATTGAGGATCGCCTGGGCAATTTGCTGTATGAAAATGTGCTGCCGACGGCGGCTGAAGCGCAGGTGGTGCGGGGAGAACATGCCTATTTATTAAGCAGTATCCTTTCAGACAACAATGCCCGGCAGCCGGAGTTTGGCGTGAATAACTTGCTGCAAATTCCGGGCCATCGAGTGGCAGTGAAAACGGGCACCTCTGGCTCAACCGTCAACGATGTGCGTGACGCCTGGACGATTGGATATTCACCGCATGTGGTAACGGCCGTTTGGGTGGGCAATACCAGCAATCAACCCATCGGTACCGGGCAGTCTGGCTACCGCCTGGCAGCGCCCATCTGGAACAGCTTCATGACCCAGTTCCACGCCGATAAACAGCCCCTGGACTTCATTCGCCCGCCCGGCGTGATAGACGCCGAAATCTGCGCCGACTCCGGCACGCGCCCCGGACCCGATTGCCAGGGCCGCATTTTGGAACAGTTTGCCGGCGACCAGCCGCCCTTAGACAGCAGCCAGGACTTCCTGCAAAAAGTCGCCATTGACCTATGGACCAACTTGCGCGCTAACGAAGCCTGCCGCGAAGCCGTTCACGAAGCCAACTTCTTCCAACTGCTTGTCAGCGGTCAGCCTGATGTGCAAGCGCGGGAACGCACCAATGCCCAGCGCTGGCTGGAACAAACAGGCGGCGGGCAGGGCTGGGCGGCGCAGCGCAGCATCCCCATCCCGCTTACCCTGCCGCCAGAACAGGCGTGTGACGGCAACACGCCTCGTCCAGAAGTGGTCATCAGCCAGCCGCAAAATAACGCTGAAATCATGGAAAACGTGGAGATTCGCGGCACTGTCAAAGGCCCTAACTTTGGCGGTTATCAGGTGGAATGGGGCATCAGCCATGATCCTGGTGGCTGGGGGGTCATCCAGGAGCGCCGTTCTGAGCAGGTGGAAAACAATTTGCTGGCGCTTTGGGACATCACTGAAAACGAGACCGATGGCCCGGTTACGATTCGGGTGATTATTTTTGGCCCGGATAACCCCTATACTCCGGAAAACGATCCGGTGATGCTAGAAGGTCGCGTCCTGCTCAACAAAAAGCAGCTCACGCCGACACCCACCTCCACCCCCACCGAAACGCCAACGACGACTGTCACGCCTACCGAAACGGTGACGGTAACGCCGATACCGACGTTTACACCTGGTATGACGCCCAGTCCTACAACCGAAGCTACGCCAACGGCAACGCTGCCTGTTACTGATACGCCGGCGCCTACGGCGACAGAAACAGCCACGCCAGAAGCCACCCCCACCGAGACGCCTCCCCCGACGCCCTGATTTGATGGAACTGGCTTTGGATAGACAAAGCCAGTTCCCCAATTCAAGGGGTTTCACGCAAAAAAAGCGTGAATTCTTCGTCCAAAATCAGAAAATCACGCTCCCTACATAGACGCTCCTGTGGCGACTCCTTACAATGGCACATGAAATCGCATGCTTTTGCTGCATTCAAACCACCCTACTTCATCACAGGAACGACAAGGATGCGTAATTACGAATGTGTATTGTTTGATTGGGATTTAACCTTAACCCGCGTGATTGGTGACGTCTCACCTGAGGAGCGGTTGACTGCCTTATTCCAAAGGGAAGGATTACCATATACCCTTGCAGAAGTTGAAGACGCGATTCGCTCTTACCACAAGCGTGTAGAAACCGGGCAGCTTAAGCGCATAACCAGTAAACAAACTCAAAGAGAGATCACACAATTTTATCGTGATGTATTGGTTCAATTGGATCATATTGATCCTGATTGGACCTTGATGAACCATCTGTATGATGCTTATTCTACGCTGCCGCACAGCTTGTATGACGATACAATCCCCTTGCTGAATTGGCTGAAAAAACAAAATGTGCCCATGGGGATTATTTCCAATCATTCCCGGCAAATACGACCCATTATTGAGAGAACGCTGCGCGACTATATTCTGCCGGAGCACATCATCATTAGTCAGGAAGAAGGCGTGCATAAACCGGCAAAAACGATCTTTAAAACAGCCAGCAGCCGGTTGGGTTTTGAGCCGGAGGTTTGTGTTTTTGTGGGGAATGATTTGTTTGTGGACGCCATTGGCGCTGTTGAGGCAGGGGGGTATGGGTTGGGACTTTGGCTGGATCGCAAAGCGGGTTTGAATGGCGTGCCTGCGCTGCCGGATAACGTGAAGCGGATTAATACCTTGATGCTTGTTTTGGATTATGTTTAGTTAACGGCCGTTTTGCTTTTCCCTCCCTTTGCCATTGTCAGAAAATCATCTTCAACACCTGCTGCTTTGTCGATAGAGACGCTCCTCAAGTATAATCGCGGGATGATTAATCCCCTGGCGCTGCACAATTATGAAGACCCGGATGGCCCAAAATTTGAGGCGCAGTATGTTTCTGAGCCGCCGCTGTATACGGGCAAGATGACGGCCGTTTCCT
>JAWOGU010000333.1:0-7627 GCA_046496595.1 Chloroflexota bacterium
GGGCCGCGCAGAAGGCCTGGATGGCCCCGATCTGGTAGATGATGTCGGTGGCGAGCTCTTCGATGGTGCAGTCGAGGTTGCGCCGGCCGAAGCCAAAGCGCTCTAAACCATCAAACCAATCATGCGTCCTCTCACCACCGCAGACGATCACTTCCGTGCCCGCAATTTCCTGCGCGAGGTCTTCCTGCTCAACGACCGCCTCGAACACAGTTGGAACGTCGCCCGCCTCGACTACTGGCGCTGGCATCTCATCGCCACCTGCCAGATCACCCCGCCTTTCGAACAGGTCACGGCCGGCTGGGAAGCCGAAAATGGCAACCTGGCCGCCATCGCGCATCCTTACGGTGACGGTGAAATCCGCGTTCACATTCACCCGCGTTTTCGCACCGCCGAATTGGAAAACGAGATTTTCGCCTATAGCGAGGTGCATTTCGCTGAAAATGGCCGGATCATCGCCCCGGTCTTTGCAGACGATGTCCTGCGTCGAGAAGTTCTCGCTTCGAGAGGCTTCACCCAACGCCCCGGCTGGAACCACCACTACCGGCGCGACCTGACCGGCACGTTACCGTCTCCCGTACCCCCGGGGTACATCATCCGTTCGATGGGCGACGAAAGCGAACACGCCTCCCGCAGTTGGTGCTCGTGGCGCGCCTTCCACGCCGACGAACCCGACTCCAACTACGACGGCGACCACTCCTGGTACAAGAACATCCAGTCCGCCCCGCTCTACCGCCGCGACCTGGATGTTGTTGCCGCCACAGCAGACGGCCAGATCGCCGGATTTTGCACCATCTACTATGACGACACCACCCGCAGCGCCGTCACCGTGCTGGTGGGCGTCGCCGCCGAACACTGGCGGCGCGGATTGGGCAAAGCCATCCTGCTCGAAGGGCTGCGGCGGCTGCAATATCTGGGCTGCACCCGTGTCTTTTCCACAGCCAACGAAGACCCCGCCGACGCCCTCTACCGATCGGTAATGACCGATATGAAAGTGACCGATACCTGGGTCAAAGAGAGCAGATAGATGAGCCGGACGAGGAAATCAAGGCCGGGCTGCGTTATAGAATCCACTGTATCGAGAACGAACTTCCGTACCTGGGCTTTTTCGACCCTGTTTTTTCGACGGAACGGCCGTTTGAATTGTTTTGATGACGAAGGATGAACCATGGACGCTGAACTTGCCCCAACCATCCGCCACGCCGTGGCGCGCGATATTGCCCGGATTGGCTCAAGCTCGAGTTCGACTGGATGAGTGTGGACAGGCTGTGCTGGCTACATAACTCATCCATAGAATCTCACTCGACTAAACCATGTCGTTTCCCATCATTTTGGTTATGATGCCCACTCAATCTCAATTAACCAAAATGGAGTTTAACTCATCATGCTTTCTGCTATTGTCAACACCTGCAAATCTTTCTTTCATCAATTCAAAGAATCCGTCAAGCAATTCACCAAACCAGCAACGGCCGTTCTTGCCGCTGGTGCCATGTCTGATATCATGCGTAGCCGCAAAGACCTGATAGCAGAAAACGCTATCCTGCGCCAACAACTCATCGTGCTCAATCGCCAGGTATAACGACCACAATTCACCAGTGGTGACCGATTGCGCCTGGTATTGTTATCTCGCCTGACTCAATTCTGGGACAGCGCATTACATCTGATACAACCGCAAACAGTTCTGCGCTGGCACCGCGACCTGTTTCGCCTTTATTGGAAACGTAAATCCAGGCCGAAAAACCGTAAACTGCGTATTCCCCAGGAAACGATTGATCTCATCAAGGATATGTCTGAGAAAAACTGGCTCTGGGGATCCGAAAAGATTCAGGGCGAGTTGCTCAAACTCGGCATCAAAGTCAGCAAAGGTACCATTCAAAAGTACATGAAAAAGGGGCGGAAAAGGTCGAGTCAGAACTGGCGCACCTTTCTCAAGAATCACGCCCCTGAAATCTGGACCTGTGATTTCACCACTGTGACCAGTTTGTTCTTCATACCCATCTACATTTTCGTCATCATGGAACTTGAATCCCGACGCATTGTCCATACGGCCGTTACCCTCAATCCGACTGATGAATGGACTGCCCAGCAGTTGCGAGAAGCAACGCCTTGGGGAAATCGGCCGAAATATCTCATCCGCGACAACGACAACAAGTTCGGCACAAAATTCTCTGCTGTTGCCAAGAGCTCCGGTATCGAGGAATTGAAAACGCCTTTCCAGGCCCCAAAAGCCAATGCCCACTGTGAACGACTGATCGGCTCATTGAAACGGGAGTGCCTCGATCACTTCTTCATCTTCAACCAATACCAACTCAAACGCATCGTCACTGCCTATGTTGAGTATTACAATCAGCATCGTGCCCATCAGGGCATCAAACAAAGGATTCCGGCCAAACTCAATCAGCCAGGGCCGAAGCTATCCAACCAGGTCAAAGGCAAAGTGATTGCCACTCCTATACTAAACGGTCTGCATCACAGTTATGCTTATGCAGCCTGCTGATTAGGCTACCCCCAACTTCATAACCCTTATCAGGCATTGATGATTGTTGGTTGTCCAATTTCGCTTCCTTATTTGCGCTTCAATTACGTGTAAACAGCTAATTTTCAGCAATTTTCGGCCAAGTCATTGGCACTTTTTGTGATATCAGCACCTTCTTCCGAAAAATTCTTGCTTCAAAAGCAATCACTAACCGCCTTGAATATCCTCAAATCTGAATGGATGAGACAAGTAGCCATCACAGCCAGGCTCCAGCCCCACACCTAATCCGTTGTTGAGGGCAACGGGAGAGATGGCAAAAGGACAGCTTCCAGATTCAGACCTAAATGCCTCTATAGAGTTTCAGGACTTGCTGGAATTTGTTCTATTACACACCCCTCGTTGAGAAAGGTTTGTCTTTACAGGCTCCACAGAATTTTTACCACTGGCACGGCAACCACTTTACATGAATTCTAAGTGAAATTCTTACAAAATATGTTTCTAGAGAACCGAATCGACAATCTATTGCTGACCGGCTCGCGTTTGTAGAACGTGGCGTCAGGACAACGGCCGTTAAGTCAAGAGTAATGACAGGAAAACAGACCTTTTGGCATTGTGGCAGGCGGTGGAGGAGCTGCCCGCGGCCGTTATTCGCAAGCCTTACTTCGGCGGCGGCGGCAAGAGGAACTGGATCAGCGCCTCGATTTCGGCGTCGCTGAGGTGCAGATTGGGCATCATCGTCGCCGGTTTCAGGCTAGCGGGGTCGCGCAGCCAGCTTTGCAAGTAGTCGGGGCTGCATTTGCACCGGCTCAGATCAGGGCCGATGTTGGTGCTGGTATACGCCAACCCTACCCCGCTGTGCTGGTGGCAGCCAATGCAGCCTTTGGCGACGAACAACGCTTCCCCAGTAGACAGAGCCGTGGCAACCGGCGCGTTTTCGCTCTGGGCGATGACGGGTTGGGAAGCCTGCAACCAGCCGATGAGACCCAGGACGCTCAAAACCAATAGGCCGAAGGCCACGCCCAGTCGCTGCCGGGTATGCTGGCGGCTCCAGGCGATGAAGGCCACGGCCGTTCCCAAAAACGCGGCCATACTGAACAGCAGAAAGTTAAGCGCCGCGCCATCGGGCAGGCGAGCCAGAGACGTTGTCGGCGTCTGAACGGTAAGCGGCGGCATGGGATGAACGCCAAAACCGTCAATCTCCCAGCTCCATTCGCCCGCCTGCGGCAGGGTGAGAGTTGCTTCGTAGAAGCCGGATTCGGCGGTTTCTTGCGCCTGGAAGCGGCGCGTTTCTCCAGTTGCCGGATGAACGGCCGTTACCACCGGATTGAGTCCTGGCGTAAGGCTCTGCCCATGCTGGCGGATGGCAAAGTGGATAGTAAACGGATCACCGGGCGTTACATTGTCCGGCAGTTCGGTCAGCGTCAACACCGCCCAGCCACCAGCCTGAGCCATGCCAGTCACCGCTAACAACAGCGCCAACAGCAAAAACAAGGGCCATGTCATCGTGCGTTTCATGGGTTAATCCTCCCAAACGGCGAGCGATTCGGCGATGCGGATCGCTTCGTCCAACGAGGCCGCGCCCTCCAGGCGGTATGTCACGTCACCCTCCCACCAGATGAGCACCCTGCCTTCGACAAACAGCCACGGTTCATAACGGCCGTCTGCCAGAAAAAGATGGCCTCCCTCTACCCAAAAGGCTTCGCGCCCGTTAACGGCCGTTGCCTGAACCATCTCCACCGCTTTGGTGGCAAACGTTTCCACCTCAATGTGGTAGAGACTCAGGCGTACAGTGGCCGGTTGTTGGGAGTCGCGCCAGAGGAAAACGGCCGTTTCCCCACTCGCATACACGTCATCCGGCAAGCCCAGGTTGGCCGGGTAACTCGGCAGACGCAGCGGGGCGGTTAGTTGGTCGCGGGCTTCCGGCAGGCTGAGCGGTGTCAACGCAGCCAGAATGGCATCGGTTAGCGGCGGTAACGTGGCGGCAGCGGCAGGGCCGGCGGCGGGCTGCGGGCGCTCGACAAAGGTGATGGCCCCCAGCCGGAACATCTCGGCCACGGTGGCGCGTACCTGCGGTACGCTGAACAAAGCAGCCGCCAGCAGAAGCAGCAGGGTGATGGCCCAGGCCAGTGAGCGGCGCGGCGCAGCCCGCTGGCGCACGGTCAGGCGTGACCGGACGCCGTCTGTGAGGTCGGGCGTGGGCGGATAGGGAAAGGCAACGGCCGTTTCCCGTACTTTCAATTCCCAGCGTTCGTTCGTAACATCATTCATAGTTGGTTTCATTCATCTGTTCACCGGGGACTTCAATCATCCTCCCCCATCTCGCGCAAGTCTGGAAAGTCCCGTTCGATGACGCCGCGAAGCTGATGCAGCCCACGGCTGAGACGTGATTTGACGGTGCCAGGGGGGATGTTCAGGATAACGGCCGTTTCCGCCTCGCTCAGTTCCAGAAAGTAGCGCAGGTAAACGACCTCTTGCCCTTTGGCGGATAGTTTCTGGACGGCTTCGCCTAACAAGTGGGCGCGGGCCAGTTCGGTTTGTGGTGGGGGTGTAACGGCCGTTTCCCGCGCCACGTCATACCAATGGGTCAGGTGATGGAGATAGCGGCGCAGGCTGCGGCGGTTGTTGCGGGCCAGGTTGCGGGTAATTTGCAAGAGCCAGGGGCGAAATGGCCGTGTCTCATCAAACCGCGCCAGCGACAAGTAAGCGCGCACAAAGGCTTCCTGGGCCACGTCTTCGGCATCGGCGGCGTCGCGCAGCAGCAGGTAGGCCAGCCGAAAGGCCGCCTCTTGATGGGCGCGCACCAGATGCTGCCAGGCCTGTTCGCTGCCCGCCCTGGCCTGGGCAATCCACGCCGCCTCATCACTGCCGACCAGAGCCGGTTGGTTGACGCTGCAGTGGGTCTCGGAAAAGTCCATACTGCCTATAATAAACCGGCCGGCGACAGAGGGTTCCATTTTGCCTGCGCGTTTTTGAGATGGGCATCAATTGACAGGGTTTGTGGGGGCGTTGCCGAAGTCAGTTTGTGAATTTATTCCTAATGTTGCCAAGAAGCAACGCCGGGCAGTAACATGCTCCAATCAGGTTAAAATGGATATGAAAGATTCCTGGCAAAGCGGCAATGCCTATGATCAGTTTATGGGGCGCTGGAGCGCTTTCGTCACGCCAAAATTTCTGAGTTGGCTGGCTGTTCCGCCTGCTGTACGCTGGCTGGAAGTCGGTTGTGGTACAGGGTCTATCACCCGGCTCATCCTTGAAACTTACAGTCCCAGGGACATTATTGCCGTTGACTCGTCGGGCGAGTTCATTTCATACGCACAACAACAGGTAAACACTTCATCAGTACGTTTTATGGCCGGACTTGCCCAATCACTGGCTCTCAGATCAAGTTCCTGTGATGCTGTTGTGTCTGGACTGCTGCTCAATTTTGTCCCCCAGCCCGCAGTCGCGCTCTCGGAAATGCGCCGGGTGACAAAGCCGGGAGGCAAAATCGGGATTTTCGTTTGGGATTATGCGGCTGGCATGGCAATGTTACGGCACTTTTGGGATGCCGCTGTAGAACTTGATAAGAACGCGCTAGAATTTGACGAGGGACGGCGCTTTCCAATTTGTCAGGAACGGCCACTGGAAGCCCTTTTTCGAGAGAGTGGGATGAAGCAGATTGAAACAACGGCCGTTCAAATAACCACCCGATTCGAGAACTTCGACGATTACTGGCAGCCCTTCCTCGGTGGCGTGGGACCGGCTCCCAGTTACACAATGAATCTGACTCAGGCGAATCGCAAAGAGCTTGAGGAAAAACTCCGCCAGTCTCTTCCTATTAATAAGGATGGGTCAATTTCCCTTTTCGCCAAAGCGTGGGCGGTAAAAGGCACAACCTGAAAGGTGCTCTCCGGCCTGACGCCCGTTGATCAACAACGATAGCCCAACAGAAAAACGCAACCTGCGAATTGGCTCCAATCGTCCACAGCGGCAATCGCCGTACAGATTTCTTTTCTCGTTCGAGGAATGAGTTTGTATGGCATTGAAAGGTAATCGGTTTCATCGCTGTTTTCCGGTGGCTTTTTACTGCGCTTCCCAGTGGAGGGCAAGGATATCGCGGCTACTCATCACTCTCGAACAATACTTGCACCAACGGGCTACCCGCCACCAGTTCCTCCACCGATTTGACCTGACGTTGATACCAGCCCATCTCAGGCGCAGACAGAATCCGCCGCCGCTCGTCAGCATCGGTGATGAATCGCGCCTGTGCCGGTAAATCGGCACGAATGGACTCCTTCAGGTGAAAGATAAAGCGGGGATTGTGCAGCAGGTTGGCGTACCAGTCTCGTATTCCGGGGGTGCCGGTGATATAGAAACGGCCGTTTACCTGCCGGAACCAGATTTCAACCCGTCGTGGCTGCCCGCTTTTGCGGCCAATGGTGGTGATGTCTATCGTCTCGTCCCTCTCTAGAGCGCGGCGGATTTTATCATCCAGCATCTCATTCACTTCTTTTTGCTGTTGTGGAGGCAAAGCCGTGCAGATAAATAAGATGTTTCATAGGTCTCCCTCAATTCGTTTTGTTGGGCTGTGTTTACGCATCTTACCGGCGGCGGCTGCCAGGGCGAGAGCGAGCCTGACAGCTGCGATTATGAGAATCCACATGCCGCCAGAAGTAACTGATATGACCGTTCATCTGTTTGCGGTGGCGCAAGGTGACGCCGCCACCGCAGTGGGGACAAAGCGCCTGCACAGGCGCATCGGCCATGGCCGCCACAGGTTGGCGGGTGTCGGGATGTTGGGCGATTTTCATGGGTCGTGGCATCTCCTGAATGGAGCCTATGTTACCTCAGAAACGGCCGTTTTGCCTGCCTCCTTCAAGACATAAAACACACCAGTTCTCACAAAACGGCCGTTTTCAGCGGCGCCTCCCACCATTCATCGCCAACGTTCTCTGGGAAACCTGCCCCCCCACCGGTCCCTTTCCGGTATCATACTTGTCAAAGAAACCACTGCCTGTAAACCTGGGACTGCACACAGAACTTATTTATGAATTGCTAAACCGCATCCGAGAACTCACTCCTGATGGATGGCGTCCATGATATTTACTTTGGCAGCACGGTTAGCCGGGAAGGCGGCCGCAATGTGGGCAATGATGATGGCAATCAGGAAACCAA
>JAWOGU010000354.1:0-7731 GCA_046496595.1 Chloroflexota bacterium
CCCTGGTTCTTCGGCCGCTACCAGGCGGGCCTTCGGCAGCAGCGCAACATCTTCCGGTGGGTCGAGTACTCGCTGTCCAGCTCGCTGATGATCGTGCTCATCGCCCAGTTGGTCGGCATTGCCGACGTCACCGCCCTGATCGCGATCTTCGGCGTCAACGCGTCGATGATCCTCTTCGGGTGGTTGCAGGAGGTGCACCACCAGCCGGGGGACGGTGGGTGGCTGCCCTTTGTCTTCGGCTGCCTTGCTGGGGGCAAAAAAAGGTTTTCCTTGCCACCCTGCCGCTTTGCCGCTCTGTATTAAGAGAAAATTTACTCCGTCCACTCCAGTTCTTCATCGCCGATGTGGACAATGTCGCCCACCGCCACACCCGCTTTTTCCAGCGCCGCCGAGATGCCCATGGCCCCTAGAATATTCGAGAAGCGGTTGGCCGTCGGCTCAAATTCAAAATAGGTCATGGCTGCCATGCGTTCAATCTTCTTGCCGCTCACCCGCCAGCCGTCCGGTTCACGTTCAATCGTAAACGCCTCCTCGTCTTCCGGGGCACGGATGATCACGTCGGCGTCAAAAGTTGGAATCGTGTCCGGCGCTTCCAGCAGCAGCTCTTTCACTTTATAGAGCATCTCGCGCACGCCTTGCCCGGTTACGGCAGAGATTGACATAAAAGGATAACCGGCCTTGATAATTTCTTCAGCTACCAGTGGTTCCCAGGCCACCGCGTCCGGCAAATCCATTTTGTTGAGGACCACCAACTGCGGCCGTTCGTCCAATTTGATGCCCAGAGAGGTGTGGTAGACAGCCAGTTCATGGTTGATAGTGAGCCAATCCACCAACGGCTCTTTGGCAGAGCCATCTAACAGATGGATGAGAACACGGGTGCGCTCGATGTGGCGTAAGAATTCATGCCCCAGGCCAGCGCCATCGGCCGCTCCTTCGATAAGGCCGGGAATGTCAGCGACAACCATCGTTTCATAGTCGTCCATCTCTACCACACCCAGGCTGGGTTGGAGAGTGGTGAACGGGTAGTCGGCGATTTTGGGCTGCGCCGCCGAAATGACGGAAAGCAGGGTCGATTTACCGGCGTTGGGCATGCCCACCAGACCCACGTCGGCGATGAGCTTCAATTCCAGTGTAAGCCACAACTCCTCTCCCGGTTCGCCTCGTTCTGCCAGCCGGGGCGCCTGGTTACGGCTGGTGGCGTAATGGACATTGCCTTTGCCGCCGCGTCCGCCCGCCAAAACGAGGGCTTCTTGCCCGGCGTGAGTCAGATCGGCCAGAATATCTTCAGTTTCCGCATGGCGAATGATGGTGCCGGGGGGAACAGGCAGACGCAAGGTTTCACCGCCGGCGCCGGTTCTGCGGGATTTGCCGCCATGAACGCCGTCGCCGGCGCGGTGGTGCACGTTACGGCGGTATTTCACCAGACTGTTGATGTGCGGGTCCACGAAAAAGATGACATGACCGCCGTCGCCACCATCGCCGCCATCGGGACCGCCATACGGCACATGTTTTTCCCGGCGAAAGCCAATCATGCCATCGCCGCCGGCCCCGCTTTTTACGTATATTTTTGCTTGATCATAAAACATAGTTTGCTGTTTACTGCTCTTTCTCTTTGTTTAGCAGTTCCTTTAAAATTGCCAGACGGGGATCGATCTCGTCTTCGGTACAGCCGCAATCCCCTTCGTTTAGATTTGCGCCGCATTCCTGGCAAAGACCCTGACAGTCGGGTTTGCAAATCGGGTTGAAGGGTACTTCCAGCAGCGTCAGCTCCCTGGTTAGCGGGTTGAGGTCAAAGAAGCCGTCTTCACCGATGAACAGTTCTCCGGGAGGCGCGGAGCTGGGGGGGTAATAGAGCAGTTCCTCCAGCGAGACTTTGACGGTATTCAGGGCATCGGTCAGGCAGCGCACACAGGTAACGGCCGTTGTCGCATTCAGGCGTCCACTCAAATACACGCCTTCCGAAGTCCGGGTAACCTGTAATACGCCAGTTAAAGGTGTTAAGGTAATATCTTCAACGTCAATGGTTGGGTAATCTAGCTCAATCGTGCGGCTGGTGCCTATTTTGGCTTCAACCAGGAAACCAAAATTAAAGCGCAGCCGCGAAGGATGTTGCTTATCCATGACAACCTCCTTGCGGTAGAATAAAGGCGAGTATAGCATAGAGCAAAGACGTTAGCGAAATCACAGGAGATTTCATGAGCGTTTGCTTACTACAAAATAAAAAGCGGGGATTAGGAGATTTTGGGATTGGCTCTTTGGGATTTCGTGGGGTTTGGCTAGCGAGTGGCGAGTGGCGCGTCCAGAGTGGCGACCCGCTGCTCGCCACTTGCTGCCGATGTCAACCCCCTGAATTCCTGAAGACTCCTTATCCTGTAATCCCCCAATCCCCGCTATTTTTAATGGAGACGGAATGAGTCAAAAATTATTAGTCGCTACCCACAATCCGGGCAAAGTTAGAGAATTTGCCGATATGCTGACAGATTTAGATGTGGCCTGGCTCAGCCTGGATGACATCGGGCTGACGACAGACGTAGCCGAAACAGGCGTCACGTTTGCCGAAAACGCCATCTTAAAAGCACAAGCTTACGCCGCCGAAACAGGTTATCTTACTCTGGCGGACGATTCCGGCCTGGAGGTGGATGCGCTGCATGGCGAGCCAGGTGTTTACACTGCCCGTTATGGCGGCGACGGGCTGGACCACCGCGGCCGTTATCTGCTGCTTCTGCAAAATATGAGAGGCGTACCCTGGGCAGAGCGCACGGCGCGGTTCCGCTGTGTGATTGCCCTGGCAGGACCGGACGGTCTGGTGAGTACGGCCGAAGGCGTATGCCCCGGCCTGATTGCAGAAGCTCCGGCCGGAGACGGTGGTTTTGGTTATGACCCGGTGTTTTTTCTGCCCGAACGCGGCCTGACCATGGCGCAAGTGCCATCCAGCATCAAACACCAGATCAGCCATCGTGGTCAGGCGCTGAAAGCCATAGAACCTGCCCTGCGCAAAGCTTTGGCCTGATGGGGCAGAGTGGCAAGGTAGCAAAGTGGCAGAGTGGCAAGGTAGCAAAGTGGCAAAGTGGCAGGGTTTTTCACCCCATCACCTCTACACCCCATCACCTCTACACCCCATCACCTCCACACCCCCTCACCTCTACATCTCTCCTGTCTTGCAACTCTGCGCAATATTACGTAAACTTATTTCAGGACTATCATCGGTTTCCTGTTTGATTCGGGCAAGATCCGGCGCATCTGGAAAGAAAAGCTCCTGGAGCGCATCGTTTGAGGTAATACATCATGAGCACAATGATCGGTCAAGTGATCCATGATCGGTATGAACTCCAATCGCTTTTAGGCGATGGGGGAATGGGTACAGTTTACCGGGCGCAAGACCGGAATTTGAACCGGCAGGTGGCGATTAAGCTGATGCACCCCCACTTTGCCCGCCGCCAGGAATTTCGCCAGCGGTTGATTCAGGAAGCGCAGGTAGCGGCGCGGCTGGATCACCCCTCTATTGTGCGTATTTTTGATTTTGGCACGTTTGATGACGGCCTGTTTATCGCCATGGAGTATGTGGATGGCGGCAGTTTGCGCGCCCATTTGCGCCGCTTACAGCAGGAAAACAAGTATTTGCCATTGGCGCAAAGTTTGCAGATTGGCATCCACATGGCGGCGGCGTTGGACTATGCCCACCGGCGCAGCGTTATCCACCGCGATGTGAAACCGGGCAACATCATTCTCAAACGTCTCGCCCGCTCTGATGATCCGGGTGAACAACCGTTCCGGGCTGTATTGACTGATTTTGGTCTGGTGAAGCTGACGGAAGGCGAGGATTTGACCGAAAGCGGCATGACTTTGGGTACGCCTGTGTATATGTCTCCGGAGCAGTGCGAAGGGGGACAGCTAGACGGCCGTTCTGATTTGTACAGTCTGGGTGTGGTGCTTTATGAACTGTTCACCAACCGGCTGCCCTTTGCCTTCCAAAGTTTGTCTGAAGCCATTGCCATCCACCAACGCGGCAAACTGCCGGAACCGGCGCGCACCGTGCGCGGTGATGTTCCCCAGATTATTGAGGTGATTCTCAACAAACTGCTGTCAAAAGACAGGAACGGCCGTTATGCCACCGGCGCTGATTTGGAAAAGGCGCTGCGCAGCGCCCTGATTTCTCTGCAAGGAGCGCCCACCCTGGTTATGGCGCAGGAATCAGACATCTTAGCGCAAATTATGGAGCCGCCGGTCGGCTTTGACCTGATCATCAACACGCCAGGCCATCCCGCCAGCCATGTGCCCTTGTCTCAGGCCACCATCACGTTGGGGCGCAATGCGGATAACGACATCGTCTTGCCGGCGGAAGGCGTGTCACGGCATCATGCCCGCCTGCAAGCCACTTCTTTGGGTTGGGAGGTGTTGGACCTGGGCGGCATCAACGGCACGTTTGTCAACGACCGGCGGCTGCGAGCTGAAGACCAGACCCCGTTAGCGCCCGGCGACCGGCTGCGCGTGGGGCCATATGAGCTGGTTCTGCGCGGACCGGAGATCACACCGTATGAATCTGATCTGACAGCCACGATGGCGGGGGCGGCAACGGCCGTTTCCCTGGGCCAAACCACGCCATCCGCCGGCATTGCTGCGCCGGAAGAAGACCCGCTCGAACTGTTTTTGGCGCAAGACACCTACTCTGTCGAACCAGGCCGCCGCCTGACCATTCACCTGGAGATTGCCAACCGGGGTTTGCAAGACGATCGCGTTACCGTGCGCGTGCAAGGCGTGCCGCAGTCCTGGGTGGAAACGCCGGTGGAATACATCCCAATCCCGGCAGGAGAAACGGTGCAGGTGCAGGTGGTCGTGCGCCCGCCGCGCCAACGCGGCACGCCTGCCGGACGGCAGCGAATGCGTATTGAACTGGGATCGCAGCGCTACCGTCAACTGCGTGTGGGAACCGGCGTTTCGTTGATTGTGACCGGGTTTGTGGCCTTTGAGGCGGTAATGGCCGATACCCAAGTGCGCTTACCCGCCACCGCGGCTGTCACCATCCGCAATACGGGTAATACGGCCGCCGAATTCAACGTCACCGCTAAAGATCGCCAGAAAGCAATTCGTTTCCAGGGGGAACGAGGGCGGATTATCATCGAAGGCGGTCAATCTAAAACGATTGAATTGGAACTGGCGGCGCGCCAGCAAAGCTGGCTGGGCGGGGGCGAAGTCTATCCCTTTGAGGTGGATGTCACTTGCACCAGCGGTGGTCAGGTGACGTTAGCCGGCGAAGCTTATACCGGCACGACCATTCCGCCGACGCTGCTTTATGCGCTGTTGTTTGTGGTTGTTTTCTGCATTGTAATGGCGATGCTGGCGGCGATATTTGGCGGCGGCGATTTTTTGCGCGGAGGCGGCAGGCCGACCAGCACCGCCACAAGCGGAGCATTTGAGATGACGCAAACGGCCGTTGCCCTGACGCCTACGGTTGACGTAACGGCCGTTACCCTCACCCCGGCCCCTGGTCAAGACAGCGATGGCGACGGCTTGAGCGACGAACAAGAGCGCGCCATCGGCACAGACCCCTTCAACCCTGATAGCGACTTCGACTTGCTGACAGACGGCGAAGAAGTGCTGCGTTACGGCACCAATCCCCTTAACCGCGATACAGATAGAGACGCCCTGGTAGATGGCGATGAAGTGAAAACTTGGGGTACCAATCCCCTGTTGTGGGATACCTCCGGCGACGGCATCTCGGATGGAGAAGCTGTGGCGCGCGGCCTGGATCCACTGGTGAGACAAACGGCAACGCCCACTCAGACAGCCATCCCATCGGCCACATTGACGCCGGGGTTTACTCCCACCGCCACCAACACCCCGCCGGTGCTGACGCCCACCTTTACCAACACCCCGCTGCCCACCTGGACCTGGACGCCGACCGGCACGGCTACCGATACTCCGATTCCCACCTGGACCTTTACGCCATCGGCCACTCCCTCCATTACGCCCACGCCGACCAATACGCCCCTGCCTAATCCGAACGTGGCCTGCCAGACCGTGCCGCCGACGATTGACGGCATATTTAGCGTCATCGAGTGGCCGGGCGCGCCGCAAATCCAATTCCAGCCGGATGGCAATCCGGGCGCACTGGTACAGGGCTATCTGGTGCGGAATAGCAACACGCTGTACATGGCCTGGCTGTTGAACGACACCACCAATAACCCCAGCGATTCGCTGCGCGTTTATTTTGACACGACCCGTAATCTGGGCGACCCGGATACATCTGACCGCTTCTTCCAGGTGGTACGGGATGGCACCGAGTCGGTGCAGGCAGGCATCGGCAACAATGCGGACGGTTTGATGTGGAATCCTGGTTACAGCAGCGCCAACTGGTCGGCCGTTATCGGTGAGCCGGGTACCAATCAATGGGTTGTGGAAATGCAGATAGATATTGGCCTGGAAATGCCGGCCTTAGCCAATCCATATGGCATGATGGCCCAGGCGCTGTCCGGCGATCTGGCGACCTGGCCGCCGGGAGCGATGACAACAAACGCCAGTACGTGGCAAGGGGTGAACTGGCCCGCTTGCCCGTGATAATCAGTGAACAGTTTACAGTGGACAGTAAACAGTAGATGTCTCTGCACACTGTAAACTGTTCACTGTTCACTTCCCCCCCCTGGAGGTATACGAACCATGAGGGTAAACTTTTACGCAACATTGCGCCCCATTGTCGGTCAAAAAACGGTGGAACTGCCGATAGTAGAGGGGTTTACCGTGCAAGATGTGCTGGAAGCCATTGTCGAAACCTATCCGGCATTACGCGCAGAATTGATGGATGAGAATGGGCAGCTTTTAGGACACGTTCACCTTTTCATAAACGGCCGTGATGCCCCATACCTTGATAACATGATGGCAACCCAAATCAAAGCCACCGATAAAATAGACGTGTTTCCGGCGGTAGGCGGAGGCTAGTCTATGTCGCAGCAGATCGAAGAAACACACAGCATTCCCCTCTGGCTTTTACGCGAATATCTGGAAGAACTTGGCGGCACGGCAAAAAATGACAATTACCTTATCGGAGATGGCTGGACGGCCTTTCTGACAAAGATGGAACCACGACAGGTGGGGTCGCTGCGGGTCGGTCAGGTCAAAATAGAATTCACAGGCCAGCCAGACATCCTCAGCCAACTGCAAACCCAGTTCCACAAAAAAACCCTGCGGGCTGGGGCCTGAGCGCCTCCCCCGCCCTTGAATGATCAAAAAAGGAACGGCCGTTAACGGCCGTTCCTCTATTCATAGATTGGACCAATCTTGAAGATTGGACCAATCTTAGTACATCGAGTTTCCTGCTTAAAGAATAGCCAGTTCCTTCAACTTCGCTTCCGGCACCACACCATTCTCCCAGCCGCGAGCCGCATAATACTCAACCAGCATTTCGTCAATCTCACACACATGCCCTTCAGAACCGGGCATCGTTGACGCTTCTTCAGAAAAACGCTTCGGCAAATAGTCGCTGCCTTCACCGATTCCCGCCAGATTGTTGTAATAGCGCTCCAGGTTGTAAATCCGTTCGCCAGTAACCAACACATCATCCGTTGTGAACTCGACGCCCGTCATCGCCTGGTATTGAGCCGCATATTCATCCGTTCCCATCGCAAAGGCGCTGAATTTACACAAATCCATACTGTCCGAGAACGCATGAATATCCTGGAAAACCTTCACCAGGCCGCCCTTACCTTCCCACGCCAACGGATCAGCCTTAAGCGATCC
>JAWOGU010000574.1:0-7807 GCA_046496595.1 Chloroflexota bacterium
CTTCGGGCTGCATTCCCTGAACCAGCCGAACCCGGAGATTTGACCTGCCAGGCTTTGGATGTTCTCCTTAGGTAAGGTTGGGCGTGGGCCGCGTTCAGCAATCTGCTGTGCGATCAATTCGCTGACCTCGAAGCTGTCGTCGACGAACTGCATGCAGAAGCGCTGCCTGCCGACGGCAAGGAGCGGGCGGCGTTCTTGAAGGCGTTTAAGGCGCAAGCGGTAGAAGACCCGGTCTTGTTGGGAATTTGCCAGGAAGTGAAAGAGATGGCCTGCCGGTTCCCGTTGTTTGCGGAGACAAGTGTGGCAGAAACGGCCGTTTAGGAACGAGAATTAAACAACTTGTCCATTTGCTGACGAGACCCTGTCGGCCAAACGGATAAGTTGTTTAAGGCATCTTCCTATGTCCGGATCCAGCATCAGGCCGGCATAGCCGAAATCTGCTTGCGCCTCTTCTCCTGGTGTGCATTCTACCCGCACCGTCACATCCAGCGTCGTTGGCTCCAGACGGCGCACGGCGTCATACCTGCCCGTATACCCACGCTCTTTCAGTCGTTCCCAGATGGCGGTGATTTCTACGTTTTCCTGCCGCAGCGCCACCACCACCTGCCGATCTGGGCCTCAGCCCATTCACGATATTTCTGGGCGGTGCGTCGATCTACATCAAGCTCGTCCCGAATCTGCCGGTTACTTCTCCCGGCACGCATATGTTGTAGCATAGCAATCATGTCCACGATGGTTTTGTTTCTCCTTGACATTTGGCCTCCGACTTGCGGTGATATGAAGTCGGAAGCTTAATCTAGAGCCAGCCTGAAGCCTAGCTGTGGTGGTACATCGTGGCTGCGTATTGGTGGTGCATGGTTGCTGCAACTACCTGGTACATTATAGGCCGCATATTGACAATTCAAGTGTGGCTTATCTCGACGTTAGCCAGCCCCTTTTACGGACACTCAAATATGATCGAAATTCGCAAAGAAGAACAATATGACCAAACTGCTATTCATCATCTCAACCTAGCTGCATTTGAAAATGGCCCGGAGGCGGTGCTCGTAGACAAACTCCGGGCTTCTTGTGACAACTATGTTTCTTTTGTTGCTGTCGACCAAGGCGCCGTTGTTGGGCACATTTTGTTTACCCCAATTACTATCGACAATAGCGGCCTGATCGGGATGGGATTGGCTCCGATGGCAGTATTGCCATCACACCAACGAAAAGGTATTGGGTCTCAACTTGTCCGATACAGCCCTGAGCACTTACGTAAGTCTGGCTGCCCGTTCATCATCGTGTTGGGGCATCCTGAGTTTTACCCGCGCTTTGGCTTTGAATTGGCATCTCGCTACAAACTTCTCAGCCAATGGGAGGGTGTTCCCGATGAGGCATTCATGGTCATGGTGTTTAACAAGACTGTCATGCCAAAGGCTGGCGGCATAGCGAGATACCGTAGTGAATTCGATGAAGCTATGTAGCTGGCTAAGCCCGGCGGAAACGGCCGTTTAACACCCATTGAAACCGGCGCATTGGGATGTGGGAAAACGGCCGTTGCCGGTCGGCGCAGCTTATCTCAATAAACAAAAAAGGAAGAATTCTGCTTATGCGGCGTTCTGAGGGCTAACATCTGTTGCCGGTGACCCTGGCGCGATTCGCCTTTACTGACCTCTTTGTATCTTCTCGCGTTCCTGATCCCATAGTTTTGTGAATCGTTCAAAGACATCAGCAATGATTTCCAGTTCACTTTCAGAATAACTTGAAATCAATTCGTCTTGTGCCTTTCTTGCAGAGGCAAACCATGATGCCATTTTTTCGGCGCTCAATTTTTCAGGCGAGATCAAAGTCCCGCGGCAATTGCGGAGATGAAGGAAGATGATCGTTTCATGGCAAAACGATTGCATGAGATTATCACAGCCAACGCGCCAAACCTTATGCCGAAGACCTGGTATGGAATGCCCGCATATGCGAACAAGGACGGCAAGGTCGTCTGCTTCTTCACAGCCGCTTCCAAGTTCAACACGAGGTATGCGACGTTTGGCTTCAACGAAGATGCGAATCTTGACGATGGCAATATGTGGGCGGCTTCTTTCGCGTTGATAAAGTTGACTCCTGCCGAAGAGGCAAAGATCATTGCACTTGTGGAGAAAGCAGTGAGATAAGGACATGACCTCCGGCGCGACGGGCGCTATGCTTAAAAAGATAATGATTTCAGAATACAAGTTGCCACAAAATCCTGCACGAACCAATATTTTGGCGTTAAGTGTTTTACTTTTGGTAACACTTTTCACATGGGCACAGTTTGTATTACTTGATTTGCTTTCTTTCAGAACCTCATCAGCTTTATTTTCCACTGATAGAGCAATGGAGCATCTGGGAATTATTAGCCAGTCACCACGTTCCTCCGGTTCATTGCATCACAATAAAATGCGAGATTATCTACTGCAAGAACTGATTAATTTAGGGCTTTCTCCAGAGGTTCAGATGGCCGAAATTGCTGGGGCCGAGGAATAGCTAGAAAATATCTTGGTAAAGTTGCCCGGTTCAAACACCAATAGCACAATTTTGCTTATAGCGCACTATGATACGGAACCCGGGACACCCGGCGCAGGTGATAATGGATCTGGAACAGCTATTCTTCTGGAAATCGACAGAAATCTCTCTCAAACAGATTCTTTTAGGAACGATGTTATAGGCTCGATATTCTTGGCGGTTGGTGTGTGGGCATCATGATGTCGCACATAAGCTAAAGACCAAACCGGGGCTAACACGTGTTTCAGTTGACGCTGGCACGATGCCTCAGTTGGCTTGCGTTCTGGCGAGTGGCAAAGGCACTTGCGGCCAGATGAACTATCGATTTATATGTAAATATAGTTTACGAGGAGAGATATGTTAACACCCGAAATCAAATCTGGTTTTGCCAATATCGACAACGCAAAAATTTATTACGAAGTTGCTGGCAAGGGGCTACCTTTGGTAATGATCCATGCCGGAGTGGCTGATAGCCGTCAGTGGAATAACGAATTCACAAATTTTGCCCAGAGTTATCAAGTCATTCGATATGATATGCGCGGCTATGGGAAAAGTGAACCCGTGGATGGCGAATATAGCCACATGAGTGATTTAGTTTCCCTACTCGAGGTCTTAAAAATCCATGAACCCCTTGTCATGCTGGGGTGTTCAATGGGGGGTGGTTTGGCAATGGATTTTGCATTGACGTATCCATCTAGAGCCAAGGCATTAATTATGGTCGATGCGGGTCCGAGTGGATTGGAATTGAATGTTGCAACCCCTACTAAATTTGCTGATGCTGAGAAGGCGTTCGAAGCTGGTAATTTGGATTTGGTGGCTGAAATCGAAACGCAAATCTGGTTCGATGGCACGGATCGAACGTCAGAACAGGTCAATCCAGCAATGCGAAAATTGTTATATCAAATGAATCGCCTGGCGCTATCCCATGAGGTTAAACAACTCGGAAAACGCCAGCCTAACACACAGACTCCAGCATTTGATCGTCTGGGAGACCTGAACATACCCGTTCTGATTATTGTTGGTGCTTGTGACACAGCTTACATACTTGCTGCTGCCGACTATATGACAGAGAAGACACAGACCGCAAGAAAAGTAATAATCGAAGACGCTGCGCACCTGCCCAATATGGACCAGCCTCACGAGTTCCAAAGAACTGTCAAAGACTTCTTGGAAAGTCTTTCCACCTGAATCGTTTCAACATGATTTTGTATACTCAACTTAAAGTAGGAAGCCTTTCAATGCCATATGCACGCATCATTACCCTGACATCACTTGCTATGGTTGCTTTTGCAGGTAATTCACTGCTCTGCCGGGTCGCTCTCAAACATACCAGCATCGATGCAGCCAGCTTCACTACAATTCGATTGGTCTCCGGTGCAGTGATGCTTTGGCTGGTCGTGCAAATGAGACGCGGCACATATGCCGGCGGGGGCAACTGGCTATCGGCATTTGCATTGTTTGCTTATGCCGCCGGATTTTCTTTTGCCTATGTGAGCTTGCCCGCGGCAACCGGTGCGCTGCTGCTCTTTGGCGCTGTCCAGGCGACAATGATCGGTTATGGCGTTTGGGCGGGAGAACGTCTGCTGAAATGGCAGCTCATCGGTCTTGTACTCGCTCTCGGAGGGCTGGTTGGCCTATTGCTGCCGGGACTCTCAGCGCCGCCACTGTATGGTTCCGCATTGATGTTGGGCGCCGGGGTTGCCTGGGGAATCTATTCCTTGCGCGGAAAAGGTGCGGGTGATCCCACGAGGGTAACGGCGGGGAATTTCCTGCGTGCCGTTCCAATCGCAGTTGCATTGTGCATGACAGTGTTGAACGGTTTAACGGTGGATACTGCTGGATTCTGGTACGCAGTTGCATCGGGCGCGCTAACTTCCGGAATGGGTTACGCCATTTGGTACACGGTATTGCCTGCGCTGAAAGCCACCAATGCTGCGACGGTGCAACTCAGTGTGCCAGTCATTGCGGCTGCGGGTGGCGTCGTTATTCTGGGCGAACCCATAACCCTGCGCTTAGTATTGGCGTCCGTAGCTATTCTCGGTGGAATCGCGCTGGTAATTCTGGAGAAATAACATACTAACGGCGCTCAACAAATCGCTTCAGCGGACCACCCGTAAGCGGGCGGCCGCTGAGAGCAAACGTTAGGCGAGCGGGGTTTGGCTTGGCGAGGACGCCGGGCCAGAACAAGACACTCTCTTACCAAAATCTGTGCGCATTCTTTAGCAGCTTCTTGCGGCAGCGGAGATTCAAGGCATGGGAGTGCAAAGCGGTCAAACGCCATCCCAGCCTGGGCCAAAGGTCCAGGTTATCAGGCAAAATTGTCCGGGCCGGGTTGAGGGCGATCCGTTCATGCTGTCGCATCCAGTAGATTTTCTCCCTCTTCAGGGGTGCGGGAATGGCGCGCCTGCCGCTCAATTTCACCGGCCTCACTGCGTAAACCCCCTTCAGCTCCTGTCGAGAAGGTTTCCGGTTCTTGTTGGGCTTTGTCCTCGGCCCCGACATTGGCATCCCCTGCCTCAATCAAGCGCACAGTTATCCCGTTGGGAAAGAGCAGTTCCCGCGATTCGTCTGGCATGGAGATGTGGGCATTCTGAAAAGCCCGCTTCACCAAGCGAATCACCGACGACCTCACTTTCTGCCAACTGTGCCGATTGCCGTCTACCCAGAAATAAATTTGCAAATTAACAGTGGCGCTACCCAGATTTTCCACCAAAACCAACGGTTCCGGCTCCTTTAAGACTGCCGGATGTTCCGCCAACACCTGCATCACCAGATCTTGAGCCGTCGTAATCTGATCTTCATAGCCAATGCCCACTATAAATCCTACACGGCGGTTGGGATTGCTGGTGTAGTTGAAGATTTTGCTTTTGTAAACCGTGGCGTTGGGAATTTGGACATGATTGCCATCCAGAGTCATCATGATTGTGGCGCGGGTGGTCAAAAGCTGTACGAAGCCCATTGTGCCATCAATATCCACCAGATCGCCCGTGTGGAAGGGGTTTTGCGTGCTGAGGAAAATGCTGGAGAGAAAGTTTTCGGTGATGTCACGGAAAGCAATACCCAGAACCAGGCCCAGCAGTCCTGTGCCACCGATCACGGTGAGGGCAATACGGGTTAATCCTGCTATCTGAAAGACGATGTAGAGGCCCAGCAGAAACACGCCCAAACCGACACCCCGGGCAATGACGTTGACCAACAGGTTGTTGGGGAGCCGGCGATGCAGGAGACGGCGAGACAGGGAAATGGCTAACTTGGCGAAAAGGGCGGCGATGAGCAGGACGAACAGGCTGAAGAGAATCAGGGGCAGAACGCGCACGATGCTGCGCCCCTGCGCGCGCAATCCGGCCAATGCTGGCTCAAAATCCCAGATTGAGGGTTCCAAGAGGGAGATCTGGTTCACAACGGCGGCCACGTCCTGGGTATTGCGGGCCAAATCACCAGCCCACTTTTTGAATTCCTCGGACTCAGTCTGGCCTGTTAAAAAGACGACCCCGTTTTGTACTGTTACGTTGGGAGAGGTGAACCAACCTGTGGATTCGAGGATGTTTTGGAGCCGTTCACTTATTTCTTCGTCACGGGCAACCGGCTGCACATCTACCCGCTCCGGCGCTTCGATGGGCGATTCACCGGGAACGGCCGTTGGCGTTGCCTGAGGTCCGTCTTGGGCGTGGGTGGGAACGGCAAAGAGCGCCAGCCAAAGGAAAGGGAGGAGCCAAAAGAACCGCCGAAGACGTCGATCCGGGAATTTGACGAACGTGATTTTGGATGTTTGACGGTTCATTAATAACCTCCTATGAACGCATTTCCGGAACTGTGTCGATTTGTAACCAAACCCTAACACAGCTGCAACGGCGTTTTTGGGGGATGCTGCTATATATACTCCGGGCTTATGGACGAGAGAAAGGGACAGCAGGGTGTGGGCTTTTTGAGTTGATATGGGGCGAAGGTAGAAGCATTCATTCCCCCTTCGCTCCGATCTTGCCCTTGGTAGCAGCTTCGTTACCTTTAGGCCTATTTCACGGACGAAAATGAGAGATACCCATATTAAAAAGTCGTAACAAAAATCAGGCCGACGGCCGACACGCCGATGGCCTGCCCGACTAAGGCCATGCCCCAGGGGGTCTCGCCGGTGCGGTATCCAGTGACCAACGCCACGCCAATTAGGCCAATGGCTAAGCCGAGCGACCAGACGGCCAACGAAGCCAGCCAGGGCAGCCCGCTCCCGACCCCGTTGAACAGCCCGCCCATTAGCAAACCGATGAAGATGGCAACGGCCGTTAGCCGGTTCCCCGTTTCTTGCTTTTCGATTACTTTTCCGCTGAATGGTTGTAATGACATTTTCCTGCTCCTGAGTCTGGTGTTCCGTCTTCCGTGTTCCGTTTACAGCTTACGAAAATAAGTATCGGACAAAACAGCCGTTTTATCTGGATGCAAGCCGTATGAAACCTTTTTACGATTTCTACGCTCCCCACTTTGTAGCAGCCGCCAGCTGGACTTTTGACAATTTTGTTGACATAAAAGCAATTTGTGGGAATTTCTACTCGACTGAGTGTTTTTATACCAAATATTTAAGTGAATTAACTTGTCTTGAAAACGAACTGATAGTCGAGTAACATTTTGAAAAATAGTGGTTTATGGTAAGCATTATGTCAAAAGTCCAATTTATTTTGGGATGCAGTTTTGCAAACGTTTGGTAAATCGTATTAAGTTTAAGCTAAATCATATATCTAAATACTTCGTGGTTGCATCGGCCAGTCAGATAGTAATTAAATCCCCTAGTTGGGGGATATATGGCGATTAAGGGTGCCTGCGGGATAGATGTTGTTGGCGAATTAGATTAGGCCTAAAACGAGCGGAGCAGTTACCAAGTGCCAGATAAAAATGAAAAGTGACCGTTTTAGGGGGTAAAAGGCTACATTTCGAATGAAAGCCAGCGATGCGGTGTTCTATTTTGTTTTTCCATGGCCTTAATCACGTTTATTTGCCCCATATTGACCGTTTTGGGGGCGGGAACGGTTGCAAACAGCCGTGCAGTCGGCGGCGGGTGGCTCGGCTCAGGAAATATGCACGGCGGTGGAAACGGCCGTTGCCCGCCTACCCTGCGCCTCAACTTCGGCCAGGAGAAGTTAAACCCCCATGTCATGCTCTGGGGTCAAACCGATCACGACGAGCTTGGTCTGGACCGCGCGCCCACCCCCTTCCTGGCCCATGTCCTCTACTGGGCGGGGGAGCAGGCGCAGTGGCGCGAAGAACTGGTGGAACTGGTAACGGCCGTTCTCGGCCCCCACCATAC
>JAWOGU010000042.1:0-2575 GCA_046496595.1 Chloroflexota bacterium
TTGAGCCATCTGCCCCAGGCTTTGAGCCACCTGCCCGTAGCCGCAGTTACTTTGCAAAGCCATCAATCCCACCATTTCGAATCCTTTTTACCTATTTCCCGTTTACTCCCATAGAATCAAAGCAAACCATAAAGGATCCCGGATACCAGTGCTCGATTCACAAGAAGATAACGAACTCATCCAACGCGCCCACAATGGCAGCACCGCCGCCATCGGCGCTTTATACGACAGGCACCAGCCGCACATTTTTCGTTTTGTGTGGTCACGGGTAGGCAACCAGCAGGTGGCCGAAGATCTCACGGGAGATATTTTTACCCGCATGGTGGCGGCCCTGCCGTCCTACCAGATCGGCCAATATCCCTTTCGGGCCTGGCTCTACCGCATTGCCCGCAATCTGGTAACGGACGAATACCGCGCCCAGAAAGGCAAAACGGCCGTTCCCCTGGAAAACATTATGATGATGACAACGCATGACCAAACGCCTGATACCATTGCCGAGAAAAACATCACCCTGCACAACGTGCAAACCGCCCTGGCGCGGATAGACGCCAGACAACGAGAAGTCGTGGAACTGCGCTTTCTGGCGGGCATGTCCTTGCAAGAAACAGCCGAGTCGCTCGAATTGTCCTTAGCCGCCGCCAAATCATTGCAACATCGAGGCCTGCAAGCGCTCCGAGTTGCCCTAAAAGAGTCATAACCCATGAGCCAACCAGACGATTTACTACAAGAACGACTAGAACAATTAGAAAACGGCGCAGCCCTGACTGCCTGCCTGTCCGGGCTGCCGCCCGAAGAAGCAGCGCTGCTGCAACTGGCGGCGGAACTGCGCAGCATCGAAGCGCCCGCCGCAGCCAACGTAGCTGCGCAGCGCGCCGCCGTGCTGGCTGGTTCTCTGCCTGCCCCGGCATCAAAAGCCGAACAGGCCGGATTTTTGGCGTTCCTTGCCAGCTTTTTCGCTTCACCTCCCCGCCTGGCGGGGGCTTTGGCCTTTGGCGCTGTCATTATCATTGCCCTGGTTTTGTGGGGCAACCGGCCACCTCCTGATGGTGAATTGGCGCAAGATATTAACAAAGAAACGGCCGTTCCCACCCTGCCCGCCAACCAGGACACCACTGCCGGAGAACTGGGCGAAATCGCCGCAGTACCGGAAGCCGCCCCTAATCCGCCTAACACCACTTTCTTGCCCATCCTCTCAACAGCTTTGTCCACCGCTCCCAACCTGGCATCTCTGACCGACATTCAAGGCTTCGTCGAAATCCAGGAAGCAGATGGTTCCTGGCAGACCGTCAGCGGCATGGGCGCTCTGGCAGCCGGAACCCAGATTCGCACCGGCGCCCTCTCCAGCGCCAAACTCACCTTCTACGACAACAGCGTGGCTCAGATTGGCCCGGAATCGGGACTGACCATTGCCCAACTCGACGCCCAACGGCTCGAAGACGGCTTCCGCACTGTGGTGCTTAACCAATGGCAGGGAGAAAGCAGCCATGCCGTGCAGTTCCGCGGCGACGGCGGCTCCCGGTATGAAGTCGTGACGCCCGACGGCGCCGGGGTAGCCCGCGGCACCAAATTCCAGGTCACAGTCTCGCCGGAGCAGTTTTCCCGCATTGCCGTTACTGAAGGGCTGGTAGATGTCAGCGGCAGCGGGCAAACCGTGTCCGTGTCGGCGGGTAAACTGACCACCGTGCCCGCCAATGAACCGCCTGCCGTCCCCGCCTTTGCCATCACGGGGCAGGGTGAACTGAGCGCCACAGGCGATACCTGGATCATCGCCGGGCAGGCGTTTGTGGTAAACGAAGTCACGATCATCGCCGGCGCGCCCCAAATCGGGGACATCGTCTTCGTCAGCGGCTACCTGACGGCGGATGGACAAAACGTGGCGAACCGCATTGAACTGCTGCGGCGCTCTCCGGTCAACCAGTTTATCCTGACCGGCGTTGTCACCGAAATGAATGCCAATGCCTGGACTATTGCCGGTCAAACTATTGCCATCACGCCAGATACGCAGATTGGCGACAACATTGCCCTGAATGACAAGGTGCGCGTCTCTGGCATGATTGAGCCGGACGGCGACCTTGTCGCCACGCAAATTGACCGCCTGCCCGCGGAAGAAGGCTACCCGTTTGCCTTTACCGGCGTGGTGCAGCAAATCGGCAGCGAGACCTGGCAGATTTCCGGCGTGGTGATTACCGTGGATGGGGAAACGGCCGTTTCCCCCAACATTCAGCCCGGCGATATCGTCAGCGTACAGGGTGTGGTTCTGGCGGACCAGACCTGGCTGGCGGCTTCCATTACTCTGGTAGAACCGGGAACCGCCGCCTTCACCCTTTCTGGCCTGGTGCAAAACATGGCGCCCTGGCAGGTTGCCGGTATCGTTTTTGCCGTCAGCGATCAGACCCTCATCGACGACAGGACAGCAGTGGGTGATCTGGTGCGGGTCTCCGGCCGCATTTTGCCCGATGGCTCCTGGCTGGCCGACCGTATTGAACTGTTGGACGAAGATTACCTGTTGGAGATTATTTTCGTCGGGATGGTGGACGCCATCGAACCCTGGGTCGTCAACGGCCTGCCTCTAGCG
>JAWOGU010000114.1:0-2890 GCA_046496595.1 Chloroflexota bacterium
GACAGGATCATTGGCGTCCGGCAGCGGGACACTGACGCCGCTCCCCTGACGTCCGGGGGCTAACGCTAACTGCACGGCTTCCTGGCGAACGGCCGTTTCCGGGGTCAGGCCGCCAGCTTGAAACAAAAGCCAGACGCCTGCGCCTAGAACAGCGCCAATCACAATCATGCGAACAACAATTGACTTAAACATATCTCTTTCACATCCTCCAATTAAGATAAAACAATGATGGGGTCCAACCCGCTGAACGCAGGTCTTCGCTGAAATTCGGCTCCCTGATTGACTTCTCAGGTGTGATCGGCAGGCAATCTGTATTGCCCCAGGTGGGTACATCATATACTATTACGTTCCAACTCCGAGGTTGTAGAATAATAGTCCGAATTTACTCCGAATTTTCGGAGTGGAGGTTCTTGAACATGGCGAAAGCCTTCGCCGAATCTTTTGCTCGACTTTTAACGGAACCTGTCTATCAGATTCGGCACCGCGAATCTAAAAGTGTACAGGCAGTTCAAGATGAATTGGGGTATGCCCTGGGCAAAAAAGGCGGCTCGTCGATTGAGTATTGGCGCAAAGGTTATGTACCCACCAAAACAGCCGATATTGAAGCCCTGACCACATTGATTGTCAACCGGGGCGCCATGTCCAGGACGTGGGCCGAAGCCTTTTTAGCCAGCGCCCAGCACCCGGATCCCGCCCCATTTTTGGACCGGTTGTTTCCGGCGCAGCGAGTTTATGGCGGGGAAACGGCCGTTTCCCCCTCCCCCCCGTTCATCCTCAATCTCCCTCTCCAACCCACGCCCTTTATTGGCCGCCAAAAGGAAATGGCCGCCATCACAGCTCAAATAGATGATCCCAACTGCCGCCTCTTAACGCTGGTCGGTCCGGGCGGCGTCGGCAAAACCAGGTTGGCGCTGCAAGCCGCTGGGGCGCTGGCCGCCCATTTCCCGGACGGCGTTTATTTTGTGCCGCTGGCAGCCCTGAATTCCCCGGAATTTTTACTTTCCACCATTGCCAACGCCATCAACATATCCTTCCTGGACGAGATTCCCCAAAAAACCCAGCTCATTACCCATTTGCGCGACAAAAAAATACTGCTGATCCTGGACAATTTTGAGCATTTAATGATGGAAGCGCCGTTAATCGCCGACATTATCCATGCCGCGCCGCAGATACAAATTCTGCTCACATCCCGCGAACGGCTCAACCTGCATGGCGAATGGGCCTTCGACGTGGGCGGCCTGACTTTTCCGCAGCGGCCCAAACCGGGCATGTGGGCAGAGGCACAAACCTGGGATATGGAAGCTTACAGCGCCGTACAGTTGTTTGTGCAAAGCGCGCAGCGCGTCCGGGCAGATTTCAGCCTGACAGCAGCGGATAAGCCAATGGTCATTGAGATTTGCCGCCTGGTGCATGGCTTTCCGTTAGCCATTGAACTGGCGGCTGGCTGGGTAAGGCTGCTCACCTGCGCCGAAATTGCCCAGGAAATTACCCGCAGTTACGAATTCCTGTCCACCAACTGGCGCGATATGCCGCCGCGCCACCGCTCGCTGCAAGCTGTGTTTGCTTATTCCTGGGGACTGCTGCCGCCGGCAGAGCAGGAGGCGCTGCGCCGTCTGGCGGTGTTTCAGGGCGGGTTCAGCCGGGAAGCCGCCACGGCCGTTTCCGCTGCGTCCCTATTTACCCTGGCTCAGTTGGTGGATAAATCGTTTTTGCAAGGCAATGTGATGGGCGGAGAAACGGCCGTTTCCCACTATGAAATGCACGAACTGCTGCGCCAATTTGTCGTCGAAAAACTCAATCAAGACGCCCGCCTGGAAATCCACGGTGATTTATATTCGGAAGCCTACGTGCAGGCCGCCGACCACCACGCCCACTACTTTGCCCGGTTCATGCATGACCGGAATCCGCAGCAAAAACAACCGTACCAGGCAGCCCTGCTCAGCGAAATTGCCCAGGAAATTGATAATGTGCGCGCCGCCTGGCATTGGGCGCTGAACCGGCAGGACATGAGCGCCATTCAAGACATCTTTGATACCCTCTTCCATTTTTATGACACGCGCGGCTGGCTGCAAGAAGGCAACGAGTTATTCAAAACGGCCGTTGTCCACCTGCGCCGCTTACGAGACCAAAATGTACAGGCTGTTGACGACGTACTCTGGGGCAAAATGCTGGCCCGCGAAGGCCAGTTCTCCTACCGGCTGGGTCTTTACCAGCGGGCGCGCCTGCTCATTGAAGAAAGCCTGCCCATCTTCCGCCAACGGCAAATGCACCCAGAAACGGTCTTTCTGCTCAATCTGCTGGGCAGAATTACATACCGGCAGGGCGCCTATGCCCAGTCGGAACAATCTTGCCAGGAAAGCCTGGCACTGTGCCGCGAAATCACCCATCCCGCCGGCATGGCCAGCGCCCTCGCTACCCTGGGTCACGTCGCCGCCGACCGCGGCGACTATGCCCGGGCGCAGCAGTTCTACCTGGAAGGGCTGGAAATCTGCGAACACATTGGCGACCTGCACAACAAAGCCCGCCGCCTCAACGAGTTAGGCAACATGAGCTGGCGGCTGGGCAGTTATGACAAAGCCGAAAAATTGTGCCGCCAGAGCCTCGCCATTTTTCAGGAATTGGATGACCGCCAGGGCATTGCCATGACGTATAAAAACCTGGGCAACATCGCCGCAGATTCCGGCAGCTACCAACAGGCGGAGTCCTGGTACCGGCAGGGACTGGCAATCTGCCGCGAAATCGGGGATCGCTGGGGCGTAGCGGCGTTAGCCAACAACCTGGGCAACATTTACTCGCAGTCGGGCCAATACGCCCAGGCGCGGCAGTTGTGTGAGCAAAGCGTGGCGGTGTGGCGGGAATTTGGCTTTCAATGGGGCATCGCCGGTTCGCT
>JAWOGU010000163.1:0-6353 GCA_046496595.1 Chloroflexota bacterium
CGGAGGGAGAGGGATTCGAACCCTCGGTGAGCGTAAGCCCACAATGGTTTTCAAGACCATCGCCATCGTCCACTCGGCCATCCCTCCATCCTCGGAGAGGTCTTGTTTCACAAGGGTCGGGAGTATAACACGGCCGTTTTTGCATGTCAAAATTATTCACATCTCATTCAGGCTTAAATCCGCCACTTCTAGCCACTGCGCCTCTGGAACAGCCAGGGTTCCCCAATGAAAACGGCCGTTTACCGTCAGCGTCATTGTTTGATTATCCAGCCAGCAGACAAACCCTAGCGGTCCACGCGGCGAGAATGGGGTCGCCAGCACTAATTCACCATCCACGTAAAAGCGGCAGCCTGTCGCCAGCCAGTCCAGCCGGTAGCCGTGCCATTCCGTCAGCGGCGTTGGCAGCGGCTGGAAGCTAATGCCCAGCCGCCGCCGCACCATCGGCCAAAAGCGGAGCCGAAACCGGCGAGACCGGCTGAGCAGCATAAAAACAGGCGCCAATGGGATGAGGGAAACGGCCGTTCTCGCGCCGGCGTCTATCGTTGAAGCGAACCAGCCCTGGCCCGCTCCCTGCACCCGCAGCGGCAGGTCTGAAGGCGGTGAGGCGTAAAAAAACCAGACTGCCTGCGGCAGCGCCAGCCGCCGTACCGTCGGGTCCGCAAAGGGCGCATTCCAAAAACCAAAACCGGCTGTGCCCTGTAAAATTCCGCTGGCATGAGAAAAACGAGCATGTAACTGCATCGAAACGCCCCGTTTCCAACAAAACCCCGCTCCCTGTCCATAGTCATCTATCTGCGCATCCGCATACCCCTCAACCCCCTGCGGTAAGTAAAAATTAGCAGGCTCTCCCGGTGTCACCACCCCCCCATTTAACTGCAAAATTCTGAAATCTTTCATGACATGATCCGCCCAAAACTATTTCTATGTTTCCATAAATACGTTATCATGGTGGCGGGTAATTTGTCCATACCTATGGAGTCACTTTGTTAACGGCCGTTAACATGGACATTCATTGGATTTTATATCAACAAACAGCATTACAAATCTTAGGAGGTAAAAATATGACGATGTTGCAATTAGCCTGCCCTGGTATTATCCTCGGCTTTTTAGGCTGGTTTTTCCTGCGCTATGTACTCTCTGGTTTTTACACAGTAGACCAGAATGAACGCGCCGTCAAAACCAGCTTTGGCCGGGCGCCCCGCCTGGGCGAGGCTACTACGCTGGATGCGCCTGTTTCTGAGGCGCTCAATGAAAAAGACAGAGAGCGGTACAAATATCCGCTCATCCAGATTATACCGGCTGGTGGACCCTATTTTCGCTGGCCCTGGCAAAAAGTACACAAAGTGTCTATAGCCACCCAAACCATGAATATGGCGCTGGACCTGGAAACGCCTTCCGCCAACCACAACGGCACCCAACTGGACGCCGTTACCAAAGATCAGCTCAACATTGGCCTCAATGGTCAAATCCGTTTCCGTCCCGCCGAGTCTAACCTTTATGCCTATCTGTTTGGCGTCAAAACACCCATCATCCACGTCATGGGCTACTTCATCTCCATTCTGCGGCAGCGCATTGCCAGTTTTGAATCCCCCGTCACAAAAACCCAGGATGAAGAAGATATGGATGTCGGTCTCTTTGGCGGCATCTCCATCAACGATTTACGCAAGAATTTAAACGAAATCAACAACTATATGGAGATGGAATGCGCCTCAGCCGCCGCCCGCTATGGCGTTGAACTGGATGTATCCCTCATCACCGGTATTGACCCGCCGACAGAAGTTGAATCTGCGCTGGCGGCCATCAACACCGCCCATAACGAAGTCATTTCTGACATTAGTCTGGCCAAAGCGGAAGCAGACCAGACCATTGTCCAGTCGAGACGCGCTGTCGAGATTGAAACTCTAAAAGCACAGGCTGAAGTGGAACCGCTTCTCTCCCTGGCAGAACAACTGAGTATGCTGCAAGCGCACGGACCAGAAGTGCTGAATGCTTATCTGCGAAATGTCCGCTTAGATCTTTATAAACAAGCCAAAGCAATTATCTTGGAGGAAGAAAGATGACCAATTTAATCACTTTGTTCACGATAGCCTTCTTTTCCTTTTTCTTTTTCCTGATAGCTGAGCCTATTTTCCGCTTCATATTACGCTTGTTAGGCGTCTATGCCATTGTGCAAGAAGGGACGTGCCATGTCTATCTTTTGTTTGGCAAAGTCGTAGCGGTCTTGGATGATCCTGGGCTGCAAATTTTGTGGTTCAAGATGGGGCCAAAAGCACTTTTTGTACGCTGGCTGGGTCAGCGCCACATCCTGGATATGCGCCTGGACCAACGCTATTTGCGCAGCCTGCCGGTAAACTCGGAAGAAGGCGCGCCGATGGGCATTGGTATCTGGTATGAAATGCAAGTCAGTGATCCGGTTTCCTATTTGTTTAAGAATACGGACCCCAGCGGCTCTCTGGCGGCCAATGTGAGCAATGCCACGGTGCGCACGTTAAGCAATATGCCCCTGGAGGATATGTTGGAAACACGCCATATCATGAGCCGGGCAGTGCGGGCTGAGGTGTCTCCCAAATCTGAGGAGTGGGGCTACCGCTTAGGCTCTGTTTACATTCGTAAAGTTCATTTTCGGGATGCCGGTATGATTCGGCAGATTGAGGAAAAGGTGGTCAACCGGCTGCGTCAGGTCACGTCGGCAATCCGGCAAGACGGCGCCAACCGGGTGAGCATTATCACCAGTTCGGCTGAGCGGAAAGCGGCTGTGGAGTTTGCCAAGGCTGAGGCCATGCGTCCCCAAATTGTGGGTGAGGTTTTGCACAAAATCAGCGCCGATCCGGAAGTGGCCCAAGGGATGTTTGAGATTATCGAAACAGAAAATATCTTGAAAAGCCAGGCGAAAATAACGTTTATCCCGCAAAATCAAGAGTTTATAAAACAACTGCTGGGCGCACAGACCAGCCAATAATTTAAATCCGGCGGTGGCGGTATTTGGAGCCGCCACCGTCCGGTTCCCTCCTGTTTCCCCCTCCAGTTTTCAGGTAAAATATTGACATGTCAAAGAAAAAAACCTTTTCCCTGGCAACCCCGCTTCTGGTCCTTTTTTTAGTGACTTCTTTGCTTTTGTATCGCTTTGGCGAACGTTGGCTGCATAGGCTGCTTTTGTATCTGTCAACGGCCGTTTGGGCGCGTCGTTTGGTGACGGATATGCCGCCGGCGCGAGCAGTCGCCCACCGTTTTGTCGCCGGTGAAACCCGGGACGAAGCCCTGGCTGTCGCCCAAACCCTCCAGGCCAAAGGCATGTCGGCTGCCCTGGATTATCTGGGCGAAAGCGTATCTACGGAAGCAGAAGCCAACGCTGCCCGCGACGAGATTCTGAGGCTGATTGCAGCCATTGATCAGGCTGACCTGGACGCTTATGTCTCGGTGAAGTTGACGCAGCTTGGCCTGCGTATAGACCCGGAACTCGCCCTGGACAATATGCGCCAGTTATTAGAAAAAGCCAGGCAGGTGAACAAAAAAGTGCGCATTGACATGGAGGAAACGGCCGTTACCGACATCACCCTGCGCCTCTACCGTCAACTCCGCTTCGACTACGCCTTTGACAACGTGGGCATCGTCATTCAAGCCTACCTTTACCGCACAGAAGAAGACGCCCGGCAGCTCATCAACGAAGGCGCCTGGGTGCGTCTATGCAAGGGCGCCTACGCTGAACCCGCCAGCCACGCCTTCCCCCAAAAAGCAGACACCGACGCTAATTATGTCAAATTATTGCAGACGATGCTCAGCGATGATGCCCGGCGGCAAGGTCTCCACCTTGCTGTCGCCACTCACGACGAAGCCATGGTCCAGGCTGCCCTTGATTACGCTCAGGCTCACCAGATTCCACTGCAAGCATTTGAATTCCAAATGCTCTATGGCATTCGCCGCGACCTGCAAGAAAAACTCGCAGCCAAAGGCTGCCAGGTACGCATTTATATTCCCTACGGCACAGCCTGGTATCCCTATTTTATGCGCCGGTTGGCCGAACGGCCGGCCAATCTGTGGTTCTTTGCCAGCAACCTGCTAAAAAGGTAATCAACGAAAAAAACGCATCTTCTCAATAACCTGGGGTAGTGGGCAGACCCACGTGTCTGCCCACCTCTGGGCGAACAAACTGGTTCGCCCTGCTTTTGAAATGGTACGATGAAAGCGCCAAAAATCTCCATCATCTGCGCAATCTGCGGGCTATTTTTGACAATATGCTAAATTCGGCAGCAGCAATGATCATCTAATAAAGGAAATCCATGTCCCATATCGAAGAATCCACCGCCATCAAAGGCGTCTACATCGTAAAATTAACCCCATTCGGCGACGAGCGCGGCCGTTTCATGGAAACCTTTCGCAAAGAATGGTTCCCCCAACGCACCTGGGACATCTTCCAAACCAATCGCTCCGACTCAGCCGCTGGCGTCCTGCGCGGACTGCACTATCACCACAATCAGGTAGACTACTGGTACGTGGTCAAAGGGACCATCCGCGTGGCCCTGGCAGACATTCGCCCCAACTCCCCCACTCGCCTACGTACGCAGACCGTCGAAATGGGAGATAACAATGAAATCGGCCTGTTCATTCCCTGCGGCGTTGCCCACGGCTTTGCTGCCCTCACCCCGGCCACCCACACCTACATCGTAGACAACTACTACAACGGCGGCGCCGACGAAAACGGCGTCGCCTGGAATGATCCGGATCTCAACATCGACTGGGGCATAGACAACCCCATCGTCTCACCACGTGATGCCGCCAACCCGCTCCTGCGAGATATTCCGGCAGACAAGTTGCCCCAATAACACATGGATTACCCACAGCGATCCATCCGTAAACGCATCCTCATAGCCCAAGTTCTGGGTGGAGCTTTGTTGGCAATGCTGCTGTATCGGGCATGGTTCATGAGCAAATACCTGCGCCGTGTTTTCTTACAGCCCAGGCTGCTTGATCCTCGTATTCTATTCGAGACTCCCGCCCTCGATTTAATGAGTGATTATGCTTACCAGATTGCCCTGGCGAATCTCAGAGGCGGCATCGAAAAACGGCGCCTGCCTGATGGTCTGGAAGTAACTGTTCTTTGCGCTGGGGTCCGCAATTTTCGGGAACCGTGGGCGCGGGATTTTGGGTTTGCCAGCTATGGCCTGCTGGCTGTTGGCGAACTCGAAGCCGCCCGAGAAGGATTGGAGCTTTTCTTCCGTTTCCAAAAAGACACCGGCCAATTCCCCGTAAAAATTCATTCAACCGCTGTCCTCGACCGCTTTATCCATTCCTTTTTCGACCGGGAACAGCCCATTTATAGTCCGCTCAAAGCCAAATACATCACCGCGCACAACACCATTTCCCTGGATGGCAATTGTCTCCTGACCATTGCCGCCCTGCGCTATGCAGCCCATACTGGTGATGACGCCTTTTTGAGCCTCTATTGGCCCAATATGAAGCAGGCCATCACCTGGTTAAGCGGCCATGCCCATGCCGAAGATGGACTGCTGCATCAATCGGCGTTTACAGATTGGGCGGACAGCGTGGGGCGGACCGGCCGTATTCTTTACACCAATGTGCTTTATTGGAAAGCGCTGCACGAACTGGCACAGGCTGCTGCGCGTTTGCAGCTAGACGATGACATGACCTTCTTCCAGGCTAAAGCAGACGGCATAAAAGAGTCGATTCAAAGCCATTTCTGGCGGTCCGATTTGGGGTACTTTGTCACCAGTATGGATCATGACATCTTGAGCAGCAGCGGCAATACGATGGCAGTGGCCTGGGGGCTGGCTTCCCAGGCTCAGGCTCATTCCATTCTAGATAAAATGGAGGCTTACGGCATGGCCGACCCGCTCCCCACGCAGGTAACTCATGCCCCCTACCCTCCAAAACTAATCGCCATTGAAAATCGGTTGGGCGGCATTTCTGAATATCATACCCATGCAGCCTGGTTGTGGTTAGGCGCCTGGCACATCATTGCCCTGGCCCGCAGCGGGCGCATAGAAGAGGCTGAACTGCTTTTACAGCGGGCTTCCGCCGCTATTGTGCGGGATGGCGTGGTTCATGAAGTATATGGACGGGACGGCAGGCATCTTTCTACCTTGTGGTATACGTCGGAGGCGCCGCTTACCTGGAATGCCGGGATGCTGGTGTATGCTTTCCATGCTCTGGCTGAGCAAAAAAGTGCAGGTATTTAAAAAAATAACTATACAGGTAGGTTCCCTGAGCCTGTCGAAGGGAACCGGGCTTCGACAGGCTCAGCCCTCGGCAGCGCTGTATGTTTACTAAAAAACTCGATAGTTGTGAATTTTGACCGGTAGAAAAACCTAGAGTAAAAAGGAGCATCAAAGATTACT
>JAWOGU010000211.1:0-2965 GCA_046496595.1 Chloroflexota bacterium
TCTGGGTTAGCACTGCCGCCCAGATCGCCCGACCAGCCGGCAAAGTACCAGAGCGCCGCCGGTACGGCCTCGAGTGTAACCACTGTGCCGGAGATGAAGGTATAGGGGAAGAGCATAGTGCCGGGCGGCAGGATCACGGTGCCGGGTGGTTCGGCTGTTACGTTGCCCTGGCCTACGATGTTGACCGTCAACGTGTAAGTCGGCGCGTTGGTGATGGGGGGCGAACCGTTGGTATCCATTGTCACTGCGCCATTGAGCGCCAAGGCTCTGCCGACCAGCCCCGCGCCGGTATCCAGGGTGATGCTTTGATACGCGAGGATATTCCCACTGAACAGTGTGGTAGTACCGAGTGTTGCAGAACTGCCCACTTGCCAGAACACATTGAGCGCCTGCCCACCATTGATCAGGCCAACAGTCGCGCCAGAGGCAGTCGTGAGCGTGCTCCCGATTTTGAACACCCAGACGGCATTGGCATCGCCCAGGGCATCCAGGACAAGGTCGCCCGTTAACTGCGCGGATGTATCGAAACAATAGACGCCGGGCTGGAGCGTCTGGCCGCCCAAATTCTGATCCGTTAAATTGGTATCGCAAGACTGGAGGGCGAGCGCATTGTACGCAGTGGCAGCATCAATCTGCGCCTGCATTGGAACCGCGCCACCGCCGTATATCGCGCCGTCCCTGACCTCACCGGGCGGGAAGCCGATGACTGCGGTGCCCGGATAGACCCCTACATTCCCATAATAAACGCCTGAGCCGGTATTGGTGAACGTTGAGCCGGCCAGGCCCACAAAGCTCGCCGCCGTCCCTAAATCGGGAGCCTCTGCGCCGGGGCTGGCCGTGACGGCAGGCGGCCCTGTACCCGCCGTGACAAACAGCACGGACAAGATGAGCAAAAACGTCAAAACCTTGAATTTCATCGTGTAACCTCCTGAATCCTTTACATTAATCTGCCTCCCGGTGATGCACAGCGTGCCGGGCAGTTTAGCGCGCTGGCGTTCAACTCACACTGGTCTGCTTTTCTGTCATTGTGAAGATGAAATCAGACGGCGCATTAGCCACCAGGATATCAGCATCAAGACCAGGCCGATGGCAGCCAGACCACCAAGCAGTACCCAGTTCGGAGCCGTCCCCCGCAGGGCGATATCCCGCAACAGAAGCGTGCCATAGGTCGTGGGCAGCAGCCAGGAGATGACACGCACTGCTGGCAAAAGCATGTCCAGGCTCATAATGAATCCACTGAAAAAAACGCTGGCCAGCAGGATAATCATGCTGTATTGCACGGCCTGGCTGTCGGTTTGCGAAACGATGGAGATAGCAAAGCCGATCCCCAGGGAGGTAAACAGTACAGCGGCGATGACCAGGGCGAAATACCACCAGTTCCCTAGCATAGGCACGTGCAGGACAAACGCCAACAGCGCCGCCAGGAATGCCGCGATCACGCCGCCGAACACCATATAGCTGATGTATTTGCCGAAGAGCGCTTCCGCCGCCGATAACGGTGAAACACGGAAGAGTTCCATAGTCCCCACGTGGCGCTCGCGAACGATAGATAGAGCAGCGAACGTGACGGCCAGATGTTGGAGTAAGAGCGCCAGCACTGCTGGCGCGAAGAAATCCGAAATAGAAAGCTGGACGGGGGCCAGGCTTTTCGTCTCGCTCTGGAAAGGGTTGACCATGATGGCCGGGTCAATGCTCTGAAACTCGGCCAACCGGTCATCCAGGTCAGTGATGTCCTGGTCTACCTTATCGAGGCGCGCCAGCCGCTCGGTCGGGTCGGCTGAACTGCTGTTGTTAAGCTGATTCGTGTTTTGGCGTAGATCGGCAAGCGTGCTCTCAAGCGTGCCCTCAAGCGTGCCCTGCACTGGGTCCGTATTAATCCCCTGTGTTTGCTGCACACCGTCCAACAAACCCAAACTAACGCCAACCGCCAGGGAAATAGCATCCACGTTGCTACTCAAATCTTGCTGTTTTTGTTGTGCCAGCGTTTCATCCCCGCTCTGCACGGCCTGACGCATGGCGGCAACGTTTTGGTGAGCTTCCTGTAGATTATTGTGCAAATTGGCTGCCTCCTGCTGTCCCTGTACGGCAAAGGAGCGCAATACTCGCTGGTTGAGGGCGTTCACGTAGATCTGTCCTAAGTAGGTGACGTAGTTTACCTGCGCCGGGTCAATCTCGCGGTGATACAACGTGAAAATGGCTTGCTGGTTGTTTTTAATGGTGTTATAGGCGTCCTCAGGCTCTACAATGACCAGGTCAACTTGTCCCCGGTTCAGTTGGCCGAGCGCTTCTATCTGGTCGCCGGTGGTCCCGGCATAAATCAGCCACGCTCCCATAGATTCCTGGTTTTGTTGGATTTCCTGGGCGAGGGTGCTGCTGGGCTGCGCCACAAATAACGTGTGCAAGGCGCGCGCCTGGTTGCGGTAGCCGATTCCGAAGATGAACAGGATTAAGAACGGTCCCAGCACCAGGGTAAAGATCAGCCGGGGCTGGCGCAAAATTTCAAAAATTTCCTTGCGAAAGAAGGAGGAAGCCCGGATTATGCCCCGGAAAAAGTTACTCATGGCTCACCTCCGGACGCACTAACTCTACAAAGACATCTTCAAAGGAGGGTGTATACTCTTCTACCGCCTTCACATGGATATTTTGCTGCTGCGCCCATCCCATCAGTTCGGGGGTGGCGGTGCTGGCGCGGTCTACGATGATGCGCATACTGTCGGGACCCGTGCGGAAGGTTTTGGCCCGCACGAATGGTAATGCGCGCAGCATAATCTCGACCTTGAACTCGAATGGCTCTGTAGTGCGGAAATCGACCATATCGCCGCCGTAAGCGTGCTGGCGCAGCCCTTGCGGGGTATCCACCAGAAGAAGCTGCCCATTGTTCTGTACTCCCACCAGATCGCAATTCTCTGCTTCGCTGACGTATTGGGTGGTGACAAATACCGTGCGTCCCTGGTTTTTAAGCTCC
>JAWOGU010000314.1:0-2971 GCA_046496595.1 Chloroflexota bacterium
AGAGCTGTGTTGCGCTGGAAACCGCGCACCTGATGGATAATCGGCTCCAGATACCACCACGTCAGTTTGCGCACAAGGTGTTGGAAGCGAATCACCCACGGCCCCAGGCCAGGGCGCGTGGATTGGATGATAGCCCCACTGTTGATATTCCACTGCCCTTTCAGGCGGCTGGCTTGTTGGTTAAGTTTACCGGCGTCTCCCAGCATGATGGACAGGTCCAGGGGCGGCGTATCGCCTGCTTCCCACCGGCGCAGCGCTTCACCGACACTGCCAAGTATAATTTCTACGTCTTGGGTATCCGCACTCACGCTAAATATGTTCAAGGCGTCTTCTCCGAAGGCAAAATTGTGCCTGCCATTTCTTTTTTGAAATTTTCATAGACCCAATCCCAGGTGTACTCGCTCGTTTTTTGTCGCCCATTTTCGCCCCAGGTATGGGCGAGTTCCGCATGATCCAGGATTTCCGATATGGCGTTTGAGAGAGCGTGAACGTTGCCAAATGGGACCAAACGGCCGTTCTCCCCATCATCTACCACCGCCGCCAACCCACCTGCCCGGGCTGCCACCACCGGCTTGCCGTAAGTCCACGCCTCCAGCAGCACAAGGCCAAACGAATCCGTGCGCGAAGGCAAGGCCAGCAGCGTCATCGCCGCCAGCAAATCACGCTTCTCCTGGTCTGAGATGCGGCCTAAGCAGTGGCACAAGGGACGGAACGGGTCCGGCAGCTTCTCCAGCCGCGCCGCAAAATCCGGCATCATAGTCCCGGCCAAAACCAGGTCAAAGGAACGGCCGTTTTGCCACAACCCTTCCGCCGCCGCCAGCAAATCCACCATGCCCTTATCTCGCGTCAACGGCCCAATAGCAGCGACAATAGGTCCTGTTAAGCCATGCTTTTGCCGGAATGCCGTCTCATCGCCGCCTGCCAGTTCCGTCGGATCGATGGCCGCGCCCACCACCGTCATTTTTTCCGGGGAGACGTTTTGCGTTTGTAAATAGGTCAGCTCAACGGCCGTTAACACAAAAATGTGGTCCGCCTGCTGTAAAAGCGCCAATTGGTGCGGCATCGTATAAAAGCGGCGCACCGGCGACTGCGCCCCTTCACCCAAATGCAGCAGGGGCACGGTTAAAAACTGCGCGCCACAGCGCTGCGCCATTTGGCAAGCCGCGGTTGTCAGGCCGTCAAAAGTGATATTCCAGGCAAAAATCGACTGCCAGTCTGCGCCCAGGTTCCGCAGCGTTTGCTCCAATTCCGGCAGATACGGCGCAAACCGTCCCAGGCGAGCCGCCAGCGGCGGCAGTAACAGTTGCAGCCGGCGCACACCGCCAAAAAACCACGCGCCTCCCGGCAAATACCGGATTGGAATCCGAATTACCGTCACCGCCCCATCCTGCTCAGTTCCGGCTGGCAGAGAACGCGCCTCACGCTGCCAAAAAGAAGCAAAATCATCGGCGGTGGTGGTCACCACGGTCACCTGATGCCCTTCCCTCGCCTGCCTCCGGGCAATCTGGCGCACAAATTGTTCGGAGCCGCCCTGCACCGGCCAATAACGATGGGTGACGTGCAAAATGTTAGCCACCGGACAGCACCTCACGCGCAAACTCGACATAACGTTCGGCGGCTATCTCAGGCATGTGCTGCTCACGGACCAGTTCGGCAGCCCGGCTGCCCAAAGCCTGCCGCGCAGACGGGTCGGCAATGAGGGCGGCGAGATGGCTTTCGACCTGATCTTGCTCATCTGCGCCGATGGGGATGTGGACAACGGCCATTTCCGGCAGCTCCACAAACGCATCCACCGCCGACACCAGCACCGGTTTGCCCAGAGCCAGCAGGCGCAGCAGCGTGGCCGACGATTCGCCTAAAGTAGGGTAACGTAAATTCAGACCCACGTCGGCGGCCGCCAGATAAGCGGCAAATGTATCGTCGTCGGCATAACCAACCAGACGCACCAGGTCATTGTTCAGGTTCAGTTCGTCACACAAGGACTGGAGATTATACCCCTCCACCACCTGACCCACCAAAACAAGACGCAGTTGGGGGAAACGGCCGTTTAACCGGGCAAAGGCGCGTAAAATCACGTCAAGCCGTTTGTTGGCGGAAATGTAGCCAAATGATGCCAGCAAAACAGTTTCCGGCGCATAGCCCAGGCGTTTTTTGGCCGCGTCAGCCGTCATTTGAAGGTCTGGCCGGGGGGCCTCCTGCACAATGGGGACTACACGCAGCGCCGTTTGCGGATAGCGTTCGCGGATTTGGGCGGCGGCGAACTGACTGTGAACGACGACGCCCAGGCTGCTTCTGACCACGCGGCCAAACAGAGGGAATTCCTGCGCGCCGTAAGGATGTAAGCCGCGCACACTGCCCCGGGCATAAGCCACACCCTCCGCGCCGTAGTCAAAAGCCATTTCACGGCAGTACGCGGCAGTTCGTCCCGGCACGACGTATAAATCGCCATAAAAAGAGTGCAGATTGACGTCGTGGAGCGTGACCACCCCCGGATAACGGCGCATCATCTGGTAAATGTCATAGTGGAACTGGCTGTTATTGCCCATCTGGTACAGGCACATGTCTGCACCGGCAGCCAGCGTTCCGGCAAACTCGGAGATGGGCCGGATGAGGAACTGCGCAGCCAGACTTTCTGGCGCTTTTTCCGGTTCATGCGTGAAAACGGTGAGGTCAGCCAACCGCGCCAGAGCGGGCAGCAGCATGGCGCTGTAGGCGGCGATGCCGGTGCGCTCAGGCGGCAGCGGCGAGAAGTAAGCGATTTTCACGCGGGCGGCTCCGCAGCAGAGGAGTTGGCGTGGAGCGCCGCTTCAATGTTTGCCAGCCGCTGGTTCAGGCGGTTAACGGCGTAGGTCAGTTCTGCCAGTTGACGGCTGATGTCTACCTGATCTTGATCGGCGGCGGTTAAACGGCCGTTTAGCTCCGCATCAACCGCGGTCAGTTCATCCAGATAACGGGCAAGCAAGTGGTTAAA
>JAWOGU010000727.1:0-13831 GCA_046496595.1 Chloroflexota bacterium
GGCTTCCAGGTTGGCGGCTTCCGTGGCGGCAGCCGCTTCGGCCGGGTCGAGCAGGGGGAAAGCAGCGGGGGTAGAAGTGTGAGTGGGCAGCGCGGCTGTTTCGGTGGAAACGGCCGTTTCCCCAAAAAGAGAAAACTGCGCCACCTCCTCCATCTGGCTGACATAAAAAGCCGCCACCCCACACGCGCCCAGGCAGGAAACGAACAGTACCCCCACCAAAATCCAGGCCCAAATTGATCCGGAGCCGCTCGCGTGAGGCGTCTTTTTCTCCGGCAGGGCGCCGGCTGAAGACGACCACGCCATTTCCGCCAATACATCATCTGCCAGGTCGGCCGGCTCACTGTCTATGGGCGCAGCCTCAGTTTTCGCCGCAGCCGCCTTGGCTTTGGACAATTCCACGGCGGCAGGCGCTATTTCGGCCTGCATAGTCGCCAACTGCTCCCGAATTTCAGCGGAACCGGGCGATTTTTGCGTCAGGGTGGACAACGCCGCTGTAAAATCAGAGGCCGTATCGAAGCGATCATCCCGTTCTTTCGCCAGGGCTTTACTGACGACCGCCTCAGCCCCCTGCGGTAAATCAGGGCGCGCCGACAAAATATCGGGCACCGGATCCAGGATGTGTTTCATCATCATTTTGGCCGGGGTGTCGGCTTCGTAAGGCAAGTGACCGGTCAACATCTGGAAGAGGATAATACCCAGGGCGTAAATGTCAGAACGGCCGTCTAGCTCTTTATCGCCATACACCTGCTCCGGACTCATGTACATGGGCGTGCCCACCAGGCTACCGCTGGCAGTCAGGTTAGAATCGGAGCCAGCCACGCGCACAATGCCAAAATCCGCCAGAAAAGCGTCGCCGTACTGGTCGAAAAGCACGTTGCTGGGCTTCAAATCGCGGTGGATGATGCCCTGACTGTGTGCCCGATCCAGAGCAGAACCCAGCCGCTGCAAAATTTCCGCCGACTCCTCAATGGAAAGCGGTCCTTGCTCCAGCCGGTCAGACAAGGAACCGCCGGGCATGTAGCGCATCACCAGATAGAGCAGTCCTTCCTCATCTCCGTAATCGTACACGGGCACAATCGCCGGATGTTCCAGGGCGGCGATGGTTTTGGCTTCCCGGTTAAAGCGCGCCCGGAACTCAGGGTCGTGCATAAACTCGCGGGGCAGCACTTTCACCGCTACATGTCTTTCAAAACGCGGGTCATATGCCTTGAAGACTGTGGCCATACCGCCGCGTCCAATTTCACCATCAATTTGATAACGGCCGATCTTTTCTGGAGTCATAGTTGTTTTACTTGTGACGACTAAGCCTTTCGAGGGCTGAGCCTGTCGAAGCACGTGTTGCCTTCGACAGGCTCAGGCAACGGACTTAGTGGTTACCTTTATTTTTCAGGCGATGGTTTTGAGGACCACCAGGGTAATGTCGTCAAATTGGGGCGTTTGCCCGGCGTGGTCGTTAATAGCAGTGGTGATGGCGCTGATGATACTGGCTGCGTCTTTGTGCTTGTGGGATTGGGCCGTGAGTTGAAGGCGCTCGACGCCAAATTCGTCCAGGTCTTCGTTCATGGCTTCGGTGACGCCATCGGTGTAGAAAATGATGGTGTCGCCTCTCTCCACCTGTATTTCATTGCACGCCACATGGATTTGAGGAATAACGCCCAGGGCCATGCCTTCTCCGGACAACAAGGCGGAACGGCCGTTGTGCCCCAACAGCAGCGGCGGGTTATGTCCCCCATTGGCATACGTCAGGATATGGGTTTGCGCATCCCAAATGGCGTAGAACACCGTCACAAACAGGTCCGACTGGGTATCGTTGTCCAAGATTTCATTGGTGCGCATCAACACGTCCGCCGGATCTGCCCGGTTCAGGGCCACAGTTCGGATGATAGTGCGGCTCAAGGCCATAAACAGCGCCGCCGCCACTCCTTTGTCGGCCACATCCGCAATGACGATGCCCCATTTTTCATCGGGCAGGCTGATAAAATCGTAAAAATCGCCGCTAACCTGGCGGGCTGCCGCCCAAAAACTGGCGACACTGCACAGCGGTATAGGCGGCTGGCCGTTGGGAATGAAACTGGCCTGAATTTTGCGGGCAAAGTTCAACTCCTGCTCGAATTTATCGCGCTCAGCAGCCTCCTTGTAAAGATTGTTATTGACAACGGCCGTTGCCGCCTGATGGGCAATGCCATTCAAAATATTGATGCGGCGCAGCGACAATCCCTCTTCCACCTTTTGCATCGTGCCCACGATGAGCGCACCCACCAGTTTACCCCGGGCATTCAACGGGAAAAAATAAGCCTGCTTCGCGTTTATCACCTTGCTCAGCCAGCCAGGCGGCTTAAACGCATAATAACCACCCTGCGGCGGCGGCGATTCAGCCGACTGGCTGCCCGTTTTCATCACCTCTGCCTCTTCAATCGCCAGCGAACCGAGCAGCCCCCGCCCCATCTCCGTGATGCCATAACTGGGACCAGGCCGGAAAATCTCATACGCTTCGTCCCGAATCAAGACAATGGCCGACTGCACCCCAACCAGCATGGGCACCAGGCGGACAATCGTGTCTAGGATTTCGTTCAGGTCTATCAGGCTGTTGACGGCTTCGGCCGTTTGCAGCAGCGCCGCATTGACCCATGCCTCTTCCTGCTGGGCGATACGCAGACAGGCGCTTTCAATGGCTCTGGCAGCCTGATCCAGAATGGTTTGCAGCAGTTCCGCCTGGCGGGAAAACGCTGTTTCCGGTCCAGCCTGGGACAGCGGCGCCATGATCAAAATGCCCAGGATTTCATTTTTAGTGTCAATGGGATGCAGCACAAGATCGCCGGTGAAATCCTTTTTACCCGGTAAGAAACGGCCCCAGGGCGGCGCTTTATGGGTGGTAATGGCTTCACGCCCCACGTGTACGGCGTCTAACGCGCCCCATTCCCCAATTTGCATGCGCACATCACGAAACTGCCGGGTAAAGCGCGGCGACGCGCCATACACTTCGCCGCCTTTGTAGCATTCTCTGTCCTTGTCCCACAGCAGGATAGCGCAAAAATCCAGACCCAAGAGCATGGGGGTTAAGCGGGTAACGGCCGTTACAATGTCATCCAACTCACCGCCGCGGCCAATGGTCTCGGCCACCTGAAGCTGCGCCGCCGTGAGCCACGCCTGTTCCCGCTGCCATGCCAACTGCCGGGCGCGAGCAATCGCCACGGCAATTTCTGCCGCCAGCGCTTCCAGCACCGTTTTCTCATGATGCGTAAAGGCGTTCGTGTACGGGCTGTGTACGTCTAATACACCAATGACCTCGCCGTCGGCAATCATGGGAATGGCGATCTCCGCCTGGGTGCTGGGCATGGCATATTGGCCGTTGGCCGATTCCAGGTAACGGGGATCATCCGCCACATTGTTGGCGACAATGGTCACCCGCTGCCCCAGGGCGCTGCCAATCAAACCCCGCCCTCGCTGTAAACGAATACTGCCCGGCGGCGCTTCCCCCCCGCCGCTGGCCTGTAAAACAGCCTCGCCCGTCTGCGCATCCACGCCAAAAACGTTGACCAGGTGAAAATCAAATCCCCCTTGTACTTCCGCCACCACAATTTCAAAGATTTCCCGCAGATCCACCATGCCCGACACACTTTGAGCAATCCGTCCCACCAGTTCCAACTGTGCCGAACGCTGCCGTTCCTGCTCAAAGATGCGCCCATTAGTAATAGCCGCCGCCGCCTGGTTGGCTAATATCATGAGACGGCGCATATCTTCTTCTGAAAAATGGGAAGGGCGGGCGCTTTGGGCTGTAATGGCGCCCATCACCGACTCGCCGCTGACCAACGGCAAGAAAATGGCGGAACGCGGAGGCGAGTCGCTGATGTACCGGGGTTTGGCGGGGAGTTTGTCGCTCTCTTTGCGGAAATCGCGCACCAACAGCGGGCTGCGGCTTTGGCGCACCCAACCGATGATGCCGCTGTCTTCACTCAAATCAAAGGTTCGGGGCGTTTCCTGAGGCTCTCCCCCCACCGTCCAGAAGAGGATTTCATAAAAATTTTCGTCAAACAGCCCTATCTGAAAGGTGCTGTTGTCGATCACCTGCCCGCATTCGCGGGCAATGAGGGCGCACAGGCTGACGAGGTCCAGTTCGGCGGCTACCATCGCCAAACCGGCGTCGCTGAGGGCTTCCAGTTCTGTCACACGCTGGATCAAAGCGCGGCGCGACCGGTAACGCCGCATGGCGATGAGAATAAGCACCGTCATAGCGATGGCGACAACAAAAAACATAAGAGATGGCCCGGTCATTTCGCCTGTCGTCTGCCAATTCATGGTGAACATGTAGGTTTGCAATCGAATTGTTATTTTTCTACGGTTTGCCGCAAAGCAGCTTGGGCTTCTATGCTTGTTTTGTAGATATGGAAGACTTTATCGAAGCCGACCATGGTGAAGATTTCCAGAATGCGATCATTGAGGCCAAACAGGACGACGTCGCCATTTTTCCCTCTGGCTCTACGCCAGGCGCTCACCAGACAGCGCAGTCCACCGCTGTTGATGTAGGTGACTTCTTTCAGGCTGACGACGAGGCGGTAACGGCCGTTATCTAACAATCTTCCCAGAGTACTGTCGAGTTGTGGGGTGAGGCTTTGGTCCAGTCGGCCGCGCACGCCAACCAACCAGATGTTATAGGGTAACTGTTCCTGCCAGATGTCTAATCGCTCATTCATGGTAGCTGCCCGATATATTTCACCATGACCAGGGTGTTGCCCTGCTCTTTGTCGAAACGGTAGCGAATCTCGTCCATCAGATTACGCATGAAATGAATGCCCAAACCACCCACTTTCAATTCAACGGGGTCAGGGTCTCCTGATAATTGGGTAACGGCAGGCACAGCTACATCATCAGGATCAAAGGAACGGCCGTTGTCATGGAGGGTAATGGTGAAGGCTCCATCCTTGTTTTCCCAACTGGTCGTAATCTCGCCGGCGCCTTCATGACCATAAGCATGTTCGATGATATTGGTACATGCCTCATCACACGCCAGCTCTAACTTAAATATTTCGTCTTCGGTCAGGCCGGATTCACGAGCGCCAGACGCCACAAACTCGCATATTTGTTTGATGTTGTGGTACCAACCTGGAATGGTTAAGGTGTGCTTGATGCCCATGTAAAAAAGAGAGTAGGTATAATCAGAGATTAGAGATGAGTGAACCTCTAATCTCCGCCCCAATCTCTAACAGAATCTATGTGGTTTTCCCCAAAAGGCCGTTAGTCGAAGCTGGCAACGGCCGTTGCCATATCATCATATACCTGAAACAATGGATTCAGGCCAGCCAGCGAAAAGACCTCAGCCACCCGTTCAGACGGCGCCACGATGCGCACATCACCCCGCTTCTTTTTTGCTTCGCGCAAGGCGGAAACAATTGCCCGTAAGCCAGCGCTGCTCATATAGGTGACGTCGGTTAATTGCAGCGCCAGTTTTTCATGACCATCTTTGATAAGCTGTTGCAGCGTGCCGTCTAGCTCGCCGGCATTGCTGCTGTCTACACGCCCAGACACCTGCATGGAATAAACGACAGGTCCTGGATGAACTGAAATGGATAATTGCGATTCACTCATGGAAGGTTTCTCTCCTAGCTGTTTGTCGTGTCCCGGTTTTATTATGCATCACCCGACGCGGCGATTATACCACAATTCACCAGATGAGAAGGACATGAAAAATGGAGGCGTGATACAATGGAAAGGATGAGGATGAAGCATGAAGGATGAGGCGTTAGCGGCGGGTCTGGAAGAGAAAGCGCATGAATTGGGTTTCAATTTTTTCAGCGTGATCCCGGCGCAGCCGGCGCGGCGGCTGGATGCGTATCTGGCCTGGATTAAGCAGGGCTATCACGGGCAAATGGCGTACCTGGCCCGCCCCGACCGTGTCAGCCGGCGGCAGGATTTGCAGGTAATTCTGCCGGGCGTGCGCACGATTATTTGTCTGGGACTGAATTATTTTCTGGGGAAGTTGCCGCCCGCCATCGCCCAAGATCCCAGCCGGGGACGAATTTCAAACTATGCCTGGGGAGTGGACTACCACGAAGTGATGACGCCGCGTCTGGAAGAACTGGCAGCCTGGCTGCAAACCCAGACGAGCCAACCGGTTCACAGCCGTGTCTACGTGGATACGGGCGCTGTGTTAGAACGGGATCATGGGGAAACGGCCGTTATCGGGTTCACCGGTAAAAATACCATGCTCATCCACCCGCGCCACGGCTCCTTTTTCTTCCTCGGGGAAATCCTCACCACCCTGCCGCTCGCCGTTAATCGTCAATCGTCAATCGTCTATCATCAATCGTCAATGCCCACCTGCGGCTCCTGCCACCGTTGTCTGGACGCCTGCCCCACCCACGCCTTCCCCCAGCCCTATGTGCTAGATGCCCGGCGCTGTATCTCCTACCTCACCATTGAGCTAAAAGAGTGGATTCCGCTTGAACTGCGCCCGCTGATGAGTAACTGGATCTATGGCTGCGACATCTGCCAGGAGGTGTGCCCCTTTAACCGCTTCGCTCAAATTACCCATGAAGCGGGTTTTCATCCTAAAAATTCAAGACTAAAGAGTGAAGATTGGTCGGTAAATGCCCCTCAATCTTCACTCTTCAATCTTCAATCTTTTGACGCCGCTGCTCCCCCTCTGCTGGACATTCTGGCGCTGGATGAAGCCGCGTTTCAGAAACGGTTTGCCCACAGCCCTATCCGGCGTATCAAGCGGCGGCGGCTGCTGCGCAATGCGTGTGTGGCGGCGGGTAATTGGGGTAGTGAAACGGCCGTTTCTTCTCTCATCTCCCTGCTGGCAGACCCTGAACCGCTCATCCGCGGACACGCCGCCTGGGCTTTGCGCCAGATTGACACACCGGCGGCGAAAACGGCCGTTCTCCACGCCCTGGCCGCTGAAGCAGATGCTCAGGTGCGCCAGGAAATGAATCAGACTATGTGATTAAATGAGAGTTCAGGTGGTGTCAGGTGGGTTCAGAAGATGAATTTCGTGACATCAAATCCTTCAGAATCTCCAACATCTTCTTGGGTTCAATTGGTTTCCGCATGTAGGCATTGGCGCCCGCTTCAAGGCCCTCGCCCTCCGCATTAATTTGGGCGCGGCCGCTTAACATAACAATGGGAACGTGGGCAGTCGCCGGATCTGCTCTCAGTTTTTTACACACTGTGATCCCATCCATCACCGGCATCATGACATCCAAAATAATGGCGTCCGGATTAAGAGCCACCGCCTTTTCCAGCGCCTCCAGCCCATCTTCCGCTTCCACACATTCATGCCCGTCCAACTTCAAAAGCGTGGCAAGTATGCGGCGAGTCATCTCTTCGTCATCGACAACCAGTACCAGTTTACCCATTATGATTCTCCAAAATTTTTGGAACTGCACAGCCTGTTCGAGGGCTAAGCGTTCGACTGAGCTCACGCCAAAGTCCTGTCGAAGCCCGGCTGCCTGTGATAAGCTCAGGCAACGGTAAAATTTTCGCGGTATCCCTAAACACGAACCGATACCGGATGCGCCACTACCAACTCGTTCAAAATTTCCAGCAATTCTTTCGGTTCCATTGGTTTTCGGAGATAAGCGTTTGCGCCGGCCGCCAATCCTTCATCTTCTGCGCCAATTTGGGTGCGCCCGCTGAGCATAATCACCGGAATGGCGTGGGTGCTTGGGTTGGCGCGCAGCTTTTTGCACATGGTAATGCCATCCATTTCCGGCATCATGACATCCAAAATAATGGCATCCGGGTGATGTTTCGCCACCTGCGCCAAAGCGTCAAGGCCATTCTCGGCTTCTACGGCCTCAAAACCACCCAGACCTAACAGCATCGCCAGCATTTGCCGGGTCATCTCTTCGTCATCGACAACCAAAACCAATTTTCCCATCATTCTTCTCCACTACTAAGGTCTTCCACAAAAATAACGGGGATTAAGGGATTAGGAACTAAGATTTAGAGGAAATCTCCAAATCTCCTCATCCCCGCCTTTTGTTTGTGGTGGTGCGCCACGTTCATGAAATCTCTTTTGAAACAAAGGAGCATAAACGCTGCCTACAGGTAGTATAAATTTACTATCTGAATTTTTCCCTTTCAGTATATCGACATCCGCTAAAAAGATTAAGACGCCGATAGTACCAATTCACGTAAGGCGCGAATGCTGCGGGTGGGTGTTGTGACCATGATGACACAGCCTGTGCCGAGAAGTAGCCGCGTGCCGCGGGTCTGGCTGATGGCGTCATGCGCTTCCGCCAGCGCCTGCTCCGGATTGTCCTGGTGCAGGGTCCAATGATCAACGCCGCCGCTGGCAGCCCCGGCAATGTGGGCCAGACCATCTGCCAGAGCCGGACTTGTCTCCCGGTCATGCCAATTAACAAACTGCACGGGGTAGTCAGCCACGAGATCAAACATGATGTCCGTGCTGTGCAGGTGAACCATGTTGCACCACAGATCCTTGACTGTTTCCAGGATACGGAGATCGTAGGAACGGCCGTTTTCCACAAATTCCTCCCGGTTCAATAAGGGGTAACGAGCGTGCTGCACGGCATAAAAAATGCCGCTGACGCCGGTTGTTTTGGCGGCTTCAATAAAACGCAGCGTACTTTCCGTGATGGTTTCCAGTCCCTTTTTGAACGCTTCAGGGTGGCTGCGCATATGGCTGAACATCACCGGATCAGAGGCCAGATGCTTGGCCTGCGCCAGCGGGGAGAAGATGGTAGCGATAAAAGGAACCGCTTCCCCTACCTGTTCGCCCACCAACCGCAGCGCTTCAAGCTGTTTGCCCAACATGCCCTGCGTGGGATCCAACGGGGCGAGTTTCTCCCAATCTTCGGGATGGTGTACCGCCCGCCGCGTATAGTCCCGCGTGCCCTCAATGTGACCCACCCAGGCTGTTTCCACGCCCCAGTCGTCCACGGAGTAGCTGCTGGACGGCCCCACTTTGAGCAAATCCCAGTCATATTCCTTTTGCCACTGCAAATGGGCGGCAGCCAGGGCGTGGCTGTCTTGATCATCTCCCGGCCAATGGCGCCACAACGCCACCGGTACCCGATCCGGTTTTTCCCCGGCAATGACAGCCTCCAGGCGTTTACGTTTGTCAAATTTGGACATGATTCACCTTCCTATTATCCGTAACCCGAAGTCCGTATGCCGTTATCCGACGGATTTTCCATAGGCGGAGCCTTCGGATTACAGCATACGGATTACCGAATACGGGTACTATTTACATCAAAGCGGCCCTTCAAGATTCAAGGGGTTGACGCCATAGGTAGGGACGGTTCGCGAACCGCACCTACCTACCACAGGCGCTGGTTATCCCCCGGATTCATAAAGACCCTAAAAACGGCGGGTGGCAGGTTCAAGAGCAGGAGCCAGCCATGTAATCCTGCGCACAATATCAGGCCTATGATACAATGCGACCGGTTTTTTGACAGTAAAGGATGAAAATTGATGAACCCAAACGAAACGGCCGTTTCCCTGGCCCATCCTATCGCCACAAAAACGCCCCGCGCGCCGGTTCCATGCAGCCCCCTCCGGCGATATCGCTTTGAAAATGGTCGGCCGCGCCACTACCACCCAGTTTGAAGAAAGTGGACAGTAGGCAATTACACTTCCCGCTTCGGCTGAAAATCCGGCTTCTCCTTATCAATCGCTTTGGCATACTGCTTTTGCTGATGCCCCGTCCAACTATCAAAGCCAACCGTGCCCGGTTCTTTATTATTCTTATCTTCTTGTGAGTTATAAAAAACCAGATACGTCAACTGCTTGATACCTATAAAGTTGGCCGTTTTGTCCAAAGAAATCGTGCGCCGCAGCCGTTCACGCCAGGTGCCGGTATTCAGATAAATCACATCCCGGTCATCAATATTATCCAGCGGTTTCAACACAGATTCATGGGTATGCCCATACAGAATATAACGGACATTACTACCCGGTTCCCGCCATATTTCTTCGTGGTACGCGCCTATAGTATGGTTATCCAATTCCTTGCCTTGCATGACGCGCTCGGCTACAGGCAGCAGTAGTTTTAGCAGGCGGCTGGCGTCGGTATGGTCCAACGTAAAATCAATGATATGTCGAAGCGGCGTCTTGGCCGCCGCCCGAATTAACTCGTCCACACGTGTATTGGGATTCTGCCACTGCTGCACGAACTCAATTTCAAAGAAGCATTTCGCCACCTGATCAATTGTTTTATCCATCGCCTCGCGCACCTGTTTGCTGTCTTGTTCGGCAATTTTGGAATAGAACCATTCCAGCAGCCGGCCAATGGGGCGCACGTTGTCGGCGTCTTGCATCGCCTCAACCAGTTCGGGGGTCACCTGAGGGTAATCATCGCGCATACTATCCAGGGTCACCGCCAGATTCACGGCAATTTCCGTCGCTATCACGTCGCCAATCGGCGTCAGGAGATGATCTTCTCGGGTATACGCTTCGGTTCCATTGTAGTTGTACACATCAAACTGATGACCATGCCGGGCAAAAACGCCATATACCTCATCTTCATAGGCATATTTATACCACCAGGCTCCAGCATCAGGGTCACCATCGACGGTTTTGGGTGTGACTGCCAGCCCCAACTGTTTTTGCAGCTCATCTCGCAGCGAAGGGTATAAATTGACGGGGCGATCATGGTTGCCCACCACGTAAATAATTTCTACCGGGATCGAAAAATTCTCTATATCGAGATCTTCTTTGGCGGTCTGGCGAAAGTGTGTGTGGAAGTTGCGGAAGAATTCGAAGGTTTCCCAATTTTGATACAGGATTGTCTTCGGCGGCACATCACTTTTTTTACCGGATGCCGGGAATCGGCCTAAAATATCCAGGCAGCGCTGTTCGGTGGTGCTGTTCGGGCGCGGGTTGGGGATGTCTGCCAGACCATTTGCACCCCAGAGGCGGTTTTCTGGCGCTTCGTCAAGCCATTGGGCGGAGCGAATCAGGTCGGGAATGTCACCCAGCAGCAGCAGTTTCAGTTCGGTGGCTTTATTTTTCCACGCCAGATCAACAATCCCGGACATGAAGACTTGTTTAAAAGCTTTAGCCGGTAAATTATGATTGCCGGATGTGCCATCCACAAAATGCAGGTCACTAATTACAACAAGCATGGCGCCCTCCTTCGGGCAATATCTTACTGGAATGTAGGGCGAGAAGGCGGTCTGGAACATGCTGTTGCTCTCGCTCTAAAATCCTAAATTGAAGTAAACAAGTCTACAAATAATACCAAACCGGAAAGTGGTTCTCGCCCGCCTGTTCACATTCTAGCGGAAATGCAGGCGAATCTCAATGTTGGTGAACCGTTTCAAACTTTCTTCTTGACATACTGACCCAGGGTCATTTACAATTGACCCCGGGTCAGTTATCTGATCACAATTCGTTTAAGGAGAGATATTTATGGCAGAAAACGGCCGTTTACACCAAAAACTCATCATGATCACCGGCGCCACCTCCGGCATTGGCAAAGTGACCGCCCACAACCTGGCGGCGCAAGGCGCCTCCCTCATTCTCGTGGCGCGTAGTGAAGAAAAAGCGCGGGCAGTCCAGGCCAGCATTCAACAACAAACCGGCGTGCAGCCGGAGTACTTGCTGGCAGATTTGGCCGACATGGACCAAATTCGGCAGCTTGTGGCCCAATTCCAGACCCGGCATGAGCGCCTCGATGTGCTGGTCAATAACGCCGGCGCGTTCTTTTTGAACCGGCAGGAAACGGCGGCAGGTTTCGAGATGACCTGGGCTACCAATCACCTCAGCTACTTCCTGCTCACCAACCTGCTGGTAGACAATCTCAAAGCGAGCAGCGCCGCCCGTGTGATCAATGTGTCGTCAGACGCCCACAAAGCCGGCGAGATATTTTTTGATGATCCCAATTTGACAAACAATTTCAACAGTTGGAAAGCCTACAGCCAATCCAAACTGGCTAACGTTATGTTTACTTACGAGCTGGCGCACCGCCTGGAAGCCAGCAACATCACGGCCAATGCCCTCCATCCCGGTTTTGTGCGCACCGGGTTTGCCAAAAATAACGGCCGTTTCTCCCGCCTGATCATGCCCCTCATCCACCTGGGAGCCATCAGCGAAGAAAAAGGAGCAGAGACGCCGACGTATCTGGCGGCGTCTCCGGAAGTAGAAGGCGTCACGGGAAAATACTTTGACAAGAAAAAGGCGATCCCGAGCAGCGCCCGATCCTACGACGAAGCGGCCCAAAAACGGCTGTGGGACTTGAGCGCCGAAATGGTTGGTTTAGCTGTGAATCTGCCAGAAATGGGAACCGGCTAAGTAAACCCAAATAAGTATCTTGAGAAAGTCATCAAAAGCACCTGTTATAATAGAGAGCAAGAGTAAGAATAGAAATGACGCCCGGAGGTGCAGAGATTTTGCGACAAGTACGCCCACCAAAAAAGAAAGAAAAAGAAGAATTGGAACGAATGACCCAACAAGAAGTCGGCCGGGTAGCGCTGCGAGCCCAGATGATATTGCTTTCGGCGCGAGGATTCAGTGTCCCGGATATTGCCAACATGCAGGACACGAGTGATGTGACCTTGTACAACTGGTTGGATCGCTTTGATGCCGAAGGGCCGGCGGGATTGTATGACCGGCCGCGTGAAGGTCGGCCACCAAAAGTAAATGAACATATCGAAGAAGTGGTCGAAAAAACCATGAGTCAACCATCGACCGAGCAGAACTACAATTTCACTTATTGGACAGTGCCGTTGCTGGTCGAACATCTCAAACGAACTGTCGAGGAGAGTTTTTGTGCCGAAACAATTCGCACGCTTTTGCATCGGTTGGGCTTTCGCTGTCGTCGGCCACGCTGGGCGGTGATGCGGGATGACCCCCAGAAAGCAGAACGGATGAGGGCCATTGCCCAAGCCATCCTGACCGCTGAGGATGAGACAGTGGTGCTCATTGAAGATGAAACGATCTTCAAAAGCTTGCCACCCTTGCGAAAAATGTGGATGCGTATCGGCCAACAGACTCGTATCCCGACCCCTTTCCAGAACAACGACACCTGCCTCTATGGAGCACTGGAGTTGAACCAAGGCGAATGTGTCTATGCCTTTCATGACAAAGCCAAATCGGAGAACACCATTGCTTACTTGGAACAATTGCTGGCTCATTATCCTGACCAACCTATCCTCTTAATCTGGGACCAGGCCCGCTTTCACACCGCCCAATTGGTTGAAGAGTGGTTAGCTGATCATCCTCGTATTACCACGATGCTATTGCCTAAATATGCTCCAGAGTTGAATCCCATTGAAGATATTTGGCAAGTTCTTAAAGACCGTGTCGCCGCTAACTTGACGCGCTCCATTGAAGCGATTCAAGCGGCTTGTATCCGTTTCTTTGACGAGGAACAGCCGACTGACCTCTTGAGGATGGCTGGCCTTCTAGCCTAAGTTACTTTTTGGGGTCCACTTAGCTGTTTAGATTGGCGACAATTTTGGCAATGCGCCGTTGGCGGGTTTCTTCTGCTTTGGCTGAAGTGACCTGGCGTACGTGTTCTTTTCGTTTGGAAGGAGCCAGGGCATCGAAAACGGCCGTTACGCCCCCCTCCTGCAACGCCATTGCCAAATCATCGGGAACTTCCACCGGTCGCGGCTCGGTATCCAATTCCAATATGACCTCCACCTGATCACCCGCTTTGACGCCAGCCGCGTCTCGATGTTCTTTGCTCAACGGCAGCATAAAGACATCGCCATAAGCGGCGACGGTGCTGCGGTAGGTGTAGCCATTGAAGGTGACTTTGACTTTGGGGCGTTTGCCGCTAGCCAAGGCGGCGCCCGGGCGAAGTCCATCAATGAGCGCGACAGCCTGTCGATCTTGTACACCACGACGATATCGATCCGCC
>JAWOGU010000467.1:0-5832 GCA_046496595.1 Chloroflexota bacterium
GCGTCGATTTGGGCCAGTTCTTCGTTGGTAAAAGCCAGATTATCCAGGGCAGCTACCGCTTCTTCTATATGACGCAATTTGCTGGCGCCGATCAGGGCGGAGGTCATTTGGGGATGGCGTAAAGTCCAGGCAATCGCCATTTGGGCCATGCTTTGGCCGCGCGCCTCGGCCATTTCATTCAACCGCCGCACTTTAACCAGACGATCCTGGTTAATTCGGTCGCCCCAATGCAATTGGTCTTCATACTTGGCGCCGCGAGAATCTTCAGGCACGCCCTGCAAGTATTTGCTGGTTAAAATGCCCTGGGCCAATGGCGAAAAGCCGATGCAGCCCATGCCCTCTGCGGCCAACACGTCCAGCAAGCCATCTTCAATCCAGCGGTCAAACATGTTGTAGCGCGGCTGGTGAATGAGGCAGGGAGTGCCCAGGTTACGCAAAATGGCGGCTGCCTGCCGGGTTTGTTCCGGGTTATAAGTGGAAATGCCGGCGTAGAGCGCCCGCCCGCTGCGCACAATGTAGTCCAGCGCGCCCATCGTTTCTTCAAGCGGTGTGTTGGGATCGGGGCGATGGCTGTAGAAGATGTCCACGTAGTCCAGACCCATGCGTTTGAGGCTTTGGTCCAGGCTGGCGATCAGGTATTTGCGTGATCCCCATTCGCCATACGGGCCGGGCCACATGTAGTAGCCGGCTTTGCTGGAAATAACGAGTTCGTCGCGGTAGGCAGACAGGTCTTGAGCCAGGATACGGCCGAAGTTTTCTTCAGCGGAGCCTGGCGGCGGGCCATAGTTGTTAGCTAAGTCGAAATGGGTGATACCTAAATCAAAGGCGCGGTGGATGAGGGAACGGCCGTTTTCAAACAAATCCACACCGCCAAAATTGTACCAAAGGCCAAGGGTGATCGCCGGCAACTGCAAGCCGCTGCGACCACTGCGGCGATACTGCATTGAATCATAACGAGTGTCAGCAGGTAAATAAGCCATTTGTGGTTCCTGTTTTTACAAAATGTAATCTGATGGAAATTGGGGTTAAGTTAATAAAATTTTGACGACAACGTCGGGATTATAAGAGATCGCTCCATGAAATTCAATCTGACCTTATGCCTGATGGTAAGCGTTCAGCCCCTCTGAAGACTGATGATTGATTAGACATATTTGTTCCTTGTAGGGGGAGATGTAGTTTATCTGCTTCCCAATTAGCCGGATTGCTGAGAATGTATTGGCGAACGGCCGTTATCCGTTGGTTTTTAGCGCGATGAAGTGGGATGGGAACGGCCGTTAGCCGTTGTCCGTTCACTGTTCTCAGTTAATTGTTAGAACGGCCGTTAGCCCCCTCCACATCTGTTATCCCCCGCCGTACACCGCAAACAACACTTGCGGCGTCACGTAGGCTTCCACGTAGGCCGCCAGCAGCAGCAGCGGCAGCACCAGTCCCACAAAAATACGGGCAAAATCGGCCATCGCCGTTAAAAACGCTTCGCTCAAAGTGACGTTGGGCGGCGGGGCTATCACCGTGACGTGCCAGCGCAGGGCTGCCGCCATTGCCAGCATGAGCGCCGGCAGCTCAATGAGGGCATGAGGCACAATGGCGGCTAGCACAAATATATAAGGATTCTCACCCGCCAGGTAGAGTTGCCCGGCGGCAAAACCTACTACCACCCAGGGCAGCATAAAGATCAAAATTGCCAGCACACCAAAGGTAAAGGTCCCTAAAAGCGCCGCCAGCAGCAGCACGCGCACGTTTTGCTGAAAAATCAACAGCGGCAGCGCGCCCAGCATAAATTCCAACTCAGACAGATTGGCCGAAATCTGGTCGCCTGAAAATCGGGCCAACATGTCGGGAGGCAGTTTGTATAATAATGCCAGGACAACACCCATCGCCAGGGCGCCCACAAAGGCCGCGGTGAGGCTGCCCAACGGTTTCACCAACGCCGGAATGATAGAGAAGGTTTGTTTGTACCACTGCCATGGATTAGGATAACTGTCCCCAATTTGCCAGCGTCCGGTAAAGCGGTTCCAAATTTGCAGCATGATCCAGCCCAGACGAATCTGGTCCAGTTCGCGCCCCATCATTTCTTCCCGGTTGAATAAATGCAAACCCATACGCACCAGGACAACGGCCGTTATCGCCAGCGCCAGTATCAGCCACCACAGCCCAAAATGATTGCCCCAAAACAACGCCGCCGCTTCCGCTTGAATCAGGAGCGCCATGGGCACAATAATAAAACTAGCCAGCAAATTGGCCGCACGCACGCTCGTGGTCTGGCTGGAAACGATTACCGCCGCCGCCACCATAATCACACCCTGCACCGTCGTCAGGAACAGTGTCTGCACAAAAAGCTGCAACGACGGCACGTAACCCACCGTCACATACAGCCCAACCACGTACACCGTCATGCCCAGATAGGCGGAAAGCAGGGGCAAAACCAAAACGGCAATCATCTTGCCCAAATAAAGCTGGGCGTCTGTCAGCGGCGTCGCCAGCAGCGGTTCCAGGCTTTTCCGCTCCTTCTCGCCTACAAACGCCTCCAGGGCAATAATCAAAGAAAACGACATCGGGAAAAAGCCCACAACCAGCAGCAGAAAGGGGATCATCTGCGTGGCGATAATTTCTGCGCCATACTCCGACACAAACGCCAGCATCCGGCCGGCGGTAAAATTCATCAACGCCGGGAAAAAGAGCGTCAGCAAAATGATCGGCGTTAAAATACGCCAGTCGCGGAAAGAGTCTTGCACTTCCCGCCGCGCCAGGACAGACGCCATGTAAAAATCATGCCGGGTCACCGGAATTGGTTTTCTGAGTTGGCTGTACGTAGCCATAGGGGTAAATTCTCCTGAGCGAGAGACAGGGCTGAAGTTTGGTTCTTCCTCCCTCTCTAGCTCTCGCTGGTTTCGGTCTGAACGTCTGCGCCAACAACCCGCAAATAAACGGTCTCCAGATCTTGGGGCATTTCTTGCACAGAAACAATGCCCAGTCCTAATTCGCCCAGTCGGCGTACCAATATCGGGTTGTCCCGGACCGGGTTGATCGTGCGGTAGCGAATCTCATTTTCTCCCACCCATTCCACCGCCACCAGTTCATCTAATTCCTTCACCTGTCCATTGAGGCATTGGTCGACCCGCACCACAAATTGGGGCCGGCCTAACAATTCGTTTTTTAAGCTTTGCGCCGTACCCAGGGCCACAATGCTGCCTTGTTTGATGATGGCAATACGGTCAGCCAGTGCTTCGGCCTCGGCCAGGTTATGGGTGCAGAGGATGATGCTGCGTTTGTCGGCGCGCATTTTGTTGATGGCGTCGCGCACCAGTTTAGCGCTGTGGGGATCCATGGCGGAGGTTGGCTCATCCAGCAGCAGCACGACGGGATCATGGAGCATGGTACGGATGAGGCCCACTTTTTGGCGCATCCCCTTGGAGTATTGGCCTAATCGACGGTGGGGCGCATCGGCCATATTGAACCGCTCAAAGAGTTCCAAGCCTTTACTGCGGATGAAGTCGTCTTTGAGATTATATAAACGGCCGTAAAACGCCAGATACTCCATGCCGGTCATACGATCATAAAGACCCGGCTGTTCGGTCAACAGGCCAATGGAACGGCGCACGCTGGCCGCTTCGGCCACCACGTCATACCCATTTATCCAGGCTCGCCCGGAGGTAGGCTTGAGGATGGAACTCAACATGCGCACGGTGGTGGTTTTGCCGGCGCCGTTTGGTCCCAACAGGGCCAGCAGTTCCCCTTCGCCCACGTCTATGGAGAGGTCGGAAACGGCCGTGAACTCATCGAATTTTTTGCCTAAATTTTCAGCTTTGATCATAGTGGATGCCTCCGGCGTCGCCCTCCTATCAAATAAAACACCGTGTTTATGAATTTTGTGACGTCGCCCGGAACATTAGGGTAATGATAACCATGGTTTTGGGCAATAGGAAGTGGGTTTGAAGCGCTGATGGCGAACATTAAGAAAATGCTCTTGACAAACAAAATCGCTTTGATTATCATTATTTATAACATTATCAATTATGATAATGTTACATATATCGAGATTGGGAAAATAAAAATCATGAACAAAGTTGAATTAATTTTGCATCCTGTTCGTTTTCGAATATTGCAAACAATCGACGGCGGCGCTTTAACAACCCAAGAAATCTCCGAACATTTGGCCGATATTCCCAAGTCGTCGATTTACCGGCAGCTAAAAATACTGCTGGAAGGCGATATGATCTCTGTCTCTGAGACGAAAGTGGTCAATGGCATCCAGGAAAAAACGTATCAATTGTCTCAGAAGCCATATTTGGGTCCTGATGACATGGCTGCTTTATCCGCTGAAGATCACATTCACTACTTCACCATCTACGTGATGAACGTGCTGCGCGAATTTTCCGATTATGTGCAGCGCAGCGAAGTAGAAAAAGGCAGCATCGATATGTTGGCGGATAGGGTTGGTTATACGGAGGCAGCCATCTATGCCAATCGCAGTGAATTAGATGATTTATTGATGGAACTCAATGCAGCGATTATGAAACTGGTGAAGAATGGGCCGGGAAACGGCCGTTCCAAACACAAGTTTGCCATCATCACCCACCCGGTGAAAGAGCAAAGCGAGAAAGAACAATGAAAACAAATTTAGACTCAAAACGTATTTACATCTTTTTAGCCATCACCTTTGCTTTAGCCTGGAGTGTAGCTCTGATTGTCTATTTCACAGGCGGTCTCCAGAACAGTCCAGTCATCATTCCGGGCACACCGGTCACTCTAGCCTTGGTGCTCCTGGCAGTGCCTGTCATGTGGGCGCCGGCCCTCGGCAACATTCTGACGCGCCTCATCACTAAAGAAGGCTGGAAAAACACGTACCTGCGCCCCCACTTCAAGCGCGGTTGGCCGTACTGGCTGGCAGCCTGGTTTGTACCTGGAATCTTGACTCTGGCAGGAGCAGCGATTTACTTTTTGTTCTTACCCAAACATTTCGATCCCTCTTTGAGTACGCTGAGAGAATTAATCGGTTCCTCAACAGCAGGAATGAACATTAATATTTGGGTAATTGTGGCCGTGCAAATAGTCCAGGCGCTAATTTTGTCGCCCATCTTAAACAGCATTGCCACTTTTGGGGAAGAGTTCGGCTGGCGCGCTTATCTACAGCCCAAGCTCATGCCGTTGGGCGGGCGCAAAGCGATGCTCTGGATGGGCCTGATTTGGGGTGTCTGGCACTGGCCTATCATTTTGATGGGGCACAACTACGGCCTGGACTACCCTGGCGCCCCCTTCCTTGGCCCGCTGGCAATGGTCTGGTTCTGTTTAGTTGTGGGAATCTTTTTGGGTTGGGCGACGCTAAAAAGCAGGAGTGTTTGGCCGGCTGTCATTGGTCATGCGGCCGTTAATGGGATTGCCGGCCTGAGCGTCTTCTTCGTGCAAGGGACGCCCAATCCTGTTCTCGGGCCACTGCCCGTCGGCATCATCGGCGGGCTGGGATTTACCCTGGTGGCTTTGCTCATCTACTTCAGTCCGAATGGCCTGACTGAACCAGAATCCACGTCAGCGCCAAAGCTTGACGCACCACAGATGTCCACGGAAGAAGCATTATCTCCAGGTCAATAAATCAGGTTAGCAAGAGACCTTCGAGACCTTGAAAGCCTCGAAGGTTTCTTCGGCAGGGTCTATTTCTGCGCCCGCCAGCGGCGTGCAATTATCCAGGTCGCCATACAAAGCGCAATGAGCAGCGACACAAAAGTGGCGACGGCCATGTTAAGCTGCATAAAACCAAAATCAATCATACGGCTGTCGAGGCGCACCATCTCTAATAAGGTACGGCCAATGGCATAAAAAATCAGGTATAGCGCCATC
>JAWOGU010000147.1:0-3555 GCA_046496595.1 Chloroflexota bacterium
CTGTTCAACCGCCCCATCAGCATCTACGGCGATGGCAAACAGGTGCGCGACCTGCTGCACGTCAGCGACCTGATTCGCGCTTACGAAACCGGCCTGGACAAAATTGACAGCCTGAAAGGCGCCGCCCTCAACCTGGGCGGTGGTCCGCAGAACACCCTCTCCGTCTGGACCGAATTTGGTCCTTTGCTGGCCTCTCTGGCCGGGCGTGACGTTGCCATCACCCACCACGCCTGGCGGCCCGGCGACCAGCGCGTCTTCGTCGCCGACATCCGCAAAGCCCAGGAACTGCTCGGCTGGCAGCCCGCCGTCTCCCCCCAGGCCGGCATCACGGACCTGTATCGTTGGGTAGATGCGAACCGGGAGCTTTTTTAAGATGTGGAGGTGATGGGGTGATGGGGGGAGAGGGTGAAAAACCCTTTCCCTATTACCGCCACACCGCTCCACACCCCTTCACCTCTACCCCATCACCTCCACACCCCATCACCTCTACACTTCTTGTCACACGCCCTGCAGAATGCTAAACTAGCCCTATGTCCCAAGCCCTTTACCGCAAATGGCGGCCCGCCCGCTTTGAAGATGTTGTTGGTCAGGAACACATCACGCGCACCCTGCAAAACAGCGTGGTCGCTGACCGTGTGGGCCACGCTTATCTATTTTGCGGGCCGCGCGGCACCGGCAAAACGACCTCGGCGCGGCTGCTGGCGAAAGCGGTGAACTGTTTGCATGAGGATCTGGCGGAACGGCCGTGCAACCAATGCGCCCCCTGTCTGGCGCTCAACGAAGCCCGTTTTCTGGATCTAATCGAAATCGACGCCGCTTCCAATACCGGCGTGGACGACATTCGTGACCTGCGCGACAAAATTAACTTTGCCCCCAGCAACGGCCGTTACAAAGTTTACATCATCGACGAAGTCCACATGCTCTCCACGGCCGCTTTCAACGCCCTGCTCAAAACGTTGGAAGAACCGCCGCCCCACGCCATGTTTATCCTGGCGACCACCGAAGAACACAAGGTACCCGTCACCATCAAATCCCGCTGCCAGCAGTTCAACTTCCGCCTGCTCACCGTCGCCGAAATCAGCGACCGGCTGCGCTGGCTGGCCGACAAAGAAGACCTGACCATTGAACCGCAGGCGCTCGATCTGATCGCCCGGCAGGGTTCCGGCAGCGTGCGCGACGCTGAAAGCCTGCTGGACCAGTTGGTGATTACGCCCGGCGATACGATTACACTGGAAAGAGCGCAAATGGTCCTGGGCACGGCTTCGGAAACGGCCGTTGCCGAACTCGTCGACGCCTGGCTCAAGCGGGACGGCAGCAGCGGTCTGGCCCTCATCCACCACACCCTGGCCTCCGGCGCCGACGCCCGCCAATTCTGCCGCCAGATGGTCGCCTACCTGCGCGAACTGCTCCTGCTGCAAGCCGCCGGTCCGGAAATGGAGATTGACGGAACCGCCGAGCGCAAAGAAACTATGCTGCTCCAGGCGCAGCGCGCCCCGCGTCAGGGTCTCATCGACGCCGTCAAGCGCTTCAACGAAGCCGCCGTAACCCCTGCCAGCAGTTGGCAGCCGCAGTTACCCCTGGAACTGGCCTTCATCGAACTGCTGCCCGCCGAGCCGCTGGTCATGGCAAGCGCCCCACCTGCCGCCCAGCCCACAATCCAACCAACTGCCCAGGCTGCGCCAAAAACAGCAGCAACCCCGCCCATCACAGCCAAACCCCAGCCCAAACCACAAACTGCCCCGCTTGCAGCAGAAACCAAACAAACAGCAGGCAGCAAAGAACAAGCAGCGGATAACCTGAAGCCCCCACCTGCCAGTCCCCACCCCCCACTCCCCAGCCACCAGGCAGCTCTCACCCTGCCCGCCGTCACCCGCTGCTGGCCTGAGATGATCGAACTGGTGGGCAACGCGCAGCGCAACCTGCCCCCCCTGCTCAACATGAGCAAACCGCTGGCCCTGGAAGGCAGCGTCATCATTCTGGGTTTTGATTTTCCCATCTTTAAAGATAAGTTCGACAAACATCAGGGGGCGGCGCAGTTGGTAGGCGACGTATTCAGCCACCTGCTGCAAGGCAAATGCACTGTGCGCGCCGTTGTCACCAGCGATTACACGGTGCCTATTCAAAAAGAAGATTTCGCTGCCCTGGCTGATGAGTTGGGCGGTGTGGTGAGTGAAGAATCGTGAACCGTAAACCGTGAACCGTGAACCGTGAACCGTGAACGGTGAACACCGAGACTAACAGACTACAAGACTATTAGACAAAAAGACTAGAAACGGAGAATCCCATGTCCAAACGAGCTATTCGGCGCAAAAATATGCCCCAAAAAAGCAAACCATCCCCTTCCAACATGATGGCCCAAATGCAGGCCATGCAGCAGCAAATGGCCGTGGCGCAGGAGGCGCTGGCGAACGAAACCGTCACCGTCACCACCGGCGGCGGCGCTATCACCGTCGTCATGACCGGGCACCAGCGGGTGCAGTCCATCACCATCAATCCGGAGGTTTTAGACCCGGAAGACGTGGAGATGCTGCAAGATATGCTCATGTCAGCGGTCAATGCGGCCATTGAGCAGTCGCAGGCGCTTTCGGCGGAACGCATGGAAGGCATTACCGGCGGCCTGGACCTGGGCAGTGGCCTGGGTGATTTGCTCGGCGGGTTCTAACCGTGCCCCAAAACGTTCTCCCGCAGCCCGTGCAGCGGCTGATCAACGAACTGTCGCGCCTGCCGGGCATTGGTCCCAAGTCGGCGGCGCGGCTCACTTTTTATTTGCTGCGCACAGGGGATAACCAGGCATTGGATCTGGCCCAGGCGCTGCACGATCTAAAAGAACGGACGCGCTTCTGCTCGGTTTGCTTCAATATCACGGAGGAAGATCCGTGCCCGCTGTGCCAGGACACGGCCCGCGACCAGACGATATTGTGTGTGGTGGAGGAGCCGCTGGATGTACTGGCTATAGAGCGCTCACGGGCGTTTAACGGCCGTTATCACGTTCTCCACGGCGCTATTTCCCCGGTCGAGGGGGTCGGTCCCGAAGATTTACGCATCGCCGAACTGGTGGAGCGCGTGGAGCAAGGCAAATTCCGCGAACTGATTCTGGCGACCAATCCTACCCTGGAAGGGGAATCCACCGCCCTCTATCTCCAGCGCCGCCTCACCCGCCCTGGCCTGCGTCTCACCCGCCTGGCCCGCGGCCTGCCTGTCGGCGGCGACCTGGAGTACACCGACGAAATCACCCTCGGCCGCGCCGTGGAAGGCAGGCAAGACCTGTGAAGATGTGGAGGTGATGGGGTGATGGGGTGAAAAACCCTTTCCCCATTACCGCCGAACCGCTCCACACCCCATCACCTCTACACCCCATCACCTCCGAGTATAACCACGTTTTGTGGGGGATTAGTTGGTTGCCGCCCACGCCCATTCAAATCTATCACTATGCAACTCGCCAAGAGCCGCTAACATCGGATTGACATTCTCGCGTTGCCACCCCCTCCCTTGTCGCTTCATACGATGATGAACCACGTTGTTAATACCGCTTTCTACTGAACCACTGCCAATAGG
>JAWOGU010000207.1:0-2897 GCA_046496595.1 Chloroflexota bacterium
GAGCCGATCACGCGCATCACGTAGGTCGTCCAGCATCTTCTTGCTCAGATGCAACAATTGCTCTGGCGAAAGCGATCCCAGGTATTCCGGACTGAGTTGTTTCAGGTCGTGATCCGTTAAGCGCATGTCTCCAATTTATACCGACCTTGATTATTGTGCCAATTAATCATGTGGGGGGAGTGAATGATTACCTACATTTATACTCGTCACGTATGGATTGTAATGCGACCGCCCCTCATTAACAATGAAAACTTCACGATTCACATTCACAATTTTTGGCATGGGTCATTCGTATCTTCTCAAAAAAGCGCGGCGGAGTTGGTTGAGCGTTCGACTGCCTCTCGACAGGCTCGAGAGCCGCTCACGCTGAAGTCCTGTCACAAGACCGTTGGTTTCGACAGGCTCAGACCTCGTTCCCCCAGAATATTGAGAAGATATATTCATTCTTTGACCAACCCACCTTTACATGGGGCGGCAAATTGCAAAGATAACGGCCGTTACCACAATCCCCGCCTTCTTCCCATCGATTCCACCACGCTGCCCTGAATTTTGAGTAGAACACGGTACAATTGGGCGCGATGACACACCTGACAGCCGCCAAACAAGGCGGCCAACAAATAGAATTTCTAAACCTGATTCCCGCTCTCTTCCTGTGGTTGGCGGCAGGTCTGGCGTTGAACCGGATTTTGTATGAAGGCTTTTTCCCCCATTTGCTGTGGGTAGGACGGCCGTTTACCGCCATCCTATTTTCCCTTTTCATCTCAGTGGCAGGCACGGTTTTCTGGCAGCGGCAAAAGCTGCCTGCCTCCATTTTGCTGCCCTTCCTGCTGAATCTCGTTTATTTGTTTGATCCGGCTGTGGATCTGGTCGGTTCGCGCTTTCTCTTTGGCGCCTCTCTATGGTTAGCAGCGCTGCTTCTTGCCCACCACGTTGCACCGGACCGCGCCTGGCACTGGTTGGGAATTTGCTTTGTATTGGCGGCGCTGCTGCCCGTTTACCTGCTCACCATGCCCACGGCCGTGGGGCAGGCCGATACCTTTGAATTTCAGGTGGTCGCGCCGCAGTTGGGCATGGCCCACCCCACCGGCTATCCCCTTTATTTGCTGCTGGGCAAACTATTTACCCTGCTGCCCTTCCAATCCGTGGCGTGGCGGCTGAATTTCGCCTCGATGGTCTATGGAGTGACAGCAGTCAGCTTGTTGTTTGTACTGGGGTATCGGCTGGGCATGAGGGGGATAACGGCCGTTCTCGGCGCTGTCATCTTTGGTCTCATCCCTGCCTTCTGGAGCCAGGCCATCGAAGCCGAAGTCTATACCCTGCACACGCTCATTGTCGTGCTGGCTTTTTTGCTGATGCGGGAAATTGGCGGGTGGACATTGGGCAAAAAAGATCAAAGATTAAAGATTGTAGCAAGGTCATGGCTGCCAATCATGCTGGCATTTGTACTGGGATTGGGAATGACCAACCATCTGACTACCGTCTTCCTCTTGCCTGCCGCCGCCCTGACTCTGCTCTTTTCAGGCACATTTGACCGTAAACAACCTTTAATCATAAATCTTAAATCTTTAATCATCCTGACGCTGGCCTTCCTCCTGCCGCTGCTGCTGTACGCCTACCTGCCCCTGCGCTGGCAGGCCATTCATGGCGAACCAATGGGCTTGAGCCGCTTTCTGGATTGGGTGCTCGGCGGCCGTTTTGCCGGCGCTTTGCAGTGGCGCGCCTGGTTAGACGATATGACCCGTTACGAAGTGATTGGGCGCATTTACCTGAGCAATTGGGGCTGGTTTAACGTGATCCTGGCCCTGACCGGCTTCTTTATCATCCTGCGGCGAAGCTGGCGCGTGGCGCTCATCCTGGGAATCACCTGGCTGGGTTATACCTTCTACGGCCTCAACTACTACGTGCCCGACCTGGCCGTGTTTATCCTGGGCGCGCAGGTGGTGGGGGGGGTGTGGTGGATGATGGGGGCAGATGGAATATTAAAGATTGAAGATCAAAGATTAAAGCCTCGCCTTGCGCCCCCTCTCCAATCTTTAATCTTTAATCTTTTCATCATGATACTCATCTTGCCCACCCTCCTCATCATTCCCCAAAACTGGGCGCGGCTGGACCAGTCACAGGACGATGGCGGGCAGCCGTGGGGCGCAGGCGTGCTGGCGCTGCCGCTGGCCGAAAACGCGGCGATTCTGGCGGACAGCGAAAAGATCGCGCCGCTGTATTATTTGCAGCAGGCGGAAGGGGTGCGCCCCGATCTGGACATTATGGTGCTGCCGGATGAAGCGGCCTACCGGGCGGAACTGGACAGCCGTCTGGCCGCCGGGCAGACTGTTTATCTGGCGCGGTTTTTGCCCGGACTGGAAGGCATCACCCACCTGCGTTCCGTGGGACCGCTGACGGAAGTGAGCCGCGAGCCGTTGACCACGCTGCCGGAAACGGCCGTTCCCACCCCGCTCTCCTTCGGTCCCATCCAGCTAATCGGCTATGAACTGGAGGCTGTGTCACCCTATGATGAAGGGCAAACGGCCGTTACCCTTTACTGGCAGCCCACAGAACCTATCATGAAGCCCCTGCATGTTTACCTCCGACTGGGCGGCGAGACGACCAGCGGCCAACATCCCGCCAACAACACCTATCCCACCAACGCCTGGAAAGAGGCCGAAATCGTCGCCGACTTCCACCAACTGCCTCGCCCCATCCTCACACAGCCCAAGCCGCTTAACTTGCAGGCGGCGCTGGCTCCGCCCTTTACCGCCGCCGCTGACCTGGACTGGCAAACGGTGGCCGCCATTCCCATTTCTGCCGCCGACGCCCTACCGCTCGACCAGCCCGTGCGCGCGCTCATTGGTCCCAGCGCCGTTCTATCCGCCGATTTCCCTGCCCAAATACGGCCGCAGCAG
>JAWOGU010000287.1:0-8766 GCA_046496595.1 Chloroflexota bacterium
CTTTGGATATGGCCCCACCTATAGCTTCGCCACTTGCGTCACAGCCGGAAGATTGCAGTGCCATGACAACGTGTCTGGTTCAGCCAGCAAGTGAACAACACGCCTTGGGTGTTAAGGATGATGAGAGAGCAACATCTTGGGATTATTATGCGCTTCCATTGGTTGCCTAAAACAAATGAAACACACCCTTATGATTATGTGGATTATGAAGTTCCAGTGCTGGCGAAGATGTATGCAAAGCGACGAGCCGGATACAGAGCAATTGGTTACGAGATTGCTACTTCAGATAACAAAAAACAGGCAAATCAACTAGCGTTAGGGGGTTTCTGATAGACTCTGTAAAGTCGGCGCTTTAAAGCGTGCTACCATCGAAAGCGACAATCTCTTAAATCGGAGTGGTAGTTGGATGGACAAACTGAAGGGTGCAATCATTTCTGATCCCCACCCATTGAACGGACATTTTACAATCGCTACGATGCAATCACCTGGTTGGCAACCGCCGACGAGCAGCCATGCGACCCAAGTTTGCACGTTCCACTGCGTTGAGATTTTGTGAATAGACAAAATCAGGACAAAACCGGTTACGCTTATTCACACATCGAACAAACTAAACGAACTAAGTCTTAAAACGGTTGCTCAATACTCACCAATGTAATTAGCTTGATATGATTGTCGGCAAAGCCTTGCAATAATTTCTCAAGGTGATTTCGGTCTCTGGATAGACGGTCAAGGTCTCGGATAATCACAGCCTTTGTTTCATTCTCGTCACACAAACCAATTAATTTCTGTAAACCCTGTCGGGATAAATCCATACCGCTAAATCCAGCTTCAGTAATTACCTACAACTTCATAATTATGCGCCTCCGCATATGCCAAACAAGCCTCTTTCTGCCTGGAAAGCTCATCAATCGATTGTTGGTCTGTATTAGCTGAACGACAGTAAATAATTACTTTTTCCATAATTTTGTGACTCTCCTAAAGGCTGACCACCCGAATAGCTCCCGTCCGAAATAGAACGGGAGGATGGATGGTCAGCCCTTAGCTGCTTATCTTCGACAGAACAAGGTTCGGGATGGTGTTGGTTTATTGCCGCACGAAAAGCCAGAGAAGCCGGTTTACTGCCCCAGCCAAGATGAGAGGGCAGTTGAGAAACCGCATCAAGAATCGAGACCTGGTCTTCTTGAGCCGCCTCTTCCCATGGCAAACTATCTGCCGGTTGCGGATTCTGCTTTGCTAATCCAGTTTCTGTCCTGTTTAATTGTGCAAGCTGTCTCAGTTCGTGAAGTCGTTGGTTCGCCTTCAGTAGCTCTGGCGACAACGACGAAGATTTTGCGTTCATCTGGAGACACAGGTAGCCACCAGCGTTGACTGGCAAAGAAAACCTGTGCTATCCTCCCCATGTGAACAACCGCAAAGGGGACACAGAGTCCCCCTCCCCAGTTAAGGGGCGAGAATCAACGGATGGGTCAGCATCCTAAAAATGAAGATATGCGGTTGAACTGTGAGCAAGAGAGCTGGTGTGAAGACATCAGCTCTTTTGTTTTGGCTGGTACGACAGGGTCAATGAAAGTGGGCACTATTGCATGTAACCCATACAACCAATGACTTATGAACAAATGGAAGCCAAAACGGTTTAGGGGGGCTGCGCTCTGAGGAATTAAACTGAGGCAGAAGAAAGAAAACACTCCTGACCAGAAGAGGCCAAGACATACAAATCATGGCTTGGCCTCCTCTGAGATAGGGGAGTGTAGCGAGCCGAATAACTCGAAATCTAACGCTTTTTTGGTTTTATATCTGCGGGGAGATTGCTATCACATTGGTAGCACAAATAATAGCGGGCACCTGGGACTCTATAGGTACTTCATAACAATCAAACACAGTTTCAACAACTTTGGCATCTAGCCAACGCGTGTGTAGCTGCGTCTATGGATAGCCCAGCTCGTCCAGCACAGCAGCTGCCGCCCCTACGCTTTCTGCTGCCAGTACCTCTTTTATCCCTAATGCCAACCCAACCACGTTTCGCTCAAGGACAACTGCCTTAGCCAGTTCCCGCGCAACGACCGTCCACGGTATTGGCTGCTTCTCACTGTCCAGATAAAGCACGCCGTTTATACATGCTGCCGATACGGACTCCGCTTCGGCCATTTTTATTTGTGTGCCCAGGTGCAGCTGTGCCTGGATGCGTAAGTCAGGCAGCGCCATCACCTGCAACTCTTGCAGCACATCTGCCTGCATGGTGTAGCCAGCGGCCGTTTCAGCTCGGAGCAGTCGTTCCAACAAGGGATAACGAGCCGAGATATGTTCCTGTACGGCCGTATTTGCCACCGCTTCATTCCCATCCACCACGGCCACTGTTACCGCCTGCGACAACGGCCGTACTCCGGCAGCGATCGCGGCTGGCAGCCACAGTACATCCGCTAGCAGGAAGAAAGGTGACCACTGGGCAAACTGTTCCGTCTGTTTTGGCCGATTGACCAGCAGCATTTCATCGGGAACGGTAAGCACGCGACGGCCGTTGGGAATCACCGGCTGATGGTGCAGATCAGCCAAGCCGTCCGCAGCGATTTCTCCAGCTTGCAGCCTCTCCGTCAACGCCTGCCAGAAGTTCAGTACAGTTGTGTGGGCCGATTCCGCCAGTGGCACTGCGCCCCATTCTTGACTAACAGCCAACAGTGCCTGCACCAAGTCGGCGGCGGCTGGAGCCGTGCGTACACCGAGCCACTCATAGAGTGCCTGCTGGGCTGTATTCTCTAAAGGCTCGGCAATATGGAGACGCAGTCCCAGTTGGTCCATTACCTCTCGCGAAAAATAGACTGAATCCGCCTGACGAAAAGAACCATCCAGGCAAGGGATAAGGGGCAGCTGGCTAAGCTGCTCTTGCAATGGTTCATCATCACGGAATTCACCTAAACGTCTGGCTAATAGATTCAGCAGGCGATGACGGCTGTCAATGGGCAGGTCTGGTCGTTGTGCCAAGATGCGGGGCAGGTGCGCATGAAGGTACGTTTCAAAATCCAATTCCTGTATCCCCAGATCGCGTAAAAACTGAGACCGTCCGCCGACTGCATCCACGTCAATGAGCAAGGCGAGTTGAAGCGGATCCACAAAACCACCGGGCAGGAAAAGATCGGTCAACGGCCGTAACTCCCCAGCGACAGGGCAGAGCGGCAGGCGCCGAATGGCACCGGCCAGGGTGGGATCGTCGGCAAAAATCTCGATTTGCTGCGACTCAAACCAGCGAAAGAGCCGGGGTATGTCTAGTCTTCCCAACCGCCACGCCTCTTCCAACAAGTCGATGGGCATGTCAGCCAGGAGGTCCACCGCCTGGCGCACGCCAAAGGCGGGCACGTAACGACCAGGGAAGCTGTCAGCGTCCAACTCTGGGTGCAGCCAGTAGGCATTGGGGAAAAGCGCCTGGGCTTCCGGTTGGCCACGGTAAATCTGATTCAACGGCCGTAAGATTAGATGGTCAGTAAGCGCTACTGCACAGTGGTTCATGTAAGCCAGGGCACGCTCCCGCTCCGCCGGCGGCAAACCGCGCAGCAGCACATTGAGCAGTGTCCACAATGGCCGCCAGGCCTCGATACTGCGCAAAAAATGAGGTGCTTCAGGCAGCGGCGTCGCTCGCGTTAGTCCGGCGCGACTGAGCCCATCCGCAATCGCATTGACAGTGATGAACGGCGTGCCTATCTGGTGCAGCAAGGGAACATAGTCTGCAAGGTCAGGATGTAGTATGGGTAACTGCAAGCTGTGCAGTAAAGGAATGGTCACCTCTGGCGAAACGGCCGTTGACATTGGCAGTAAAAGCCCGTCTGTCGGTTGTAACCACTCGTCGGCGACGGAGTAAAAAACAGGCGTTTGTGGCAGTAGTGGCCGCAACAACTGCCAGAAGTTGGCAAAGAGGTCAGGCAGCTTGCCTTGCTGCACTTGCCGGCTGCTTTCAGCGGTGCTGTCTAGCAGATGCCACAGTCCAGTTGGCATCAGATGGTCCCGCAAGGCAGGCAGATTGTTGGCCAGTAGGGTCGCTGCGGCCATGACGGCGGCCTGGTTCCACGCTGCCTGGTAACCGCTGTCGAAGTGAACGCGTTTGCGGTCGGTTGTGGGGAAAAAGTCGGCGTTGAGATGAAAGGCCAACGGTATCGCGTCCGCAGTAGGCAGTACGGCGTAAAGACGGCCTGTCTGAAGCGTGTCGTTGGTCGGGATGGCTATCTGTACTGTGCTGTGGCGCCGTTCTTCAATTTGCCACGGGTACTCCTGCCGCAGCCGCAGGGCTTCAGCAGCAAAATCGTCGTTGAGCAGCAGCCATTCGCTGATTTGGCCTGACTCATCTGTCAGCAGCAGACGATCACCGTCACGTTGACGTTCAATGCGTCGGATGACAACGCCGTTTCGTTTGACTTCCAGATGCTCCAGCCGCTGTAAGAAGATGGCTGCCTGCGCAATCGCTTCACCCATCTGTTGGGCAAAGATATCTAGCTGTTCCGGACGTACGGCTTCCAGACGCAGGGTGCGGCGCACGGGGGTGGCCAGGTCGAAGGCCCATGGGAGACGAAAAGTGGTGCCGCTGGTTTCGGCTGCGCGTTCCACAATGCGCTGCTCTGCCGGTGCATCAGGGCGGATGATCCAGTGACGGCCGTTGGAGAAGATTTCCGGGGCATCGGTAATCTGATACACAGCCAGAAATCCCAGGCCGAAGGCACCAGTGACCCCGCTTTCTGTCCGCTTGCCACCCCCGGCGATGTTTTGCAGACGGTCAAAATCCACCGCTCGAAAACGGCCGTTGTTGTGCACAATCAGGGCTTCATCGGACACATCAAATGAGAGGGTTGTGACTGGAAAACGGCCGTCCTCATTCTGGACATCGTCGGCATTTTGAATCAGTTCATAGGCCAGCGTATCTATCCCGGTCATATCCCGGAGCTGTGCTTCCAGAAAGCCAAGATAGTTTACATCCTGGGGCTTGTAGACAAACTCGCTATCATTCATTTTGTGGAACACGCTTCAATGGACAAGATTGGTTCGCTTACCAACGATATCCGTTCTCTTAACTGATGGCTGGCGAAGGACTCGTGTCTGTATCCAGTAAATTCAGGCATCCTCATTTCTCTTTTGGCTAAACGGGTAAGTAATGCTGTCAGCTTACCGTTCCTGCCATCTCCAGTGAAGGGGATCCCACAGTCCAACCTGGTTGCCGCTGAGGACTGGGTTGAGAAACTGCTGTAAAGCAGCCTCGGCTTCCTGGAGCGACTGCTGCTCCAGCTGAACCTCAACTGCCAGGCGCTGAAACGGCCGTTCCCAGCCTGGCGGAGGCTCTGGCATAGAGTTGGGGACAGGGTGCGTCTGCCGCGCCACAAAGGTGGCCTTAATGGCTTCCCGTAAGCGATCCCCCTCAATTGTTCCGATGCCAGCCAATAGCAGGATATCTACGTAATCTTTCACACGGCTGCTCTTTCCAGACTGAAATGTACGGGTACAAGCATGTAACTTTTCGGCGATTTGCTGCGTGATGGGATAGCAAGGTACTCTCGTTGGGGAGAAGCCGGCAAATTCCAGCAGTGACGGTGTTTGCAAATATTCTACCGGTTCGATGAGTGGATCTCCAACACCAACATCCAGCTGAACAGGCTCAAACATGCGTCCATTAAGCAGAGATTGAAGTTGATACCTGGCACCCCCAAAATCTTCTGTAGTTGGTTGGGTAGCGTAGCTCACTTCAAAGGAAAACCAGTCATCGAGGCTAAGTGCCCCGGCCTCTCTTAATTGCGGGTAAATTTCTTGGTGCTGGTCGAGCATGAGCAAATCAATATCTTTGGTCGTTCTGGCTCGTTGCCCCACCCGTAGTTGCAGCGCCAAGCCACCCTTAACAACCCATTGAGATGGCTGTGCCTGAAAGAGTCGGGCAAGAAACCGATCAAAGGCAATCATCTTGCGCATTCGCACCAATGGGACCCCGGACTGGAGACTTTGTTGGCGTAAACGGTCTTCCAAGGCGCGGCGAAACGCGGAGGCACTGCTGTATTTCATGGAAGATCACTTCCGGTGAGTGTTTCGTAAATAATTCTCTTGGCCCGGCCGCTCTGGTAATCTGCCTGCGCCAGAAGTTTTTCCCGTGAGGTCAACCCCCGGTCAACTGCCTCACGAATGGATTGAACGACTAGTTCCCTGGCCAGACCACCGATGGCCACATCCGCAATGGTGCGCGCTGCGGTGGTTACAGGTAATCCTTCTCGGGTTGTTATTTCTTCAGGCTTCAGCTGGTTGGTATGAAGGCGCAAACCAGATCGGCGTCTGGAGGCCGTGCGCGAGATGATGACATGGATTTCCCCCGGCAGCACGTCCGAGAGGTTGTAGAGGGTTAAGGCGCTTTCGTGGGAGATGACGGAGTTAGGGCCAGTTCTCAACCAGGCGACAAACAAATCTTCATAGGCTGAGCTGGGGAAGTGGGCCAGGCGATAAACACCGCGAAACAGACGTAGGAACCGGCCGCGTTTTACATTTTCTGAGAGACGTTCCCAGGAAAAGCCGTGATCTCTGGCCTGGCTGGCGGTGAAATACCCGGCCTGGTTTTCGGCCGTTTCATAAAGACGATCATAATCCGGTTCTGTGTTCATGTGTGCATAACCTTAGGATATACCGAAGGAATTGCACATATTATGCGCGACTTTCCCGTGCTATGCAAAAAATGGTGCTCCCCCACACAACGCGGGATAATGGAATCTCGAGACAAAAGCCACTAAATCATCAAATAACGTAGATTTTTCGTTCCCTGTTCGTTAAAATGCGCCCTTCCAATCCGAAGTATCAAAAAGGAAGGCGTATGTTTCCCCACCTCACAAATGCTGTATTCTTCATATTCATCTTAACTCTTTGGTGCCTCTGCTCATTTATTACAACTTGGCGTGAACTGGCTCAATGGCAGATGGAAAAACCAAAGAAAAAGGGGAAGCGTCGCCGACTCAAACCCCAATCACCAGCCGATTGCGACCTGTGTCGTCTGGTGATTCATCAGCCACCCAAGCCAGGGCCACGTCAGATAACACCCTGGTCAGAAATCAAGAACACGTCGGGTCGAAAGAAACGGTCAAACAGTGAAGGCAAAGCTTGCCCTCAAAGATGTTGCCATTATTAAGGCATCACTGATTCTCGGATACATGCCCTGGTCAGCAATGGCTGGCGCGGCAAAACCGAACGTATTCGGCAGTGGAAATGTCAAGCATGTGGCTGCAAATTTAGTGATTGGCGCAACACACCACTATACCGTTTGAAGACCAAGTCGAAACGGGTGGCCGAAGTCATGACGGCTTTGGCTGAAGGAGTGGACCTATCAGCAGCGAGGCGTATCTTCAAGTTTCATCATACTACTGTGAGCCGCTGGTTGAATCGAGCCGGAGCGCATGGCCAGCTGCTACACCAGCAAACTTTCCGTGATTTTGTGTGTGCACACCTGCAGCTAGATGAACTGACCACCCGAGTTAAACGGAATAGTGAACGGGTCTGGCTGTGGACAGCAGTCGATGCCAAGAGCAAGGTGTTGTTGGTCATGCATTTGGGTGGTCGCAAAAAGCAGGATGCGCAGACCTTCATCCATCGTGTCAAAGAGAAATTAGCAACCGGTTGTCTACCTGTGTTCACTTCCGATGGCTTACGGATGTACTTCTACGCGCTAACGGCGCACTTTGGTAGCTGGAATCGACCTTTTCGTGCAAGAAAAGATCATTGGCAAGTGGACGAGAATTTGATGTATGGTCAGTTTCGTAAGGTGCGCAAAGGCTTTCGCATCACAAGCATCTACACCATCGTCCAGTGGGGGGAGCGACAGGCGATCAAGCAGGCGCTGCAAGCTTTTGAGCTGACAGGAAAGATTCAGACATCTTTTGTAGAACGGTTGAACCTGACGCTAAGAGAGCTGACGGCGCCGTTATCTCGAAAGACGTGGTCGATGGCATTTGATGAAGCGCATCTGCTGTTGCATGTGGAGTGGGTGCGCTCCTACTATCATTTTGCCCGACCGCACCTGTCCCTGAAAGAAGAGATGAGTAATGGTCGAAAGCGATTCTTGACCCCAGCCGTAGCCGCCGGTGTGGCTACTCGCAGGTGGGATGTACGCGAGCTGTTATTGATATCGTTATACCCAGAAACTGGGTGAAGCCGGTTATTTCACCTTGCCTGGCAACAAAAAAGACCGGAAAAATCCGGTCTCATGAGCAATATTGTTTAATGAAATTGGGTGTGACCTGTCCTCTGATCACCAATCATGCATGAAAGTCTCTGAAAATGGGCTGCCGGAGGTATTTTTGATTATCCCGCGTATCGACGGTCACCACCGGCTTTTGTGCAGGAGATCTCGCTCTTTCTCCTCTTCGGTCCGTGGGGCTTGCAGAGCCAGCTCGATTCTCGTCTTGGCCGACAGCGGCATTTGAGGCCGAGTCCTGACGCCGAACTGCGCCAATTCACGCTGCGAGAACATTTCGGCTTGGCGCGGCAGTGTAGCTTGCTCCGCTCCTTTTTTCTGCTTGGCATTCCGAGTATCGACTTGTTCACCCTTGAACAAATCACTCTGGAGATATGTTTCTATGGCATTCATGATTCATGGTATCATAATGATTAAACCATAATCCAGAGTTTCACCATCTACAGGTGAAATCACTGATTTCACATCCATTTGGGGAGTTGAGTTGGTTGAAACATTGAGAACTTTGGCTGTCATCCAAACAAGATCTGCCTTGTCTAAAAGTCTACTTAATTTTAAACCAGATCACATAATTT
>JAWOGU010000326.1:0-10253 GCA_046496595.1 Chloroflexota bacterium
GGCCGTTTGTGGTCAAAGCGCAGCATCCTGAATGGGGCGCTCAGATGGCTGAGGCGGCGGGCAGCAGCCAGGGGGTCGTTAGCCTGATCCGCCGTCACCAGGATGAACTGCCGGAAACGGCCGTTACCGCTGAAGATAACCTGTTGCGTCTTTTGCAGTGGGCCGATGATCAACATTAACGACGGCCGCAACAATATGAAGGATGAAAAACGAACGATGAAAGCACAAAATATTTCCATCATAGGTTTGGGGCGATTGGGCGTTTCCATTGGTCTGGCGGTGCAGCAATCATCGCTGGAAGTCTCCGTCGTGGGCCATGATCGGGACAACGATGTGGCGCAGTTGGCGCTGGGAACGGGCGCTGTCAACAAGCTGGAGGTGGATGTGCGAAACCTGGCGTCCAAGGCGGATATTCTGGTATTGGCTGTGCCCTTTACCGAACTGGAACCGCTGCTTTCCGTTATTGGCGACCGGGTTCAGGGCCATACCTTGCTGTTGGATTTGACCCCGCTGAAAGCGCCCAGCCTGAAACTGGCCGAAAAGTATGTGGGGCAAGGCCATTACGTGGGCGCCAATCTGGTCCTATCGGCCCAATGGCTGGTGGACGGGCGCACGGAGTTGGAAGCCGCCAGCGGCGACGTGTTCAAAAATGGCGTCTTCTGCCTGATGCCGTCGCCCAAAGCAGATCCTAAAGCAGTGGAAACGGCCGTTAACTTTGGCCGTCTTTTAGGCGCTTCCCCATACTTTGTCGATCCGATGGAATATGATGGTTTGCTTACCGGTGTGCAGACCGTGCCCGGTTTACTCGCCGCCGCCCTCTTTCGCTCAGTCGCCCAAAGCACCGGCTGGCGCGACATGCTGCGCTTTGCCGGGGTTCCCTTTGCCATGAGCACCCAGCCTCTCATGAACGGCGAAGACATCGCCCACGAAGCCCTGTCCAACAAAATTGCCACCTTGCGCTGGCTGGATGCTGTCATGGTTGAATTGAAAGCCATCCATCGCCTGGTCCAAGACGGGGAGGCGGAAATTCTGACTGCCGCCTTGTCCGGTCTCTTTTTGGACCGGTCTGCCTGGTTGGCGGAAAGAGAAAAGAATTTGTGGATCGAAGTCGATGCGCCAGATTTAGATTCGTATTCAATTTCCTCTCATTTCCTGGGCAATCTGGCTTCCCGCCGCAAAAAAGACGAATAAAGGCGGCCCCATCCTGATCTTCGCACCTTCACCAGTCCAACCTTCAGCAAATTTCTGATTTATGACCCAGCCAAACGCTTCTAGTCCTGTGCCGCCACGTCACTTTCGCATATTGATGGTTGCGCCCACGTCGTTTTTTAGCGATTATGGCGGGCATATCCGTATTCTGGAAGAGGCGTATGCCTTGCAGGAACTAAATCAGGAATTGGCTATCGTTACCTATTATAAAGGAAGCGATATGCCGGGCCTGGATATTCGGCGCACGGCGCGGCTGCCGTACCGTACCGATTACGAGGTAGGTTCTTCGCGTCACAAATTGGCCTTCGACGTGTATCTGGCGGCCTCAACCATTCGCCAGGGGCTGCGTTTTCGCCCGGACGTAGTGCATGGACATATGCATGAAGGCGCTTTGATAGGCGGCGTATTAGCCAAGATGCTGCGCGTTCCCCTGGTCTTTGATTTCCAGGGCAGCCTGACGGCGGAGATGGTAGACCACAACTTTTTGAACGAAAACGGCCGTTTATTCCCCATCGCCCATCGTCTGGAAAAAATCATCTCCAACTGGTTCCCGGACGCCATCCTTACCAGTTCCCACCGCGCTTGCGACATTTTGCACCAGGAGTTTGACGTGCCCCGCAACCGTCTCCATGCCTTGCCGGACTGCGCCAATACCACCCGCTTTGATCCCGCCAAATTTTCTCCGGAAAGCAAACTGGCCCTCAAGCGGCAGTTGGGCATCCCGGAAGACCGGCTCGTCATTGCCTACCTGGGCTTGCTGACTGATTATCAGGGTGTGCCGCATTTGTTGGAAACGGCCGTTCGCCTCAAAGCCGCCGGCGAAAATGTTCACTTCCTCTTAATGGGCTATCCAAACGTCGCCCACTACCAGGACATAGCCGCCAGCAAAGGCATCCAGGACCTCATTACCTTCACCGGCAAAGTCGAATACCGCGACGCCCCCCATTACCTCGCTCTGGGAGACATCGCTGTCGCGCCCAAAATGTCCAACAGCGAAGGCAGCGGCAAAGTCCTCAACTACATGGCCCTGGCCCAGCCCATCGTCGCCTACGACTCCCCCGTCCACCGCGAATACCTGGCCGACCTCGGCGTATACGCCCCATCGGGTGACATAGAAGCGTTCACCCAGGCTTTGCGCCAACTCATCCACGATCCGCAGCAGCGTCTTCAACGCGGCCAAAAACTGCGCCAGCGGGCTGCCAACCACTATAGTTGGCGCGTCGCCGGCAAACAAATCATAGGTATCTACCGGAATTTGACAGTGGACTGAGATCGCACTATAATGCCAGTTCGCGTATTTGTGAAAACTAATTTACAAAGGATCGCAATAAACCAGAATGGCTTGTGGACCTGATAGGTTTCTTTACAGGGGGTGCAACCGATGCGTTGCACCCCTTGTTTGCGGTTTGTCTACGCATGTAAGTGGAGCAATTTCATAATATTCTAAGGATAAGCGGGATGGTTTGTCCTGGGAACAGGGTGAAAAAATAAATGTCAAAACTTCCGACAAAAACGTATGCACGTACAACCGATCCATTAGAGCTTCCTACACTCATTGACGTTCAACTGGATTCTTTTGAAATATTCAAAGATGAAAGTCTGGCCGAATTGTTTGATGAAATCTCTCCAATCGAATCCTTTAATGGCGATCTGAGACTCTATTTTCCTTGTGACCGCCCCGAAGTAGACGGTTTTGATTTAAAATACTGGTTTGGAGAACCCAAATATTCCGTTGAAGAGTGCGTGGAACGTGACATGAGTTATGCCGCGCCGCTCAATGTAAGGTGTATGCTTTACAGCACAGACCAGGACCAACCCATCGTCCAGGATATTTTTATGGGCGATTTCCCATTGATGACATCGGCCGGTACCTTCATTATTAATGGTACCGAACGTGTTGTCGTCAGCCAGTTGATTCGTTCTCCTGGTGCATACTTTGAGGTTGTCGAAGAGCGAACCACAGGCCGGCCGCTGGCGATGAGCAAACTCATTCCGGATCGCGGCGCTTGGATGGAATTTGAAACCCGTAAAACTGACTATCTGACCGTCAAATTCAACCGAAAACGCACTGTGCCTGTTACCCTTTTCTTGCGAGCGATGGCTGCTGTGGACGATCAAATTGGCAATCAATTGATCAAAAAGGGAACAGATGAAGAATTATTGGCCTTGTTTGAAGATGTAGATACCAATGGTGAGCATCTTTACATTCAAGGCAGTATCGAACAAGAACCCCCGTGGGATCCGGATAAACCTGTGGCTGAACAGGCTCTTATTGAGTTCTACAAACGTATGCGTCCTGGCGATCCCCCAACTTTAGAAAACGCATCCCAATACCTGCACGAACAGCTTTATGATCGGCGGCGCTATGATCTGGCTCGTGTGGGGCGTTACAAATTGAACAAGCGCCTTGGCCTCAATGACATTGTTCCCTTGGAGCACCGGACTGTAACACAGTACGACATCGTCCGTATGGTCAAGCGCATGATCCTGATTAACAACGGCCTGGAAGGCCCGGATGATATTGATCATCTGGGTAATCGCCGCGTCAAGACAGTGGGTGAACTGCTGCAAGCTAAAATTCGTGTTGGTTTGCGCCGCATGGAGCGTGTCGTGCGTGAACGTATGTCCATTCGTGACAGTGATAACGTGACCCCCGTCAGCCTGATCAATATTCGGCCGGTGGTGGCGTCTGTGCGCGAATTTTTTGGCAGTTCCCAGTTGAGTCAGTTCATGGAACAGGCCAATCCCTTGGCGGAACTGACCCATAAACGCACTCTTTCTGCTTTAGGGCCTGGTGGTTTGCGCCGTGAGCGCGCCGGCTTTGAAGTGCGTGATGTGCATCACAGTCACTATGGTCGTATCTGCCCTATTGAGACCCCTGAAGGTCCCAATATCGGTTTGATTGGTCGCCTGGCGGCATACGGCCGGGTTAACAAATATGGTTTTATTGAAACACCGTATCGCCGCGTAAAAAACACCCTGCCCACCAATGACGATTCCCTGTTAAATCATGATGCGTTTGCGAATGTTGTGCATCCTGAGACAGGTGAAATTATTGTGGCGGCTGATGAGACGGTGACCGAAGAAAGCCTCGTTTCTTTGCGGGAGGCTGGTGTGGAGCAGGTGCAGGTCAAACCGTTCACCACAGACGAGATTTTATATATGTCTGCTGATGAGGAGGATCACTACACCATTGCTCAGGCAAATGCTCTGCGTGATGATCGTGGGCAGTTGACTGAAAAGCGGGTTTCTTCTCGCCGGAATCAACAGTTCCGTTTCACGGGTGTGCAGCGAGTCGATTTTATTGATGTGGCCCCGCGGCAAATCGTTGGTATTTCGGCGGCCTTGATTCCTTTCTTGGATCATGACGATGCCAACCGTGCGCTGATGGGTTCCAATATGCAGCGTCAGGCTGTGCCGTTATTAACGCCGGACGTACCCATTGTGGGTACGGGCATGGAAAAACAGGCCGCCTTGAATACGGGACAGGTTGTGGTTGCCGGTGAGCCTGGTGAAGTAATCAGCGTACAAGGTGACAAAGTCGTGGTGATGGGCGAAGCTGGTCCACGGACTTATAACCTGCGTAAATATAATCGTTCCAATCAAAGCACCTGTATTGATCAGCGTCCCACTGTCGTGAAAGGGCAGCGTGTCGAAAAAGGCACGGTGCTGGCAGACAGTTCTTCTACTCAATTTGGTGAATTGGCGCTTGGGCAAGATGTGTTGGTCGCCTTCCTTTCGTGGGAAGGTGGCAACTTTGAAGACGCGATTCTGGTGAGCGAACGTTTAGTACGCGAGGATCGTTTTACTTCCATTCACATTGAAAAACATGAAATTGAGGCTCGTGATACCAAGTTGGGGCCTGAAGAAATCACCTATGATATTCCCAACGTCAGCGAAGACGCCCTGAAGGATTTGGATGAACATGGCATTATCCGTGTTGGGGCTGATGTTAAGGAAAACGACATCCTGGTCGGTAAGATTACCCCTAAGGGCGAAAAAGAGTTGAGTCCTGAGGAAAAATTGCTGCGGGCTATTTTTGGTGATAAAGCACGCGAGGTGAAGGATTCCAGTTTGCGTCTGCCGCATGGCGCCCGAGGCAAGGTGGTGGACGTTCATGTATTTGATCGCCAGCATGATCGGGATTTGCCAGCAGGTGTGGAAACGATGGTGCGCGTCAGTGTGGCGCAGCGCCGTAAGATTTCTGAAGGTGACAAAATGGCTGGCCGTCATGGTAACAAAGGTGTTATCTCGAAGGTGGTACCCATTGAGGATATGCCGTATTTGGCGGACGGAACACCGATTGACATTATCTTAAATCCCTTGGGTGTGCCTGGGCGCATGAATATTGGCCAGGTGCTGGAAACGCATCTTGGTTGGGCGGTAAGCCGTCTGGGTTTCCGCGCTATTACGCCTGTATTTGATGGCGCCAAGGAGATTGAGATTTCTGCCGAGCTTGCTCGTGCCTGGCTGGTTGATCACGCCTGGTCTGTTGTGAGTGGGTGGGCCTGGGATTGGCTGGAAGAAATTGGGTATAACCTGGAGTCTCTTAAGGATGATGATGAGGCTCGTACTTTGTTTGTTGCTAACTGGCTAGGTGAAATGGGTTATGATGTGCCTCGTTTAGAGACTGATTACCATTATGCTCGCTATAATGTTGGCCTGGAATGGTTGCGCACGCGTGGTTGGGAACCAGACAAGATTTTGTTTGGCGGCCGTGAAGCACTGCGTAAACAAGATTATGGTCAATTTGATGATTATGCCATTGAGGTATGTGTGCGAGAATGGTATGCGCTGATGCTGGAAAAACATGAGGCGGATTTACCAGAAACAGCTCGCGTAGACCCGATGGAAGCGAGTCTGGCTACCCTGCAAGAACTGGCTGAGCAAGTTACAATAGCCACGCATTTCCCGATGCCGACGATTGGTAAGGAGTGCCTTATTGATGGTAAAACCGGACGGCCTTTTGATCAACCAGTTACGGTTGGAATTCTTCATATGCTGAAGCTGGCGCATCTTATTGAAGATAAAGCACACGCTCGTTCCACGGGGCCATATTCTCTGGTGACGCAGCAGCCGCTTGGTGGTAAGGCGCAGTTTGGCGGCCAGCGGTTTGGCGAGATGGAAGTATGGGCATTGGAAGCCTATGGCGCGGCCTATACGTTGCAAGAGATGTTGACCGTCAAGTCGGATGATGTCCAGGGTCGCGTTAAGACGTATGAATCTATTGTCAAGAATGAGCCGATTGAGGAACCAGGTGTGCCGGCTTCGTTCAGAGTTTTGGTGAAGGAGCTTCAGAGTTTGGGTTTGGCTGTGGAAGCGATGACTGCGTCTGGCGAAGTGATCCGATTCGGCAAGGAAGACGATAAGAAGAACCGGCGCTGGGCTGGTACTGGGCTGATGGATCTGGCTCGATCGCGGCGATAAGCAGCCGTGGCTGAACTTTCTAAACTGAACCTGAGAACGGCCGTTTCCCCTCCAGCTACTTGGGGAAATTCATTGACAAGATAAACACTTGTGGTAAAATCCACTTTCGTATGTTTGCTAACTAACTTAGCCCAGTAACTAACGTGTTACCAATAGAATAAGTGATTAGCATGGAGGCCATCGAGTTTAAGGTATAAACTGCGATGGCCTCCATTTGTCGGTAAGTAACGATGCGTTGTTGATAAAAACGACGCATTAATTGATGCGTGTGTGAAACCCACAAAGACGTCATCAAAATTTAAAGCATTTTTTAGAAGTAAGGAGAAGAGCAAGCGTGCCTACAATTAATCAGCTTGTACGGAAAGGGCGTTCGGCGAAGAAAAAGAAAAGCACAGCGCCCGCCTTACAGTGGACATACAATTCATTTCAGCAGCGCCGGACGCGCCAACCAAAAGGCGCCCCGCAAAAGCGTGGTGTTTGCACTCAGGTAAAAACACTGACGCCGAAAAAACCGAATTCGGCTTTGCGTAAAATTGCCCGTGTTCGCCTGACGAATCATATCGAGGTAACGGCTTATATTCCGGGTGAAGGTCATCGGTTGCAAGATCACTCTGTCGTATTAGTACGTGGTGGTCGTGTTAAAGACTTGCCCGGTGTGCGTTATCACATCGTTCGTGGCACTTTAGATGCCGACGGTGTAGAACGCCGAAAGAAAGCCCGTTCCAAATATGGTACGAAAGCGCCGAAATAAGGCGATTGGGAGAGTAAGAGATGCCAAGACGTTATCGTCCTGAAAAACGAGATGTTGTACCCGATCTTCGTTACAACAGTGTGCATGTTGCCATGTTTATCAATCGGCTCATGCGAAACGGCAAAAAAAGTACAGCCAGCCGCGTGTTGTATCAGAGTTTTGATCTGGTAGAGGGGCGTACCAAGCGTCAGCCCCTGGAAGTGTTTGAGGAAGCTTTGAGAAATGTGACCCCTCAAATTGAGGTGAAGCCGCGTCGTGTTGGTGGTGCTACCTACCAGGTGCCTGTACCGGTTGAGTCCCATCGCCAGGTTACACTGGCTATGCGTTGGATTTTAGCTGCGGCAAAAAGTCGTGGTGGTCGTTCCATGGCGGAAAAATTAGCCAATGAATTCATGGATGCTGCTACTAATCAAGGGTCAGCTGTGAAGAAGCGTGACGATACACATCGTATGGCAGAGGCAAACCGCGCCTTCTCCCATTTCTCGCGTTTCTAATGATCACAGATTCACAAGCAGGTTGTACTGATGAGTAATTTGCCGTTAGAACGAGTCCGGAATATTGGTATCATCGCCCACATTGATGCGGGCAAGACAACCGTATCCGAACGTGTCTTGTATTACACCGGTGTGATTCACCGTATGGGTGAGGTGCATGATGGTACCGCCACGATGGATCACATGGTGCAGGAGCAAGAGCGTGGTATTACGATAACGTCTGCTGCCACCACTACATTTTGGCTCGATCACCAGATTAATCTCATTGATACACCTGGGCATATTGATTTTACGGCTGAGGTACAGCGCAGTCTCCGAGTGCTGGATGGTGGCGTTGTCGTCTTTGATGCGGTTGCAGGTGTTGAACCACAATCCGAAACCGTGTGGCGGCAGGCTGACGAGTATAATGTGCCGCGAATTTGTTTTGTTAACAAAATGGATCGCGTGGGCGCCGATTTTGTGCGTACCATCAAGATGATCCGTGAACGTTTAAAAGCCAATCCTATCGCCATTCAGTGGCCTATTGGCGCGGAATCGGGTTTTCGGGGCATCATCGATTTGTTGTCGATGGAAGCCACCGTATGGGAAGATGAAGAAGGTACAAAACCGGTTCTTGTTGACATTCCAGAAGACGTTCGGCCTGCTGCTGAAGAAGCGCGGAAAGCCATTCTTGATCGCATTGTCGAAACTGATGAAGATTTGATGATGCGCTATCTGGAGGGCGAGGAAATTACTACCGAAGAGCTTCGTGGAGCGTTGCGGCAGGCGACGATACGTGGCGAGGTGACGCCGGTTTTATGTGGTACCGCACTTCGCAATAAAGGTGTGCAGCGCTTATTGGACGCCGTTGTCTTTTACTTGCCTTCTCCATTGGATGTGCCTGCAATTGAAGGCACTAACCCCTTTACGGATACTGTGGAAAAACGCGAAGCTATAGATGATGCTCCGTTATCAGCGCTGGTCTTCAAAATCGTTACTGATCCATATGTCGGACGGCTTGCTTATTTCCGGGTTTATTCTGGTGTTTTGCGTTCAGGTGACTCGGTTATCAATAGTTCAAAGAACAAAAAAGAACGAATCGGTCGTATTCTCCGTATGCATGCGGACCATCGTGAAGACCTTAAAGAGGTTCATGCTGGTGATATTGCTGCGATTTTAGGTCTAAAAACAACCTTTACCGGGGATACCATTAGTGATAGCAGCCATCCCATCATATTAGAAGCAATTGATTTTCCTGCTCCGGTTATCCAGTTAGCAGTTGAGCCAAAGAGTAATGCGGATCAAGATAAGATGGGGATTGCGCTGAAGGCATTGGCGGAAGAAGATCCGACATTTGAAGTCAAAGTTGATGAACAAACAGGTCAAACTGTCTTGTATGGCATGGGCGAATTGCATCTTGAGGTCTTGATTGACCGTCTTCTACGAGAATTCAAGGTGATGGCCAATGTCGGTCAGCCTCGGGTAGCTTACAGAGAGACAATTACCCAATCTGTTCAGAAAGCTGAGGGGCGTTTCGTGCGCCAATCTGGTGGGCGTGGTCAGTTTGGGCATGTTGTACTGCGCCTGGAACCTTTGCCGCCAGGGTCGGGTTTTGTCTTTGAAAATGGAATTATTGGCGGTGTGATTCCTAAAGAATATATTGGACCGGCTCAGGCCGGCATTACCGAAGCAATGCAAAGCGGAGCACTCGCTGGTTATCCGCTCGTAGACATCAAAGCAACTTTGTATGACGGCTCGTTTCATGAAGTGGATTCGTCCGAAATGGCTTTCAAGATTGCCGGTTCTATGGCTCTTAAAGAGGGTGTTCAAAAAGGGAAGCCAATACTATTAGAGCCGATGATGTCGGTGGAAGTTGTAGTACCCGAGGAATATACGGGTGATGTTATTGGTAATCTGTCTTCACGGCGAGGTGTGATTGAGGGGATGGAGGTGCGCGTTGAGGGCATTCAATCCATCAAAGCGAAGGTGCCGTTGGCTGAGATGTTTGGCTATGCTACACGTCTGCGGTCTATGACTCAGGGTCGGGGCACGTTCACGATGGAGTTCTCCCATTATGCACCTGTAAGTGAAGATATAGCTAATGCTGTTATTCGTGGCAGCCGTTAGGCAAGCTGCGAAGAGTCTTTTGAAAAATGCCGGGATGTCCGGTGGGTAACAGATTACAGAGAGGAAAGGGAAATTATGGCCAAAGAAAAATTTGTGCGCGAAAAGCCACACGTCAATATTGGAACCATCGGTCACGTTGACCACGGTAAAACAACCCTGACAGCGGCCATCACCAAAACGCTGGCTATGAAGGGCTGGGCAGATTTTCGGGCGTTTGACCAAATTGACAACGCTCCTGAAGAACGCGAACGTGGTATCACCATCGC
>JAWOGU010000334.1:0-13893 GCA_046496595.1 Chloroflexota bacterium
GAACGCTACGGCCCGCCGGTGGTGCCGCTGCCCAGTTGCCTGGAGGTCGTGACAGCGGTCAGGCCGCGATCTTCTCATGAATGCGGCGCACCGCCTCCGCCGTCTCAGCGCCCGACACCACCAGACTGATACTGCACTCCGACGATCCCTGCGCAATGGCAATAATGTTGACACGATGGTCGCCCAGCGCCGTAAACAAACCCCCGGCAATACCCGGCGTACCCCGCATTCCCGCGCCCACAATCGTCACAATCGACACATCGTGCATCGCCCAAATACGGTCAATATCCTGGCAGGCCAGTTCCTCGGCAAATTCGGTTTCCAGACCTTTGATCACCAATCCCGCCAAATCCTCCGGCGTGGCAAAACAAATCGACTGCTCCGAAGAAGCCTGGCTGATAAGCAGCACGCTCACGTCTGCTTTAGCCACCGCCCCAAACGTGCGCGCCGCGATGCCCGGAATGCCCAGCATTCCCTTACCCTCCACCGTGATCAGGCTCAAACTCTTAATGGCAGTCACCGCTTTGACGCCGCCGTTAATGCCGCCGTTATCCGGCACAATGACCGTGCCCGGATGAGTTGGGTTAAATGTGTTCTTGATACGCAGCGGGATGTTATTCTCCACACAGGGGCGGATCGTCTTGGGATGCAGCACTTTAGCGCCATAAAAAGCCAGTTCAGACACTTCGCGGTAGCTCAATATGGGAATCGACTTGGCGCCCTCCACAAGACGTGGATCGGCCGACATGACGCCGTCCACATCCGTCCAGATCCACACTTCTTGTGCTTGCAGGCATTGGCCCAAAATTGCGCCGCTGTAATCAGAACCGCCGCGGCCCAGGGTAGTCGTGATGCCTTCTTTGGTGGCGGCAATAAAACCGGTGACGATAGGAATGCCCCCTTCGTCCAGCAACGGCTGTAAACGCGCCCGCGTTTTAGGCACAGTCAGATCAAAGTAAGGCGAGGCGTTTTGGAAATGATTATTGGTGACGATGAGTTCCGTGGCGTCGATAGCCTCTGCCTTGTAACCCAGTTCGCGCAGGTAGGCGGCCAAAATGCGCACGCTCATCTGCTCGCCCATGCCGCCGATGGTGTCCAGCGCCCGCGGCGTCAGTTCGCCCAGCACCAACACGGCTTTACATAACGCCTCGAAGCGGTCGATGAACTGGTTGTTTTCCGCCAGCACGCGCTGCCGTTCGCCATCGGGCGTCAACAGGGCGTCGATGACTTCAAAATGCACTTTCCGTAGTTGGCTGGCAGTGTTTTTGTAGGTTTGCGTGTCACCTGCCAGCGCCGTAGCAGCGCCTTGCAACAACAGGTCTGTCACTTTAACAGGCTGAGTGCCCATCGCAGAAGCGATCACCGCCACCGATCCCCATTCTTGCCTGGCGTTAAGAATGAGTTCGGTTGTTTCGCGCATGGCCTGCGCGCTGCCTACAGAAGTACCGCCGAATTTCATTACGAGTGTCATGATTTTTTCTCCTATATGCGCCGGTTATGCTCATGGCAAACGGCCGTTTATCCTGAATGCTGCGTGATGCGTGAATAGAAGTCATCACGTCAAATCCCACAAGGTCCGAAAGACCTTTTAAAACAAAAATGCCTCTTCCAGGAGTTGCGAAGAGGCATGACCATATCTCAGGTGCGCTACCCCTCATCTCCCAGAAGTTTCCCCGTGGGGAAATAACATCTGCCGGAATTGGCACCTTAGAATTTCAGTCGCGTAGTCTGGCAGTCTATTAGTCTGCTAGTCATTTCTGACTATGCGACTAACTGACTATCCGACTAACTGATCTTCCTGGTTGCCGAGGCATCGTAGGGCCGGTCCCTCCGCCTCTCTGGATAAGAAGTGTTCTTGTTTATAGGTTTGTTAAGTGTAAAAACATGGGTTCTCCACAAAATAACTGCGTTTCCCACAGAATCGGGAGAGTTATCCACGTTAATGAGGACGGATATTAGCAAAACCGAGGGGCCTTGTCAATGACAATATCGCCCGTTCAGTCTGCTCCCGCCAGGCCGCTTCCGCACGATTCACGCACAACCAAAGCGGTCGGCAGCAGTGTTTTCAGTGCTGTCTCCTCGCCGCGAATCAGGCAAGACAGCATCTCCGCCGCCACTTGCCCCGACTCCCCAATCGGCGCGCGCACCGTCGTCAGCGGCGGCGTGAGGTAGCGAGAATAGGGCGCGTCGTCAAAGCCGACCAGCGCCACGTCTTCCGGCACGCGCTTACCGGCCTGCTGCAAGGCATACAGCGCCCCGCTGGCCGCTTTATCATCCCCGGCAAATATGGCGTCAAAGTCAATGCCGGATTGCAAGAGATGGGAAACGGCCGTTCTCGCTATCCCATCATCAAATCCCCCTCTGCCTGCCAAAGCCGGGTCCACCGCCAGCCCATACGCCGCCAACGCCTCCTCATAACCGCGCTCCCGCCAATACGAATCCTCATTGCCCTCCGGTCCACGCAAAAAAACAATCCGGCGGCGGCCGCAGGCCAGCAAATGCGTCACCGCCTGCCGCGCCCCTTCCTTATTCTCAAACGCCACCGTCGGAATACGCAGCCCGGCCGGCGCAGATTGGTAAAGCAGCACGATAGGCAGCGCCCGCTGCCAAAAATGCGTCAGCTCAGCTTCGCTCAAACTGCCGCCAAACACCAGCAGCCCATCCGTGTTATGCTCCCCCAACGGCAGATCCGCCAGCGTGCGTTCTTCGGGATGCCAACCGGTGGCATATAACAGCAGCTTATACCCTTCCGCCAACGTCTGCTGCTCAATCCCGCGCAGCAGTTCAGACAAAAACTCATCCGCCACCCCGGGAAAAATCAGGCCGATGGTGCGCCGTCGCCCGCCGGCCAGCCCGCGTGCGCCCGCATGGGGCACATAATTCAGCGCCGCCACCACTTCTAGCACCCGCGCCGCCGTCGCCTCCGCCACAGGCCCTGTCTTGTTCAGCACCCGGCTCACCGTGGCAATAGACACGCCCGCCTCCCGCGCCACATCATCAATCGTCACTCGAGATGTCGTATTCATACCCTGCCTCTTATTCTTGACAAAAACGTCACATCAATGTTAGAATGTAAACGCTTACAGAAAGCGCTTACATTTAGTATAACATACAAAATAATAATTTGAACAACTAATTTTTGGCCTTCAAGGAATTCCCAGATTGCCTAAAGCGAGGTAAAGACAGATGAAAATAGCAGTCATCGGCGGCGGATCCAGTTATACGCCTGAATTGATCAACGGTTTTTTGGAACGAGTAGACAGCTTGCCGGTCACGGAGTTGTGGCTGATGGACGTGCTGCCGGAGCGGCTGGACGTAGTGGGTCGCTTTGCGCAGCGCATGGTGGCGGCCAAAGGCAGCCCGTTTAAGGTGCATCTGACGACTGACCAGCGTGAGGCGGTAGCGGGCGCCAGCTACGTGACCACCCAACTGCGCGTGGGCTGGATGCAGGCGCGGCGGGAAGATGAATATCTGGGACTGCGCCATGGCCTCATCGGGCAGGAGACGACGGGGGTGGGCGGCATGGCAAAGGCGCTGCGCACCATTCCGGTGGTCCTGAGCATTGCCCGCGACATGGCGGAACTGGCTCCCGGCGCCACCCTGGTCAACTTTACCAATCCGGCCGGATTGGTGACGGAAGCGTTGTCGCGGCACGCGCCGGAGGTGCCATCCGTGGGGGTGTGCAACGTGCCTTACAACATCAAAATGACGGTGCTGAAGCAGTTGGCGAAAGAGGGTTTGGAGATAGAGGCGGAGCGGGCGCAGCTTAACACGTTGGGCTTAAACCACCTGACCTGGCATCGCGGCTTTACGATTGATGGCGAAGAGATATGGCCGCGCGTGATTGAAGGATACCTGGCCGAACTGCGGGCGCAGGAACATCCTGACTGGGAACCGCGCCTGATCGAGTCGCTGCGCATGATTCCCAATTATTATTTACAATACTTTTACCACACGGAGCACAAGTTAAAAGAGCAGGAAGCCTGGCCCCCTTCCCGCGCGGAAGCGGTGATGAAGATCGAGGATGAACTGCTGGCGCAGTACGGAGAACCGGATCGCTCTGAGCCGCCGGAAGGGTTGATGCAGCGGGGCGGCGCTTATTACTCGACGGTGGCGACGCAGCTGCTGACGGCGCTGCACAATGATTTGAACGAGATGCACGTGGTCAACGTGCGCCAGGGCGGCGCGGTGCCCGGTTGGCCGGAGGATTGGGTGCTGGAAATACCCAGTCTGGTGGGGGCGAAAGGTATACAACCGCTGCCGGCCGAGCCGCTGCCGCCGGTGTGTTATGGACTGATAAGCCAGGTGAAAATGTATGAACTGCTGACGGTGGAAGCGGCGGTGACGGGCAGCCGCGAGGCGGCGTATCAGGCGCTGCTGGCGAATCCGTTGGGACCGTCGGCGGACAAAGCTGAAGCGGTGTTAGAAGATATGCTGGCAGTGAACAAGGCGTATTTGCCGCAGTTTGAACAGTAAAGATTAAAGATTAAAGATTGGTAACTATACACGTCCTCGAGGGCTGAGCTTGTCGAAGCCCGGTTCCGCCTTCGACAAGCTCAGGCTACACCTGTATAGATACGAAGATTGAAGATTGGGCGGAACTTTCAATCTTCAATCTTCATTTTATTGGGGATGATAATGAGATATTTTTTGGGCATTGATACTGGCGCGACGAAGAGTCATGCGTTGATTGCGGATGAAAACGGCCGTTCCGTGGGGTTTGCGGAAGATGGTCCGGGTAACTGGGAAGTGGTCGGCTGGGAAGGCACGCGGCGCGTGCTGCAAACCATCACGCAGCAGGCGCTGGCTCACGCCGGCATCGGCAAAGAGGCGCTGGCAGGCGCGGGATTTGGTTTTGCCGGCTATGATTGGCCGGAGGACGGACCGGGACATCGGGCGCTGATTGAATCGTTGAATTTAAACGTGCCTTATACGTTTGGCAACGACACGCTGGTGGGTTTGGTGGCGGGCGCGGAACTGGGCTGGGGCGTGGTGGTGTCGGCGGGCACGAGCAATAACAGCTGTGGTCGAGACCGCCAGCACCGCGAATGCCGCCTGTCCGGCATGGGTCCGCGCTTGGGCGAATATGGCGGCGCAGGCGAAATGGTGGCCCGGGCGATGGAAGATATTGGCCGCGCCTGGAGCTGGCGCGGTCCGCAAACAAAGTTGACCGACGCTTTTGTAACGGCCGTTGGCGCCAAAGACGTAGACGACATGCTGTCCGGTCTGGCGCGCGGCCGGTATGGCGTAGGACCGTACCTGGCGCCGCTGGTGTTTGAAACGGCCGTTCAAGGCGACGCCGTCGCTCGGAAGATTGTGGTATGGGCAGGCAGAGAATTGGGCAGTCTGGCGTTGGGTATTGCCCGCCAACTGCACATGACGGACGAGGCGTTTGACGTGGTGCTGGCAGGCAGTTTGTTCAAGGCGGGCGAGGCGCTGATTAAGCCGATGCGCCGCGCCATTTTAGAGGAAGCGCCGCTGGCCCGGCTGGTTCATTTGACGGCGCCGCCAGTGGTGGGCGGGGTCTTGTTGGGGATGGAGCAGGTGGATTTGGAAACGGCCGTTTTGCGGCCCTGTCTCATTGAATCCACGGAGGCGCTACTGCGGAGAATGGCGGGATGAACAGACACTTCCCGGCAGCACCTTTTACGTGCGGATTCCGTTGCTCCCCGGGAAAAATAAAAAAAGCACCACGACTGAAAACGGCCGTGATGCTTTTAAATGCTGATAAGACCTACCAAATCAATTTAAGGCAGTTTAATAGGCGACAAATCCGGCCAACGATGCCTTCCCTGTTCGCTGTCAGTGAGATTTTTATAGTCACTGCCATCTACCTTGATAATAGAAATCTCCTCACCGTCTCCCCCACCTTCACCCAAAATAATTTGCGTGTTGTCAGCCGACCAGTCAAATGGCATGTTTGGACTAAACCCCAATAGGTTAGGAGTTATGTCAGTTGACTGTTTTGTAACTGGATTATAAATATACAGTCTGGTGCTATTCTGATTGAAGAAACCTACGTAAGCCAACCTCGACCCTGTACTATTCCACTTAAATCCTTTCATTCCATCTAATTCAGGCGGTGCGGTGAAACATCTTGCCAAATTTGAACCATCCGCGTTAATCATAGCTAAACAACCAGAATAAAAGTTGAACGTGATTTTTGAACCATCTGGCGTCCAAACTGGGTTGTAATTAAAACCTGTGTCAGTAAAGACGGTCTGCTTGTTAGCGCCATCCATGTTCATCGTGACAACATGTCCAATTAAGCTCATCGGATGCAAACTTTTGTCTGCCAAATAAACAATTTTTGTGCCATCTGGCGACCAATCCATGGACCACTCGTCAGCATCTATACTATGCGTCAGGTTTGTTAAACCAGTGCCATCTGCGTTCACAACAAATACATCGTACACACCAGCCTGATCATCACGATCTGACAAGAAACCAACCTTCTTGGAATCTGGTGACCATAAAGGCTTTTTCTCGCTTGCAGATGGCGTATTACTAACATTGCGCTTATTGCTGCCATCCGCGTTCATGATGAACACGTCTTCCTGCCCTTCAGCGCCAGACAAATACGCAATCATGGTCCCATCTGGCGACCAAACAGGATAACTTTCTGGTACGTCCGGTGTATTGGTCATATTCCTCACATTTTCGCCTGCCATATTCATAGTGAAAATGTCATAGACGTTCCAGTCAAGCCCACGGTCAGAAGCAAATACAATTTTGTATTCCGGACCAGTGGGTCTTGTGATAATTGGCAGATACACGTACTGGTCTTCTGTTGTTTGAGCCAGCGCGACCTGTGGCTTACTTACGATCTCGGATGACACTCCATGCATGAATACGACCGCTCCGATCAGCAATGCAATACTATTCATTAATTTTACATAACGATTCATAACTGGCTCCTCCATTTTTTTGTCCAATAAAATGTAATTACGTCAATGATTTATGTGTGTGCTTCTGTTCTTGGTGACAAGGATGGTCACCCCACTTCCGCCAATACCTGTTCCCGCAGCACCGTCTGCCCCTCGCTCACCGGCAGCGACTGGATCACCCCCGTCTTCGGCGCGCGGATTTCGTTTTCCATCTTCATCGCTTCCAAAATCAGCAGCGGCGTTCCGATCTCCACTGCCTGACCTTTGCTCACCATCACCCGCGTCACAATGCCCGGAATCGGCGCTTTGATGCGCCCGTCGCCGCTGATCGGTTTGGAGATCAGCGCTTCCTGGTCCCGCACCTCCACCCGGTGCAGCCCGCCAAACGCTTTAATCCAATCCAGGTTTTTATGAAAGGTAATCTCATACGGACGGCCGTTTACCACCAGCCACTCTTGTTCCGCAAACGGCGCTTCCATATCAGGAATCTGCACCGTCAACCGCTCCCCATTCACCCACACCTCAAACTCCGATTCATTCTGCGGGAAAACAGTCGCTTCAATTTCATACTTCCGGTCATCAATCGTCACGGATAATTTGGGCATCTCTAACTCCTTTTTCAGAGTGGCAAAGTGGTAGGGTTTTTCACCCCATCAACTCTACACCCCTTCAACTCTACACCTCTACACCCCATCACCTCCACACCTCTACACCCCATCACCTCCACACCTTCTCACTCCGGCAGCCTGCGGCTGTCCTGGTGCCAGCCGCGGCGCATACGGGGCGGTTCTGAGGGACGAAACATCTGGTTGCGGCGCACGTAGAGCATGGCGGCAATCACTGCCATGTCTCGGTAATAAACGTCATCCTGGGGCGCACATTCAAATTCATGCGCGAGAAGGCTGGTGTCGTAACGGCCGTTTTCAAACGCCTCTCCGCACAACACATGCTGCAACAACGGCAGATTCGTCGGCGTGCCCACCAGTTGGAAATCCTCAATCGCCCGCCGGATACGCTGCAAACAGTGCGGCCGATCCTCCGCCCACGTCGCCAATTTAGCTATCAACGAATGATACTTGGCCGGCACATCACAACCGGAATACACATACGTATCCACCCGGATCTCCGGCCCGCCCGGAAAACGCACCCGGCGTAAATAACCCGGACTCGGCAGCCGGCGCCAGGGATCTTCCGCGTGAACACGGCACATCATCGCCCACCCCTCCAGCCGGACATCAGCCTGTGACCGGTTCAACGGCTCACCAGCCGCAATCCGAATCTGTTCCCGCACCAGATCAAGGCGCGTCATCATCTCAGCCAACACATGGTCCACCTGGATACGCGCCTTGATTTCCGTAAAATAATAATTGCCGTCCAGATCCACTAAAAATTCAACCGTACCCGCATTTTCATAGTCAAACAAGCGGGCAATGCCCAACGCCATCTCCCACAACTCATGACGCTGCGCCTCTGTCAGGAACGGCGCCGGCGCTTCTTCCACCACCTTGCGGTTACTATACTGCGCCGAGCCTTCCCGTTCACCCAGATGAATAATGCTGCCCTGTTTATCAGCCAGAATCTGCACGCCCACCTGATGCGCCGGCATAACTGCCTTCTCCAAATAAACGCGCCGGTCGCCATACATCGCCAGCGCTTCAGCCTGCGCCCGCCGCACCACCGGCTCCAGGCTTTGCGGTGAACGCAGCAGGCGTCCCGTGGAACTGCGCCCCCCCCGGCAAGACTTCACCACCAGAGGATAACCAATCAAGTCGGCGGCGGCATCCAACGCGCCTAAATCACCCTTGTCAAAAGCAATTGGCGCATAATCTACCACTGGAAACCCGGCAGCGCGTACCCTGGCTAACGTCTTGATCTTGTCCCGCAGCGTTTCTAAAACAGCAGCATTCGGTCCGACAAAGGCAATGCCCGCCGCCTCACACGCCCGCACAAACGCCGGTTCCTCCGCCAAATAGCCGTACCCCGGATGAATGGCCTCCGCCCCCGTTTCCCGCGCAATCTGCAAAATGGCGTCCTGGTTCATAAAACCATCAGGCGCCTCCAACAGCACACACGCATCGGCCGTTCTTACATGCCGCGAACCCTGATCCGGCTGTTCATACACGGCAATCGTATGAATCTCCATCTCCCGGCACGTGCGTACAATACGGGTGGCGATTTCCCCTCGATTCGCAATTAAAATTTTCTTGAACATTGTTTTAGTCCGTTAGTCCATTAGTCGGTTAGTCCATTAGTCGGTTAATCTTGACTATGCGACTAACCGATTATCTGACTATTTGACCAACCCCTTACATGGGTGAAATCCCGTGCTTCTTGGGCAAATGCTTTTCCCGCTTCGACAGCGTTACTTCCAGACCGCGAATCAGTACGCGGCGGGTGTCTTTTGGTTCAATCACTTCATCAATGAGGCCGCGTGAAGCCGCCACATAGGGGTTGTTGAACTTACGCTCGTAATCGGCTACCAATTCCCGGCGTCGCTCGTCGGAGTTTTCAGCCGCCTGAACCTCGCGGCGGAAGAGAATATTAACGGCTCCCTCTGCGCCCATCACGGCAATTTCGGCATTGGGCCAGGCGTAGAGCAAGTCGCCGCGCAGCCCCTTGCTGCTCATCACGCAGTAAGCGCCGCCATAGCTCTTGCGTAAAATGATCATCAGTTTAGGCACAGTCGCTTCGCTGTAAGCATAGATCATGCGTGCGCCGTTGCGAATGATGCCGCCATATTCCTGGTCGGTGCCGGGCAAGAAGCCGGGCACGTCTTGCAAGGTGATGATGGGGATGTTGTAGGCGTCGCAAACGCGGATGAAGTGCGCCGCTTTGATGGATGCCTTAATGTCGATGCAGCCCGCCAGCACCATCGGCTGGTTGGCGACGATGCCCACCACCCAGCCGTTGAGCCGGGCAAAACCGACGACCATGTTTTGCGCCCACAGGTTATGCACTTCAAAAAAAGCGCCATCGTCAAAAATGCTGGTGATGACCTGACGCACGTCGTAAGGTTTGTGGGGGTCGGTGGGTACCAGTTTTTCCAGTTCCGTGGTCAAACGGCGCGGATCGTCTACCGGATGCACGTAGGGCGGGTCTTCTTTGTTGTTGGAGGGCAGGTAGCTGAGGAGCTGGCGCACGCGGGTGAGGCAGTCGCGGTCGTCGCCGGTGAGAAAGTGGGCGACGCCGCTTTCATGGCTATGGATCATACCGCCGCCCAAATCCTCCAGGCTGACATTCTCTTGCATCACCGATTTCACCACGTCTGGACCGGTGATGAACATGAAGCTGTTTTCGGTCATGAAGACGAAGTCGGTGAGGGCGGGGGAATACACCGCGCCGCCTGCGCAGGGTCCCATGATGAGGGAAAGCTGCGGGATGACGCCGGAGGCTTCACAGTTGGCGTCGAAGATTCTAGCGTAGCCGCCCAGGCTGTCGACGCCTTCCTGGATGCGGGCGCCGCCGGAGTCGTTGAGGGCGATGAAGGGACAGCCATATTGCAGCGCCATGCGCATGGCCTTGACGATTTTGTTGGCGTGCATTTCGCCCAGCGAACCGCCCATGACGGACACGTCTTGAGCGGCGATGAAGACATGACGGCCGTTTACCAGCCCATATCCCGTCACCACCCCATCCCCATACCGGGATTGTTTGCCACCCGGATAGGTCTCATACCGGGGCAGCACCAGGGAATCAATCTCCTCAAAGGTACCCGGATCAAAGAGCAGATCAATGCGTTCCCGCGCTGTCAGCCGCCCTTTTTTGTGTTGGTTTTCTATTTCTTTTTCAGTGCCCAATGTTTCTTGTTTGCGCTGGCGCAAATCTTGCAAATAGGCATCCATTTCTTTTGCCATGTATGTTCCTTTTTTACTCGTGATGCGTGAGGCGTGATGCGTGATGCTCGCTTTTTCACGCATCACGCCGCACGCCTCAAGGCTTAACTACCAGGGTTAAAACGAACTCTTCGTAGGTGCGCCACCAGCCGACCAGCGGCGGGGCTGCTTGTGGCAGGCGGGCATTGTCGCAGTGAACGGTGAAGGGGGTCCAGGTGAACGGCCGTTCCGCCACCGGCTCTATCAGGCAAGTCACCCACCGGGTGTCCACCGTCAGTCCCAGGCGCAGCGCTTTGAGTACGGACTCTTTGGCGCTCCAAACGGCCGTTACCCACACATCCCGCATCTCGCCAACCGCCTCAGTCTCCAGCCCGCGCTCCTCTTCTGTAAAATAATCCGCCACAAATGCTTCAGAACGCGCTTCAATCCGTTCTATATCCGCGCCCAACGGCCAATCCGGCCTCTCCACCAGCGCGCAAAAAGCATGGCCGTGAGAATGACTGATTGAAAGAGAGATTAAAGATTGGAGATTGGAGGCTGTCCCTTGGCAATTGACAATTGACAATTCACAATTGACAATTGGCTCTCCCCTCTCCCCATTCCCCACTTCAAGCGCAGTCAGCGGCACTCCTTCTCCCATTTTCTCCCGCTGCACTTCCCGGATGAGCTGTTTGGCCGTCAACCGGCCCAGCAGCCAGTCCTGGCGGCGTTTTTCTGTTTTCAACGTAGCAAATCTGGCCTGCTCCCGTGGATGCAGCACACCATCCAGTACAACCCCGTCCGGGCCGGTCGGATACGAATCTGCGGACTGCGCGAGCCAGTGGATCATAACAGTGAACGGTGAACGGTGAACGGTGAACGGTGAACGGTGAACGGTGAACGGTGAACGGTGAACGGTGAACGGTGAACGGTGAACGGTGAACAGTGAACGGTGAGCAGTGAACAGTGAACAGTGAACGGTGAGCAGTGGGGCGCTCCCTACTGCCCACTGTAAACTGTACACTGTTCACTTTCCTTTCTTATGCCGGTCTGGAAACGGTTAAGTATCCTTTCAGGTCTACGTAGACAGCGCCGGTTTCGTCCACGACTTGCGCGTCGAAGCGCTCGCCGTTGGCGGTTTGCAGGCGGGCGTAGAGGCGCTGACCGTTGGCTGTCTCGGGCTGACGGTAGACCGTCAGCGACTCAAAGCCGAGCGGAAAACCCATGGCGTTGTTGGTCTTTTGATGCCACAGCGCCGCCAATTGGAAGCAGAGTTCCACCAGCCGGGGCGCCATCAATTCTTGCGCACCGGCCGGGTTCATGTTGGGCGGCAGGTTGTCGGCCATCAGGGCCACGGCCGTTTTCTGGTTTACTTTCGCCCGTTCAATCACCCGGTACGCCGGTCCGTGGAAGAAATCCTGGTAGATTTCGGCCGCCTTGATGGGCAGCGAACCCGTTTGGGGCGGTTTGAAGTCGATGGGGGACGTTTGGGGCGGAACGGCCGTTAACACCACAGTCGCCGCAAAATGCTGCTGCTCCCGCACTGGCTGGCCTTCACGCGCCGGCGGCGTCAGCGAACGCAGGGTTGTATGCGCCACAAACCCAGCGCCAGCCGGAATGATCTGTGCCTTGAGATGCAGTGTGCGCGGCTGATTGCGGAAGAACTTAAACGCGCCAGACATTGTTTCATCGGTAACGGCCGTTACGCTAAATTCAGGTAACAACACCGCTGCCAACTCAGCCAGCGCCTCCGTTGCCATCACTCCCGGCAGCCACGGCGTGCCCTCGTCCGGGGCATGGTCAAACAAAAACGGCTGTACTTTGGGGTCCAACAACGTCTCCACCGCCAACCCGCCATACAGGGCAAACGCCTTCATTTCGCCCACCAACACCATCTCTGCGCCATTGCGCCTCTGCGTTAAAAACTCCTTCGCCTTCGCAACATCCAGCCCGCCTGTCTCGTCAAACTCCGCCAGCATCAAACCCAGCGCCCCGCCAACCACCACCTCGCCGCGGAAATCGCTGGCGACCAGTTCACGGCGCACGGCGGGCACGCCTGCCCCCGGCGGCAGCATGTCGATACCCGCCATTTCCATGATCTTGGGCAGCGAACCGCGGGAGGCCATGCCGATACCGCCCCACGCCGTCCAGTCAATGGCAATGCCTTTGGTGTCGGGCCGCCACTGGCGCAGGCTGCTGGTCAGTTTACATAACAAGTCATTGGCCGCGCTGTAGTCGGTCTGACCGTTGTTGCCAAAACGGCCGGCGATGGAGCTAAACACCACTGCCGCGCCGATGGGCATATTCTGCGCCGCATTCAGCAGGCTGAAGAAGCCGTCGGCTTTGATGTCGAAGACCAGATCAAACTGCTCAGCCGGTTTGTCCGGCAGCGTTTTGCTGATTTCGACGCCGCCGGCGTGGATAAGTACGTCGATTTTGCCGTAACGGGCGCGGACATGGTCCACAACGGCCGTTACCGCCGGGCCGTCTAACAAATTCACGCTGAAATAATGAACTTTGCCGCCCGCCGCTTCCACCGCTTCGATAGCCCGCAGCGCCGCTTCATTTCGTTCTACCACCGCCACTATCTTTTGGATGGCGACCGGCGTAGGCCGCTCACCGGCGGCTTTCAACTGGTCGGCAAACTGCTGGTTCAGGGCTTCCGGATCCCGGCGGAAGAGAGCAATGTTCGCATCATGGCGGTCCGGTTCGGCGACTAAATCCAGCAGGTAAAAGACGCCGCCGCTGTGGGCTGCCAGGTCAGCCACGATCTCGCTGGTGATGCCGCCTGCCGCCCCGGTGACCAGGAAAACGGTGTCGGCGTCCAGTTTCATGCCGGCTGGAGTGTAAACGGCCGTTTCTTCCACAAACGTGACGGTATACCGCTGTTCCGCCCGATAACCCACTTCCACAACGCCAGGGTCCGCCAGCGTTTCGGCGAGGAGCAAATCGGCGGGTTCGGCCGTTTTGCGGCTGGCCTCAAAATCCACCGCCTTCACCAGCACCGCCGGACGTTCGCGTTTGTAGGCTTTGGTAAAACCGGTCACCGCGCCGCCCAACGGGGCCGAAGCCCCGTCCTCGCCGTAACCGTGCAAACCGCCCAGGCGCGTGCCCGCCACCAGGAAACAACCCGCTTTGTTAACGCTGTCGTAAAGCGCCCGCATGGTGGTATACAGGTTTTTGACGCGCACCCG
>JAWOGU010000013.1:0-28722 GCA_046496595.1 Chloroflexota bacterium
CGCAGCAACGCATGGAAGACAAAAGCAAGTATTTGAAGTATGGGTTGCACATCGCCATTTTTAGCGGTTTGGTATGGGCGATTGTGAAATTTGTGAACGGACAGGAAGTGTTGGCCGCTTTGAAAAGTTTTGCCTACATCTTCCTGCCGTTCATGATTGCTCTCGCTGTGGGTTACTTATTGCTCAGAGCGGCCCGCTTTGCCCTGTTGATGACTCCTTTTATTAAAAATTTACCCAAGAGACTCATTGGTAAAGGGTATATCTCCGGACAGCCGGCTACGCTGCTGCCGGGAGGTGTTGCGGCGCGCGCCGGACTGATGAGCCAGATTGACATACCGGTTTCTGAAAGCAGCGTGCCCATTGCGTTCAACAGCATCTGGGATCAGATCATATTTATATCAGGCGGGCTGATTGTGGCGCTTTGGTTCCCGGCTGCCCGCTTGCCCATTTTTATTATTCTAGGCGTACTGGCTGTTATCGGTATTTTATTGCTGCTCCCGCCCTCGCGAGCATGGTTTACCAATCTGGCTCAACGGATTGCCAAACGGTTTAACTACGAAGAACAGTGGCAGCGTTTTCTCGATGCCATTCCTAAAATGTTTACCCCAAAACTTATCATCGGCGCTTTCTTATTTACGGTTGTGGCTTTTGCCATGCAAATTGTTATTTTAGGCCTGACTATGCGCGGGCTGAAGTTGGACGTGTCGGTACCGACGCTCTTTTTAGCTTTTATCGTACCCACGTTGTTGGGACGTCTGGTACCTGTGCCAGGGGGCATTGGCGTGACGGAAGCAAGCATGGTGGGCTTTCTCACCTCTGCCGCCGCCATTAACACAGACACGACGGTGGCGGCGGTGGCTATCTTTCGCATCGTCACCATTGTCATACCGGCTCTTGTGGGCGCTGTGGTTTACTACTTTTTCTGGAAGGGTGAAGATGAGATTGATGGCGGTTCCCCCCACTCGGCCAAGGATGTAGACAATACAAAAAGGGGGAGAACGGCCGTTCTCCCCTTCAACACCACACCAATCTGGCCGCTGGTAAGTAAGGATGGCCCGCAAGCACGTTCCCAACAACTACCTGTTTAAGGAGAATGAGTGTGAGTAGCGATGACTATATGAAAATAGATTTACACTGCCACAGTGAAGCGTCAATGGACTGCATTACTCCGGCCGTGCTCATTCCCAACCGCTGCGTGGAACAAGGCATACGGGTTCAGGCGATTACCGATCATAACGAAATATGGGCCGCCCAGAAAATCAAAGCGGCGGTAGAAAGTGATCCCGGCTGCGATCTGACCATCATTGTAGGAGAGGAAATCTCTACCAATGAAGGGGAAGTGATCGGCCTCTTTTTGCAAAAAGAGATTGAAGCGGGTTTGAGCGCCGCAGAAACCATCCGGCGTATTCGCGAGCAAAACGGGTTGGTGCTGCTGCCTCATGGATTTGATCCGCTAAAAAGGTACCGCCTGAAACCAGACGTGCGCGAGCAGTTGGTTGGATCTTTTGACATTGTGGAAACGTTTAATGCCCGTATCTCACGGCCGCGATGGAATGAAACGGCCGTTATCTGGGCCACCCAACATCAGCTGCCTATGAGCGGCGGCTCCGATGCCCACCGCCTGCTGGATATAGGCGACGCCTGGGTGGAAGTTCCCCGGCGTCCCATTCAAACGCCCGCAGACTTACTGGAAGCGCTGGGGCAGGCCAAACAGCCGGACGGCAAGTGGACTCATCCGGTGTGGGCCTATGGTAAAAAAACCTGGCACCAGCTTAAGGCACGCTGGCGTCAACAACAGGGGATTTTTTTATGAAACACGCGAATCCATTCTCTTCTGAAGAAGAAGTAACGGCCGTTATCCCCGCCTATAACGAAGCCAACAACATCCAGGAGGTGTTGGCTGTGCTGGAGGAGGTGCCGGCTTTAGCTCATATTCTGGTGGTGGACGACGGCTCAGAAGATGAAACGGCCGCTATCGTGCGCCAGTGGCAGGCAAAAGACGAACGGCTGATCTTACTCTCCCTGAGTGACAATCAAGGCAAAGGAAACGCCATGTTCGCTGGCGCCGCCGCCCGCCTCACCGATCTACTGCTGTTTATAGACGCCGATCTCAAATCACTGCACCCCTATCACATCGAAGATCTCATCCGGCCGGTGCAGCAGGGCAACTGCGCCATGAGTATCGGTTTGTTTGCAGACGGTCGTTGGACCACCAACCTCACCCATCATCTTTTCCCCTTCCTCAGTGGGCAGCGCTGTCTGCGCTGGCCCTTGTTTATGGATTTGTACCGGGAAAATATCAACGGTTGGAGCATTGAAACCGCCATAAGCCTGCACGCCCGCCTGAAAAATTACCCGGTTCAGCGCGTAATATGGCCCGGCGTCACCCACCCCAACCGCACCGAAAAGCGAGAGGGTTTGACCGGTTATTGGTCCCACGCAAAAATGTGGTGGCAAATTGGCATTTACATGTTTCACTTTTTAGTGAACAGGCGTCGGGAAAAACCAGCGCCTGCCGCCAAAAACAGCCAGAAAAGACCGGCTTCCTCTTACTCAAAACTGTCAAACAAAAAAGCAGCTCCCTGACCTCAGCGCATAACTGATGACTAACTCTCAAGTGTCCACTCCCATGCCCCGGAAACACAATGCCTCCATGACGGAACGCCGCCAGTTTCTCAAGGAGACTATAGCGCAGTATGAACAGTTGGCGGAAACCGAAGGGGAAACGGCCGTTTCCCTGCGCCGCTCCTTTTTAGAAGCCATCAGACAAGAGCCGGATTTGCTGACAGAGGAGGCATTCTCCTCCTTCATGGGACAGTCTTTAACTAAGGAAGACTTTCTGGCGCTGGAATGGACCGGCCCCCACGACATGATCTTGTTTAGCGAATCCCTCTACCTGTCACGATTTGAAGACAAAGAACTGACCAAACAGTTGAATCAATTTGCCAGCCTTCTGCTGCGCCGCGCCCTGCGTCAATGTGAAAAAGAAGGCGACATGGAAGAAATGTTCAAACTGCTGCGGCTGGCGCCTTCTTACCTGCTCGACAGAGATGAGGAACTAAGCCGGCTTTACTACCGGGCAAACGCCTATGAAGTGCGCCGCGTGCGCCGCAGTCGCCGTTTTTTATATGGCTATTTGCTGGTGCAGGTGCTTCTCATTTTGTTTGTTTTTCCGTTCCTGTTCATCAACGCCGAAAATGGACGGCTGCAAAGAGAAGTAGAAGAACTGGCAGATGTGGAACTAGGCGACGAAGGCTACCAGTTGATATCCTATTCAGAGGGGGTCTATTGGGCGGTGATCACGGCTGCCTCCATTGGCTATGGGGACATAACGCCTACCACCGGCATCGGACGTTTCATCGCCGGCACTCTGGGCACGATGGGCGTCATTACGATCGGTATTCTTGCCGGTTTGGTGCTCGACTGGATTACTCCTCGCCACATTTAGCGCGCCAGGCGGCTAACCATACAAAGGTGGAAAGCGCTCACAAATGAAGCAGAGTAAAAACATGGACGCGCAAACAGATTCCGACTATTTGAAAAACGTGGCTTATAAAGACGCTTCAAACTTCGACGTGCGCCAGCGCCTCACCGAACAACATAGCGCGGAGGCGCAAAACTGGCATCAGTGGGTGTATAACCAGCTCCAGTTACCAACAGAGGGTTGGGTGTTGGACATAGGCTGCGGCCCAGGACATCTCTGGCTGGAAAACTGGCGGCAGCTACCAGCTCAGAGCCGGACTGTTCTGATTGATTTGTCATGGGGAATGGTAAATGAAGGACGGCGCCGGCTGGAACGTAGAGAACGGCAAAATGACCATCCGCCCGGCGCATCTTTCTTTTTTGCCGCCGCCGACACGATTCAACTCCCTTTTCCCCGCCAGCAGTTCGACGTGGTGCTGGCTCTGGGCTTGCTGGACCACGTTCCGCACCGTCTGCAAGCCTTGGAAGGAATCCAACAGACGCTGAAACCGGCAGGCAGGGCTTATTTCAGCGCGGGCAGCCGCCGCCATTTACAGGAGCTGGACGCCCTGGTGGCTCCTTTTATGGAAGAAACAAATTTTGGTGGGGATGCAGACCGCTTTGGTCTGCATAATGGGCATGACTGGCTTGCCCCTTTTTTCCGCGCCGTTTCGTTGACAAAGTATGAAAGTGCGCTGATTTTCCACAGTGCTGAACCGGTGCTGGCTTATGCGTTGTCGGAAACGGCCGTTAAAAAACAGCTTCATGCCGCCGGGCAGGCAGCCCTGGAACAGGCCGTGCGCCGCCAGCTGCAAAGGGAAGGAGAAATTCGCCTCACGATTGAAAAAGGCGTTTTTGCCGCTGCCGTTCGTTAGGCTGTTTGTATCCTGCCACTCTGAAAAGAAGTACCGTTTATTCTAAGGATCCGTTTGTCATTAGCTGGCCAAGAATTGGACCAATCTTATAACGGTTATTGTCAGAAACAAACAAAAATATGCCCCATATGTGTCCCTGCTGATAGACAAGATACATGGATCAGTGTCCAGGAGACGGTTAAAGTTAAGGGGTAAGGCTGATTGATTGTGCGCCTTCTTGCGTTATTTATATGAGAAACGAATATATGAACCTCTGGCGCGATCTGCCCAGTGGGCCACAACAAAAAGACCTGAAAGGCAAAAAGATTTTGTGGTATTGGCTGGGATTCTCATGAGGCCACGCTTGAAAAGATAGAATATGCCCAGGCGTTATATCAAGAGAGAGTGGAGGTGAATTAATAATGCAGGCCACGCTTATTTACAACCCTCAAGCCGGTAGAAACGGAGCGGATCAAATTGAGAACTTTAAAGGCGCCCTACGTGAGGCGGGATATGACGCTGTTTATAAAGAAACAAACAGTGAAGAAGATCTGGACGCGGCGTTGGCAGGCGTGGAAGGGCTGGTGATTTCCGCAGGCGGAGATGGCACGGCGCGAGCGGTTATGATCCGCCTGCTGAATCGGCAGAATGTGCATTTTACCCCTCTGCCTATGGGCACGGCGAACAATGTGTGCCGCACTTTAGGCATAGAAGGGGATCCTCTGGATATTTTGCGGCGGTTGAGGTCTCCGCAGGCTTGTGGGTTTGACGTAGGGCATTTAGAAGCGCCCTGGGGCAGTGATTATTTTTTGGAAGGGGCGGGCCTTGGTTTTTTTGCCGAAGTGTTGGCCGCTTATGATCCGGAAAAGGGTAAAAGTGTGATGCGGAGTTTGCGCTCATTGGCGGAGATATCTTTGAACGGCTTCAGCCGAATCACGCAGATTGAATTCCCTGAGAAAACCATTCAAGGTGAATTTTTGTTGGTGGAAGCGTTGAACACAAAGGCCGTTGGTCCCCACCTCAAATTTGCCCCTGACGCCGATCCCACGGACGGGCTGCTGCACGTGGTTTGCATCAGGCAAGATCAGCGTGACACCTTTTTGAAATACCTGAGCAGCCTGGTAGCCGAGGACTTGTACGAACTTGGCAGCGTAGAACTGTTCAAAGTGAAAGAGTTGAAAATTGGCTGGAACGGCTTCCCGGTACACGTAGATGACGTCGTGCTGCCGCGCGGCTTCGATTATCGGCGGCAGGAACAGTCCGAAAAACAGGTGGAAGACGCTTCTCCATTTACAGTACGGCCGTTTCCGGACGTAGAACCAGGTTCGACCCTGCACCTGCGGGTGCTGCCTCAGGCGCTGTCGGTGTGGCTGCCTGCCCGGGAGCCGGAATAAGCCGCTCCATGTAACCGTTCATAGCGGTTTTCAGGCAGTTTTCTCTTTTTGTCTTTGACGCTGCTGCTCCGGCGTTGGCTGCGTTCCCGGCATGTACACTGCATGATCATCGGGCCGAATGTAATGGCCAAAACGGTTGGCATAAACTTGAGTAAATTCAGCCCCCAGGAAAACAATCTGGGCGGAATAGTACACCCAGACCAACAGAATTATCAGGGAGCCGGCAGCGCCATAACCGGAAGTGGGGTTACCGACCTGCGTATAAATGCTGATACCTACGACGCCGAGGGCGAACAAAACGGCCGTTACCACCGCCCCCACCCACACGTCCCGCCACACAATCTCCACGTCGGGAATAGTTTTATACACCAAAGCAATTAAGCCGGTGATAATTAAAAAGGAGAGACCGTAGTTCAACACCTTAGCCCAGGTGACGGAAAAGGGCAGCACCTGCGTTAAAACCTGATCCAACACCGCTATCAATGAACTCAATAACAACATCAGCAGCAGCAACACCCCAATACCGATAACCATCAGGAAGGAGACGGCGCGTTTTTGCACGGTATGGAGGATACCTTGACCGGGTTCCGGCATGACGTCCCAAATGGTATTCAGGGCCTCCTGGAGCTGCACAAACACCCCGGAAGCGCTAAAAAACAGCACAGCCAGACTAACGGCCGTTGCCCAAGAAAGTCCCTCGGGCTGCGCAGCCGCTTCCAAAATCATGGCGACCGCTTCTCGCGCCCCACTGCCCATCAACTGCCCCACCTGGGACAAAATCGTTTCCCGCGCCGCCGCCTCATCCGTAAACTGCCCCACAATAGCGATAGCCAGCACCAGCAGCGGCGGAATAGAAAGGATGGCATAAAAAGCCAGCGCCGCCGCCAGCCGTGATGCCTTATCTTCTTGCCATTCCTTAAAAGTTTGTTTAATAAGATCAATTATCTGACGCATCTATTCAAAATAGTCCTTTGGAGTGCAATCCGGCAAAACTAGTAAAAAAACAGGCACAGAATAAAGCGTTTTCTTTACTTATTCTGTACCTGTTCAAACTCTAAATTCCCAGAAAATTCTTCGAATTTCTAGCGTATTTTACTTAAGCAGAAACATTCGTTTGCTGGGTTGGGGTTCCTTCAGGTTTACTTTTCGAAGCCATGACTGACGATGGCATCGTCAGATCTTGTTCTTCAGCCTCGCGCTTGGCTTCGTCCGTCGCCGTCTGCACAGCGCGTTCCGCCACGTTTTGGGCTTTGCGAGCCGTATCTTGCACGGTGGCAGAAGCCTCTTCCATAAGATGATCGCGGGTTTCGCCCATCAACTCATTTTCTTTTTCAGTAATAGGCAAAGCCAGCCCCACCAAAGCGCCGGCCACACTGGCCGCGGCCCCAATGGCCAGCGGATTTTCTTCCAGCGTTTGCCAGAAGGTGCGTTTTACCTGGCGCGCTTTCATCTGCGCCTGGCGCTGGAAGTCTTCTGCCGCTTGCTGCGTTTGCATCCGCGCCTGCATGGCTTTCTCACGAGCCTGTTCGGCCGTTTCAGTGACTCTTTCTTGCGCATGGGTGGCCGCTTCACTTACATTGTCACGCAAAGCTTCGGCTTGATCCTGTACGTTCGCAACCACATCTTCCGTTTTACGCTGAACTTGGTCTTTAGTATCCCCAGCCCATCTTTGGGCATCCGTAAGAGGACCGGATTCCTCAGACTCTCCATAATAAGCGCCGCCCCGGTAAGAGGTCTGACCCCGACGTCCGCGATTCGTGTCATAGTCACTGGTGCGCGAGTAATCGTTGTCATAGTCATAGTAACGGTCATTATAGTTGTCGTCATTGTCGTTTTTTGAAGAAAGGAATAACCAACCAATGCCAACGCCAATCAAGGCGGTGGGGATGGGGTTTTCTTTTACTGTTTGCATGGCGCTTGAACGCCAACTGTTCACTTTTCGTTCTGCTCTTTGTGTCATTTCTTCCACCTTTTCAAGAGTTGCTTCTCGGATTGTGTCTTGAGCTTGCTGTTTAATATATTCGGGTGATAAACGTACCTGGATTTCATCCAATGTGTGTCCCATTTGCGCCCGCGTCCGTTCAATCTGAGCGCGAATCACCTGCGGATCATCAGCGTTGTCAGGGGTTGTATAGACGGGCCTTTCTCTTATTGGTTCAAGTGTTGAGTTAACCATTCTTTATCCTCCTTCAACGTGGTAACCGTTTGTTCCGGTACGGGGTCCATCTCTCTGAGCGCCTTCACACCTTTGGCTATCAGCAGGCCGGCTACAAGAGCAAGCCCCAGGCTGACAATTAAGGCGGCCAGCCAGGGAGCCATAAACTCCGCCAGGCCCAAAACGAGAGCAGCGGTAAAAGCCAGAAGGGCGGCATTGGCTATAAAGCCTCCCACGGTGATAGTGGCAACTTCGACGGAGGCTTCAGTGGCTTTTTGTTTCATTTCCACTTTTGCCAACTGCACTTCCTGGCGCACCAGCGTACTGGCTTTTTGTGACAAATCACCAAAGAGATCACCCAGACTACGGTCGTCCGGGATCTGAGATTGTCTATACTGCTCTTGGGAACGAGTGTAGGTTGTCATTATGCCTCCTTATGAGCGGATCCGGTTGTAGCGGGTGCTATCAGTTTCCCCGGTGCGCTGTCTGGTCTGAGCGGGGGTGTCCTGATCATAGGGGAAAGGCCGATCTGAGTATATTTTACCGGGGGTAGATGGGTAGTTACCGCGAGTATCCATCCTTGTATCGTGCCCATAACTGGGAGCTGAACTCTTCAAAAAGCGAGCGGCCAAGAGACCTAAGGTGAAGGCGCCTCCAATAAATAGTTCTGGTTTACGCCGGGCGAAGTCTTCTACCTCATAGACAAAATCGTCGAGGCTGTGGTTTTCCAAATAGTTGGAAGCGCGTTCCACACCATCAGCCAGACGATTGCTGTAATCGGCAAACATTGTTTGGTCTTGTTCACGCAAGTTGCTGCCGGTTTTGCGAATGGCTTCAGCTACGCCATGCAGCTCCTGAGCAGCCACATCTTTTTGAGCCTTGAGAGAAGACTTTGCTTCTGTTTTGGCCTGGTCGGCAAAGGCAGCAACTTGCTGTTGCGCTTTGTTTGCCATTTCGCTGGTTTTTTCCTGCACTTGCTCTGCTTTTTCTTTGGCCATGGAGGCTTCTTTGTTATAGGTAGGCTGAGGATTTGCAGTCAGGGGTTCGTTTTGCTTATTCATGTTTCACTCCTTTACTTAGACAGGGCAACGGCATAAACGGCCGTTATTCTGTTTCATATTCTTCACTTATAAATCAACCCGATGCGGTTTATTTAACTCTATCTGGAACCAGGCTTTTTCCATATATGCCAGGGCATAGAGAGGCGATATAAAGAAGATATACCTTTGTTTTATTTTTTAATTACCTTCTTTAGCGGGGGTAAATGCAGTTGTCACCTCGTGCCGCCGGCCATCGTCCACACAATCGTCATTCCCCAACACTCCTCTGTAACGACACTGGCATGGCGCGCGCCTCACCGCGCAGCAAGGAGAACAATTACCAGATCGCCGCTTATGGCTGTGCCCGCACCTTTGCCAACAAATCAAAAGCCAAGGCTTAAACCTCGGCGGAGATATATCTTTCTTGTACCTGCTTTCTATAACCACTGCATATGGGAGAAGCCGCCGAAGGACGTATACTGAAAGTGTAGTATGTTATCCGACATTTCCCTCTCTGTTACCTCCTCCCGGAGGAGAGCAGAAGAGGGGAAACTTACAAAATTTTCCGGAGGTAAAACAAATGAACAGCGATATTTTAAAAGGTAATTGGAAACAATTCCGCGGTGAAGTCCAGAAACAGTGGGGCAAGCTCACGAACGATGACATGGACGTTATCAACGGCGAATACGACAAACTGGTAGGCCGGGTGCAAGAGCGCTATGGCTGGAACCGCGAACGCGCAGAACGAGAAGTGACCGATTATTTTGATCGTCAAACCACTCCCGACTAGCCACAACGTAGTTTAATTGTTAAGAAAGGTATAACGGCCGTTATGCCTTTCTTTATCTGTCACCTGCATTTAAGGATTCATATGGTCCAGCATACCCCCTCAACTTCATCAACAGAAACTACGCCAACCTTTGCTCAAAAAGTATGGATAACGGTGGGGGTGATAACGGCCGTTTTTATCGCCCTCTTCCTTCTGTGGTTTGCCCTAAAAGAAGTATTGGCCATTTTTGCCGGTATCCTCCTGGCCGTATTTCTACACGGCGTCAGCCGATGGCTTGAAGACCGTTCCTTTCTTTCGCGCAAAGCTTCCCTCTTTCTTACCATCACCATTCTTATCATATTATTCACAGTGAGCGGCATCCTCTTAATACCCAACGTCGCCGAACAAAGCAGACAATTGAGTGACCAATTAAGCGCTTCCCTCTCTACTCTGGAAACCCGCCTTTCCAATTCCAGCATAGGAAATATCATCCTGGAACAGATAAGCGGTTTACCCACTCTGGCAACCGGTAACACCACTTCCCTGCTCTCTAACGCTTCCTCCATTTTTTCTAACACTATGGATGCGTTCGTGCGCGCCCTTATTGCTTTATTTGTGGGGATCTATCTGGCCTACGAACCTAATACTTATATCAACGGCCTTTTGAAACTATTCCCACGTTCACGCCGCGCCCACTATCATGAGGCGCTCAACAAAACCGGTTATGCTCTGCGCTGGTGGCTCGTGGGCCGCCTGGCTTCTATGGCTATTGTCGGCGCGTTTTCCATCATCGGTTTAATGTTGTTAGGCATTCCCCTCGCTTTCATTTTAGGTCTGTTGGCCGGACTGCTGGCATTCATTCCCTTAATTGGTCCCACCCTGGCGCTGTTCCCTCCCCTACTCATTGCTTTTACCGACAGCCCGCAAAAAGCCCTTTACGTCTTTTTGCTCTATATGGGCATTCAATTCATAGAAAGCTACTTTTTAACCCCCCTCATTCAACGTAGAGCCACATCCCTGCCTCCGGTATTACTCATTGCTTCGCAGGTACTGTGGGGACTGTTTGCCGGCTTGCTAGGTGTCATGTTGGCCGCTCCCCTGGCGGTTGCCGGCATGGTTCTCGTGAAAATGCTCTACGTCGAAGACGTGCTGCGCGATCACACCGTAGAATACTTAAAAGAGTCTCGCCAAAAAGAAAAAGAAGATAAAACCAGAATCAAGGGAGAAACAAAAATACATCCCTTTTAGCCGCTAGGGCGCTCTGCCAGAACGCCTTGCAAAAGGATTTTAGCCCAAATGAACACCCCTCTTAAAATTGGAATTAATGGATTTGGCCGCATTGGCCGCGCCGCTTTTAAAGTGCTTCTTGACACCCCGGAACTGGAAGTGGTAGGCATAAACGACCTCGTGAGCAGCGAAAATCTGGCTTATTTACTTAAGTACGACACCGTCTACGGCCGTTATCCCAAAACAGTCGATCATCGGGAAGGCACCCTCATCGTCGATGGCAAAGAATACCCCGTCTCGCAAATCAAAGACCCCGCCACCTTACCCTGGGGCGATCTCGGCGTAGATCTGGTCTTTGAATGCACCGGCGTTTTCACTCAACGAGCCGATCTGGAAAAACACCTCCAGGCAGGCGCGCGCCGCGTCATGCTTTCCGCGCCCACCAAAGACGAAGAAATCCTCACGGTGGTACACGGCGCCAGTGACAAAGGAATAGACGATCGGATTATTTCCTGCGCCAGCTGCACCACCAACTGCATCACCCCTGTTATTGAAATCATCGGCCGGCGCATCGGCCTGAAAAAAGCCATCCTGACCACCATTCATGCCTACACCGCTTCCCAAAATCTCGTCGATAGTCCCCATAAAAAACCCCGCCGCGGACGGGCAGGCGCTGCCAACTTCGTGCCTACTTCCACCGGAGCGGCTGTCGCCACCACCAAAGCGCTGCCGCAGTACAGCGGGTTGTTTGATGGGGTTGCCATCCGCGCCCCCATTCCCGTCGGTTCCATTGCCGACATCGTCATCCTGACAGCACGAGCCACCACCGTGGAAGAGATCAACGACATCTTCTGTGAAGAAGCCGCCAGTGAACGCTATGACGGCGTTTTGGGTGTGTCTGATGAGCCGCTGGTCTCTTCAGACATTGTGCAGGATCCCCGCGCCTCCATCGTAGACCTGGAGATGACGCAGGTGGTTGACGGCGATCTGGTGAAGGTTATGAGCTGGTACGATAACGAATGGGGTTATGTCAACCAGATGGTGCGGCAGGCAAAAGAGTGGGCAGTTTCCACTCTCCAGCCCGCGTAAGATACGCGCAAGATAAGTGATTCTTTCGGAAGCCGCCGGATAAATCCGGCTAGCAGTAGTTGGAGCCGCGACATCCCTGTCGCGCGGACACGAGCGCGGTTAAGGATACCGCCGCTACTACAGGAGTAAACAAATGACACACGATACCACGCTTAAAAAAATCGATTCGCGCCATTCCCCCACCGGCAGCCGGGGCCAGAAGTACCTGGCCTCCGGCGTTTCCGTGGCGATGCGTTTATGGGAGAAAAAGGAGCCGGGCCAGGACAAACCGTTTCATACGCGACCCTATGAAACGGTGGGGTATGTGATTGCGGGCCGGGCTAAACTGTATTTGGGTGAGCAAACGGCCGTTCTCGAACAAGGTGACTCCTGGGTGGTGCCGAAAGGGGCAGAATACCGCTATGAAATTCTCGAACCTTTTACTGCTGTAGAAGCCACCCATCCCCCGGCCCACGTGGACGGACGCGACCAGTAGGAGGCGTAAATGAAAAAGTTCCAGCCAAACGCGAGCTGGCTGCCGGTACTGTGCCTGCTGTTGGTGATAATGGGCTTGCTCCAGGCAGCGCCGGGGACAGCCCAGGAAGACCCCACCCCGCCGCCACGCAATACAGACCGCGTCGCGCCGGAACGTGAACCGCAAGTGCTGTCCCGCGAAGAAACGCCGGACGGCGTCAACACCGTCGTCGGCATTCCCGCCAACGCCGACACCTATCTGGCCTCCGGTCGGCCGAACGAAAATTTTGGCAGTGACGCCCTGTTTCTTGGCTATAACCTGGCCGGCAGCCAGAACTTTGGCGCGCAGCGTATGCTGCTGCGTTTTGACGTTGACAGCAGCATCCCAACCGGCGCCATCATCAACAGCGCCACCTTACGCCTGTATCTCTCCTTTTCCAGTCCGGCGAATGACACCGCTATGGGCACAGTGCTGCGCCGCCTGGCCTCGCCCTGGAACGAACACACAGTCACCTGGAACACGGAACCGGTGTGGACGGACGTGGACGACACGGTGTTTATCGGCAGCGCTCTGACGTGGTATGAATGGGATATGACAGCGCTGGTGGAGAATTGGACAACGGCCGTTTACCCGAATGACGGCGTCGAGATCATCGGCGACGAAACCATTCAGCAGCGCGAACGCGCCTTTCACTCCAGAGAAACCCCCACTTCCCTTTATCCCCTGCTGGTCGTCGATTACTTCCTCAGCAGCGACCAGGAACCGCCTGAAGTCACCGTCAGCCCCCTGCCGGATTACTCACGGCGAAACTTCACCGTCTCCTGGACCGGCACCGATCCCGGCGGCTCCGGGTTGGATTATTACGACGTGCAGGTGCGCGCAGACAGCGGCGACTGGCAGACCTGGCTGGCCGGGACCACGCAAACTGAAGCGGAATACGCAAACGGGGAAAACGGCCGTTTATACCAGTTCCGGGCGCGCGGCGTTGATAACGCCGGCAACATTGAACCGTTTGGCGCTGCCGAAGCAGAAACCACCGTCGATTCACAAGCCCCCACTACCACCGTCGATCCCCTGCCGCCTCTCACCCACAGCGCCACCTTCAATGTCTCCTGGACCGGCGCCGACGCCGGTTCCGGCATCCAATACTACGATGTACAGGTCCGCTTTAACGACGGCCCCTGGTCGCTTTGGCTGCCACAAACATTGAGTACCAGCGCTACCTATAACGCTGCCGCCGATGGCATCTACGCCTTTGAAGCCCGCGCCGTGGACAACCTGGATCAGGCGGAACTCTTCACAAACACTGCTGAGGCGAGCCTCGTCGTAGACAACAAGGCTCCCTTTGTGGAACCGCAGCTATGGTTGCCCATCATTTTTAAGTAACCCTTCCCCTCCCATCAGCCTTGCCAGCGGGAGAGGGAATCTGGCTTCCCTCTCCCAGTTAAGCGATTAATCCTCAAGGACAAGTGAATCATGTGGCATCAAACCCTATCCCAAAGAAACGTCTTATTCATTCTGGCGCTCTCCTTAATGGCCTTGCTTCTGGTCACACTGGAAGCCCCTGTGCAAGCCCAGGCAGATGATTCTTTCTGGCAGGCCACGTATTGGAACAACCGCTTCCTCACAGGGGCGCCGGCGCTCCAACGCCAGGAAGCCAACATTGACTATAACTGGGGCGGCGGATCGCCGGATCCGGCAGTACAGGCAGACGACTTTTCAGCGCGTTGGGTGCGCAGTATTTACCTGCCAATGGGTCATTATCGCTTTACCGCCACCTCCGATGACGGCATGCGCGTGTGGGTAGATGACACCCTGTTGATAGACAATTGGCAGGAAGGAGACGTACGCTCGTTGAGCGCCGACGTCACACTCCTCGCGGGTGACCATCAAATCAAAGTGGAATACTATGAAGCGGACGGCAGCGCCACGGCGCAGCTCAGCCGCCAACTGCTTTCCGGCTATGACACAAATTGGTTGGCGCGCTACTACGACAACATGACGCTGTCCGGCGAACCAGTGCTGGTGCAGCACGTGCCGCAGATCAATTTTTCACTGATGGGCGCGCCGGTTTCTGAAGTGGGCGCGGATAACTTTTCTATTCAATGGACCCGCGACGTGGATCTGGAAGCTGGCCGTTACCGTTTTTCCATGACGGCAGACGATGGGGCGCGTTTATGGGTGAATAACCAACTGGTGATAGCCGCCTGGCAAGACCAGGCGGCCACGACCTATACGGTAGAGGTGAACATCGATGATGGCGGTCTGGTTCCGGTGCGCATGGAATACTATGACAACCGGGGTGACGCTGTAGCGAATCTGGAATGGACCCGGATAACGGCCGTTTCCTCACCCCCAGCCTCTCCCACCGGAACCTGGCGCGGAGAATATTACAACAACGTCACCCTGAGCGGCACGCCCGCTATGGTGCGTGACGATGCCCAGATAAATTTCAACTGGGCCGAAGGTTCGCCCGCGCCTGCCCTCATGGGACCAGACCGCTTTTCAGTCCGTTGGACGCGCACTCTGGATCTGAGTCCCGGTCGTTATGAGATCACCGCCTATGCCGACGACGGCGTCCGTTTGTGGCTGGATAATGAGCTGCGCCTTGACCAATGGCAGGTGCAGCCCACAACCGCCTCTAGTACCGTGATCGATCATTCCGGCGGTCCTCTGCCGGTAGTGGTGGAATACTTCGAGAACTCCGGCCTGGCAGAAATCCGCCTCTTCTGGACACAAACCTCTTCTGAAAGCCTGCCGGATTCCGCCGTGCCCACCGCCGCCATGACAGGCGCCCTCTACCTCAACGTGCGCTCCGGTCCCGGCCTGAACTATGAACCATTCAGCAGCCTGCGTAACGGCCAGACAGTGCCTCTGGTTGGCCGGGATCAAACGGCCGTTTGGGTCCAAATCGTCCTGCCCGACAATACTACAGGCTGGGTCAGCAGCCGCTACCTCGTTAGTGGTACGCCTTTTGTAGAGCTGCCCGTCGTCAATCCCTGACCTTGTCCCAGAATCGGCATTTTGTATCCAAACTATATCTACGCCTTATAACCCGGTCTATAGTGGTTTCATTTCTCATCTGACATAGTAGAGTTGGTTGCAAAATCACCTCACGAGCAAGAAAAATGAAATTAACAGTATGCAAATATCTGTCGCGCTTCTCATTATGCCAGAATACAAATTTAATGAGATCCAAAAGAGAGAATATTACTTATGACCAAAATCGGATATGCCCTTTCAAGTGAAGAACACAAGCCCAACGATTTAGTCCGGTACGCCCGGCGCGCTGAAGAAGTCGGCTTTACCTTTGCCCTTATTTCAGATCATTACCATCCCTGGGTAAGCGAGCAAGGCCACAGCCCCTTTGTCTGGAGCGTTATTGGCGGCATTGCGCAGGTGACGGAAAACCTGCGCCTGGGTACGGGCGTCACCTGTCCCACGACCCGTATTCACCCTGCCATCATTGCGCAGGCGGCTGCCACAGCCGCCAGTATGATGCCCGGCCGTTTCTTTTTAGGCGTGGGCACCGGCGAAAACTTAAACGAACACATATTGGGTGACCGCTGGCCGCCGCACACCATTCGTTTAGCCATGCTTGAAGAAGCGGTTGAGTTGATCCGTACCTTATGGCAGGGCGACACCACCAGTTGGTGGGGTGAATTTTATACGGTGGAAGATGCCCGCATTTTTACCCTGCCCAATGAACTGCCACCCATTATGGTGGCCGCCAGCGGTCCCACTACCCTGGAAGCAGCCGGTAACTTCGGTGATGGGTTGATCGGCCTGGCTCCGGACAAGGAAGACGTGGAGCGATTTGAAAAGGGGGGCGGCGCCGGTAAACCCAAGTATGGCCAGATTGCTGTTTGTTGGGCTGAAAGCGAAGCAGAAGGGGAAAATATAGCCGCTCGCGTATGGCCTACGAGCGGTCTTAAAGGAGAAATGTCACAAGAACTGCGTACCGTTGCTCATTTTGAACAGGCTGCCAAAATGCTGGATAAAGAAGACATCGTTGAAAACATGGTGTGTGGTCCTGATCCTCAAAAACACGCCGAGCAAATCCAGAAGATGATCGACGCCGGTTATGACCACGTATACATCCATCAAATTGGCCCGGATCAAGAGGGTTTCTTCCGCTTTTACGAAAAAGAAGTACTGCCTGCTTTTAGGTAGCCGTTTGCTTTTAACTTGGCGAGATTGGTCCAATCTCGGAGATTGAACCAATCTGGATATCGTTACAGGGGGAAACGGCCGCCGTTATCCTGTAACACCCTGAATAATCCCCATGCCGGAATTCATACTACAACTTCTGCAAAACGATTTCGTGAAACTAACGATTGCGCTGGTGATTACCTTCCCCATTGCCTATGATCGGGAAAAATCGACTAAAATCATGGGGCTGCGCACGTATCCCCTGGTAGCCCTGGCTACTTGCGGTTATGTTCTGATCAGCTTTACCTTCATCGACCCCAATGACAGCAGCGCGCAAGCGCGCATCGTGCAGGGTATTCTAGCGGGTATTGGCTTTATCGGGGGCGCCGCCATCTTAAAGAAAGAAAAACGGGTAAGAGGGACGGCCACGGCCGCCAGCGTGTGGGCCACGGGCGCCATCGGCATCGCGGCGGCTTACGCGCGATATGACATTGCCATCTTCCTGGCCCTGGCTGTCTTCGTTATTTTGCACTGGTTCACCGCCCTGAAAGATAATTTTCTTGAAGATGATGAATAGGCATCGACAACTACGAATGAAAATATTTGCCCGCAGATGACGCAGATGACTGTCTTTTCTCGGCCTTCTCTGCGCCTCCGCGGTTAATAATTAGAGGAGTACACCCTTATGCGCGTTGCCATCTTTTCCGACGTCCATGGAAATTTAACCGCTTTGGAAGCCGTCTTAACAGACATCAAAAAACACACTCCCGACTTAACCTTTTTTGCCGGTGATTTATGCCTTTTTGGTCCCCGTCCCGCCGCTTGCGTCGATCTCATCCGTCAGGAGGACATGGGCGCTCTATACGGCAACAAAGATGAAGTGCTGAGTAACAATCCGATTCTCTCCACTTTCACCGAAGAAGCAAAACAAAAGCGCCGCCAGAACATAGAAGACATTGTTGATTGGACCCAGGTGCAGTTAAACGAAAGCCAACGCGCCTGGCTGCACAACCTGCCCTTTCAGCACCGCGTTTCACCCACTATTGACTATAGAGACGATCTTTTCATCGTGCACGCCAATCCCCAGGATGTCCACCAACACATCTACCCGCCTGAAGACATCCAAAAAAGAATCTACGGAGAAATTAAACAAGCGGACAACGACCCCCACTTAAGCCATATGCTGCACGATCTCGCCTGCGGAACGTTGGCCTTTGGGCACGTCCACGTGCCCAATATCCGCCATTGGCGCAGCCTCGTTTTAGCCAACATCAGTTCTGTCAGCCTCGCCCAAGATGGAGACAGACGGGCCAAATATGGCCTGTTCACCTGGAACGACGGAAGCTGGCACATTGCGCACAAATTTGTCGAGTACGACATAGATCAAGAACTGGCCTTACTGTCAGAACAACGGCCGCCAAACTGGGAATCCATTTCGCGCCGTTTGCAGTCCGCTCTCCCCTGACGGCTCCTGTGAGAGAAAATCTGTTCTATACCTAATTTGTACCCATTCCTTTGTGCAAAGATATAGGCGCTTTACAAATCAGTTCGTTATAGTGTTAGCCAGGTAAGGTTACCGCTGGAAAAGAAGCCTCAGGCGGCTTTTGTTCAGATGCTTTTTCCGGCGAAGAAAATTCAGGAGGCTCAATATGCAACAGAAGTTTTAACAAAAAGGAGAATTTGACTATGTATGAACTATTCAGTAAGAAAAGAAAAGGCTATCTTCTCATCTTGGCCTTTCTGCTAATCTTAGGGATTAGTTTTGGGAGCGCCCCCCAGCCCGCCGCAGCCAACCCTACAGTCCAGGAAGACGCTCAACAAGAAGATGCAGAAGATGACGCTCAACAGAATGACACTCAAGAAAGTTCTCAATCTGTATGGGATGTTATCAAAGGTAATGAACAATTGTCAGATTTCGTGACCTTAGCCCGAGCGGCAGGACTGGCCGATAACCTCGACCACGATGGACCCTTTACCGTTTTTGTTCCTACGAATCAGGCTTTGGCTGACTTAGAAACTACCCTCTCTCGTTCAGGAATTACCCACACTCAGCTGTTGCTTTATCACATCGCCAATGGGCAATACGGAAGCGCTGCCGTGGCAGACCGCAGCACCCTGGTAACTTTAATGGGAGAACCTTTTCAGATCAGCGTAGAAAATGGAGAGGTAATACTCAATGGCAGCGCGGCGGTGACGACTGCGGATCTATCTGGAGACAATGGAGTGGTACACATCATCGATAGCATCTTACTGCCCCCGGAGAATTCCTTAGGCGTCAGTACCAGAGGATCCAGCAGCGATTCATTACTGCAAGTGCTAGAAGACGACGGCCGTTTCACGACCTTCCTCTCTCTAGCTCAACAAGCTGGTTTTGCCGACGATCTTTCTCAACTTAACAATACCTTTACCATCTTCGCGCCTACCAATACCGCTTTTGACAACCTTACCCAAGATCAGATAGATGAATACACAAAAGACGAAGACACCCTAAATGCGATTCTCTTGTACCACCTCGTCGGGGATAGATTAGGCATCAATCAGATTGCAACCGATGACTATATCCCAACCCGTGAAGGACGGCCGTTATTTGTCACCTACGATGAGGACAACCAGACTGTCATGATCAATGGACAACCTCTGGCAGATTTCAACATCGTGGCCGGCAATGGCGTCATCCATGCAGTAGATACAATTCTCACCCCCCCATAGCCTGCTGCTACTTTCCCCTCCACTGAAGTTTCTTCGAATATCTGATTAAAGGGCAGCCAGCTCTGCAACTTGCCTCTGGCAAGTTGCATCTGGCTGCCCTTTACAAACATGGCGCTGAAAAAACCGCGGAAACGAGTTGTTTACTCCAGTCAATATCTTTTCTGGTTCACTTGAGCCATGACTAAACATCTTGTTTGTTTACAGGTTTTTTGTTGTCTGACGATGTCAGCCGCGCTTACACGAGCGCGGTAAGGATACCGCGGCTACGAATAATTGATATTTTTAAAAATTGGAAGGGAAACGGCCGTTTTGGATGCGCATCAAGATTTTGGATCAAGCCGCGTTGTGCCAGAATCGTCACGCACACCCGCCCCGTCGGTGAATCTACAAAGCGCCGGTAAATCAGGTAAACCGCTGCCCGGTTTCCAATACCAGCAGTGCTTCTCGCTAAGGGGTCAGTCGGGACCGGTTTGTCAATAAATCAGCAGCGTGCATAAAAATCTCCTTACGTATGGGTTTATGCGCTGCGTGGTTCATGAGAGATAGTTCACGCCTCACGCATGACGCTTCCTTTTCACGTGCCGACGATGATGCCGCCATCCACCCGCAGCGTTTGCCCGGTAATGAAACTCGCTTCGTCGCCAGCCAGGAACAGATAAGCGTTGGCGATATCGCGTGGCTCGCCCATGCGTCCTAACGGCGTTTGCGATACCATGCCGTCCAGAATTTTCTGCGGCATTTGCTGCACCATTTCCGTCAAGGTGAAGCCGGGAGCCACGGCATTGACGCGAATGCCATACCGCCCCAGTTCTCGTGACCACACCTTCGTCATGCCAATCACGGCCGCTTTGGTAGCCACGTAATTGGTCTGGCCGAAGTTGCCGTCCAACCCCACGATGGAAGAAGCGTTAAGGATGACGCCGCCGCCCTGCCGGATCATCACCGGCGTCACAGCCTGAGTGCAGTTGAATACACCTTTCAGATTGACGCTGATCACCAGGTCAAAATCGGCCTCGCTCATCATGCCCACCAGTTCGCCGCTTTTGAACTTGACGAGCTGCCCGTCGCGCAGCACGCCGGCATTGTTCACCAGGATGTCGATGCGGCCGTGTTGGGCGGCGACGGTATCGACCCAGGTCTGCACTGCCTGCCTGTCTGTGATATTTACCTGATAGAATTCAACGCCGAGGGAAACGGCCGTTTCCTGTCCGGCCTCCGCATTCACGTCACAAATAATGACGACAGCCCCCTCTTCCTTAAAGCGGGCGGCCGTGGCTTTGCCGATGCCTGCCGCGCCGCCGGTTACCAATGCAACTTTGTCTTGTAATCTCATTTCTAACTCCTGTTTCTCCTGTCAAAATAATTTAACCCAAAGGCGCAGACTTAAAGAAGGAAATCTGCCTGGCCCATGTGGTCGCCTATCGAAAATCGCCAATCTAAAATTCCTCGCTCCACTGCACGATACTTGCTGCCCACACGTAACCAATACCGGCGGCCACAATCGCCATTAAGTCATCATCTTTCAGGCGACCCTGCGCCACCCCTTCCCGAATGCTGAACATGGCGTGATGTTCCAATTTTCGGTTTGAGGCGAAGCTTCGCTGGACGCTTACAGGGACGAAAGTGGTGCGCGCTATGCCTGGCTAAGGTGGCATTCAAACGTTTGAGACAATTAGAGGGAGGCCAGGAGCCTGCTGAAGAACCCCACATCGTAACCGCGGTATCTTCACCGCGCTCGTGTAAGCGCGACAGGGATATCACGGCTCCCACTTTCCCGACAGCCTGCTAGTCCAACGGCGGTCGTGCGGGAACAGCCCAGACGCCCAAGGCTCCATCCGCACCGCCAGAAGCAAAAATATGACCATTTGCAGAAAAGGTCACAGCTTCGACGCCGGCGTTGTGTCCTTCAAACACTTGCAATTGCACACCATCAGTCACACGCCAAAACACGACAAGCCCATCATCACCGCCTGAAACCAGCAGACTGCCATCCGGGGAAAAGGCGAGGTCTTTAACGGAACCACTGTGGGCATTGTTGATTTCGTGAAGCAGGTTATAACGGCCGTTTTCCCAGCCATATACGCGAATCGCGCCATCGACATGCGCAAAGGCAATCAGCGATCCATCAGGACTAAGCGCCAGATTCGCTAAATCTTCAACGCTCTTATTGAATCTGTAGAAGAATTCCACCGCAAATGGTTTGACCTGCCAGATTTTGACGGTATCGAAACGGCCGTTATCCTCAACCATGGCAAAATAATCACCTCCACTGGCAAACGCAGCCAGAGTCACCCTGTTGTTCGGATTATCGCTAATGTCGTCACGCCCGACTTCTTCCAGAGCCTCGCTGCCATCAAAAGCATAGATCCGGGTGGTACCCGTTCCACCAAAACTCAGAACTTGTCCATCAGGCGACACCGCCAAACTATACACCGTATTAATACCGCCGGGACTCTGCGACGTAATCGTTCCGTCAGTCGTTGACCAAAAATACACCTGCCCATCTTCCGAACCCGCGATCACGTTTTGATCATCCGGACCAAACGCAACAGTGTGAACTGATCCCTGGGGATTTTCCATCTCATCACTCAGAGCGCCATCAACCGTGCGCCACAACTTCACCCGATTATCTTGCCCCCCACCCGATACCAACCGGCCGCCGTCAAAAGACAGGCCCATATCCCTCACAGAACCCTCATGCCCCGGGTCAATCGTTTGCAGGCTGACAATCTGAGTTATGTTTTCTGTGGTGATGGCCGGCCTCAACGGCTCCGGATCAAGACGGTCGTTGATGCCATCTCCATCACTGTCGGCATTGTTGGGATCAGTGCCAAGCTGTCGTTCTTCTTCAAAAGACAACCCATCCCCATCGTTGTCACTTTGTGCCGTTGCCAGAGCCTGGAGCTGCGCCTGAGCGGTAGCCGCTTTGACAGCCTCCGCCGTTGAGGTTACCCGCTCCCGGGCTTGAACGGTTGATAAATCGACCAGAGACGAGGCCGTTGTGGCTTCTGCCTGCACTGCCGCCGCCGCCTTGGTCTGGGCATCCTGAGCGTTCACCTGGGCCTGCTGTTCAGCCATGCCCAGCGCCAAAGCCTGGCGCTGGGTTTCCGCCTCTGATGTGCCCAACAACTCCGCCTGTTCCCGGTTCGTGCGTGACTGGTTGCTGAAAAGGAATACGGCCACACTCAAAATGCCGATGACCACTAACAAGACTCCCACCGCGAATAAGCGTCTTTGCTGCTGCTGCTGCTGCTCCCTGGCCTGTTCGGTCTGACTGGCCGACAGAAACGCCCGTTCCAAATCATTCAATGAATCAGTAGACCTGGCTGCCCATTCGCTGGCTTGTTGCAGCCGACCCCCCCGGTATAGTTCGCCTGGGTCACGGTTTATCGCCTGCCATTCCTGAGCCGAGTCGGTCAAATGGCGATGGATGCGCAGATCGTCCCGATTGTCAGCCAACCACATACGCAGCCTGGGCCATTCCTTGATCAATGATTCATGCGCCAGCTCAACTGTGCTATCACCGGTTGTTACCAGCCGGGCATCGGCCAACTGCTTCAATAAGAATGCCACCTCTTCACGGTTTCTATCACCGGATAGCAGCTCATTGATTTCGGCGCGGCGGCGTGTATCGGCCGTACCCTCTCCTGGCTCAACGAGGCGCAAAAAGACGCCTCGAATTATCTGCTGCTGATCCGGCGTCAGGTCGTTGAAGAAGGAATCGGCCGTCTTGGCAATAGCGCCGGAGACGCCACCCGCTTCGGTATACCCTCTCAGGGTCAGGGTACGGTTTTGTCGTCTTTTCCAGGTTTCAAGCAGGGCATGGGAGAGCAGGGGCAGCGCACCTGGTTCATCGGCCACATCCCGCAGCATCAAATCAATGAGTCCGGCTTCAAGCTTCCAATCCAGCCGGGCGGCTGGCGCTTCAATTGCCCGGCGCAGTTCTTCCTCGTTCATGAGACCAATGTAGAGCTGATTTTCGGCCAACGCCTGGCGTAGGGAGTCGTATTGAGCGCAATGGCCGTAAAAATCCGCGCGCAAGGAGATAATGACCAAAATGGGTGCGACCGCTTCAGATTTCACCGCACTCATCAAGTTGGCGACAAACATCTGGCGCTCTGTCTCGTCGTGGCAAGTGGTGAAAAGCTCCTCGAATTGATCCACGATCAGGAGCAGGCGGGTATTCTGTTTTTGTTGCTGCAGCAATCTGGTGGTAAACAGATCCAGGCTGTTCGCGTCGGTTGCCATGTCCTGCCACAAGGCGGCTGCCGCCGCAACCGATTCTGAATCACGGGTCAGGCTTACCGCCAATTCTTTTAATGGATGAGCGCCTGGGGTGATGATGTGCATAAGCCAGGACTGACTGTCCTCTGGCGTGCGCTCTCTAGCGGAAATGGGCATGTCACCACGCAAGGCAGGCATCAGGCCAGCCCGAATCAACGAAGATTTACCGCTGCCTGATGCGCCGACGACTGCCAAAAAATGGCGTCCTCGTAAACTGGCAACCAGAACGGCCGTTAACGCTTCCCGGCCAAAATAGAGATCCGCATCCTCTTCGTCAAAATATTTCAGGCCCATAAAGGGAGGCTTTTCATCTGTCACCGGCTGAATAGTAAAGGAAGACCACGCGACATGCGGTCTTTTTTCTGCCAGCCACGTTATCAGCTCGGGCAGGCGGTCACGCCGTTCCAGAAGGAGGATTAGCGCCTCGCTTTTTTCGCTTTTTCTTTTTCCCGGCAGTTCCTCAAAATCAATTCCCAGGTCAAAACAAAGCGATTGCAGTTCGGCCAGATCAAAATAACTTGCAATATTGTCTCGGAGAGCGCTCAAATCGGTGGAAGTCATATATTTTAGAAGGGGTGACGATTGTATGATGATATTTGAAAAGTTGTTTCATTTGTTGATCGGCAGCAATCAATGAAACAGAGGTGTGAAGATGCGTGATTACAGTATAAAGGTTTGGACCACAAACACACAACCCTGGGGCGTTTGGGGATGTGCGTCAGATCCCGGCTTTTTTGGGGGGATCAAAGTAAGCAAGCAACTGTTTGCATACATTCAGACAACAAATGGGACGGGCCTGCTATCAAGGATAAACGCTTCGCCATTTAAAGATTTCGTGGCATTTTCTGTTTGTCCCTGTCCTGGCCATAAATCATACGCTTTTTGAAATTTCTGTCCTGCAGCCACCCAATCCCTCTGGTTGAACAAGACATTGCCCCAATCATACAGAACAGCCGCCAGAAAACTGTCGTTTTTACAGGTTGCGCGTACCTGTTTCTAAAATTTGCTGATGTGCAGCAACTTGAGTCAGAAACAGTTGCCGGGCCGCTTTATCGTCAATTTGGTCGGCGCGGCTCATCAAAATGCCGTGGCCCGCAGCCAGTACGGCCGCTGCTCGTGGGTCGCCAAGATTTTGCAGTACCTGATAACAAACCCAGTAAACGTGCAAATGAATGCCCTCACATATCTCTGGCTCGGTTGCGATTGTGGTCAGAACAGTCTCCACATGGTTGAGGGCACGCTCAGGCTGCTGCTGCCGCAGCGCGATGTCGGCCAAGCCCGCAAGCATCAGGGCGGCCTCGGCCGCCTGGTTTATTTGCGCACAAATCGTATGCGCCTGTTGGTAACAATCGGCCGCTTCCGCCAACTTCCCATTTGCCAACAAAGCATTCCCCATTTTCGCCAGCCCCCCAGCCTGCAGCGACTTGATACCGATAGCCTCGGCAAGAGAAAATGCTTCCCTGGCCAATTGTAAGGCTGTATCGGCGTCACCCTGTGCCAATACCACGCCGCTCAACCAGTTCAACCCCCAGGCCACCCCGTAGCGATCCCCAATTTGACGCGCCAGCGCCAGCGATTGCTCCAAAAGGCGCTGGGCACGCGCATAACTGCCTATTCTGGCATACACAACCCCCAAATCGCCCTCCGTGATGGCCCGATTTTTCGGCACATTGAGCTGCTCAAAAATGGTCAAGGCCTGTTCCAGGTATCGTTGGGCCTGGCTTAAAGCAAATCGCATAGAAGCTGCGACCCCCAAATTAGACAACAGCTTGCCCTCCACCAGCCGATCCCCCAGCGGCCGGGCAATGTCGAGTGCTTGCTTATAATAGCGTTCGCAAACGATTAGCTTGTTGCGCCGTCGTGCTTGCACACCTAAAAAGGTCAGCGTCATCATTTGCCCAAATTGGTCATCAGCACGCTGTGAACATTCAAGCGCCTGCTGCAGCGGCTCGCTGGCAGCTTCTGTTTGCCCTATCTGAATCAGCGCCCAGCCGATTCCCTGCTTGCCTCTCGCCAGTAAAAGCCATTCGTCACTGCCTTGCAGCAGCTCAACGGCCGTTTGATATTGCGCCAGAGACCCCTGGTAATCCCCTTGGCCATCGAGCACCAATCCCCAGACAAGATAAGCTCTGATTTGCGTCTGCTGGCTGACTGTTTCTTGACACAGCGCTTCTTTGATGTCGGCCAGCGCCTGATCAAACTGGCTGATCGGTTCAAATAGGGCGGCTCTGGCCTGGTGCAGGCTGGGGATGAGTTGGGGCGGTACGTCTGTGGCAACGGCCGTTGCCAAAGCCTGGGTGATGAGTTCGATCCCGTCACGGAAGAGACCGCTGCGGTAATAATAATGCTGAATGCCCTCCAAGTTTTGGGCAATGTCCGCCCAGGCGTCCTGGCTAACGGCTTGCTGCCAGGCAGCACGGAGATTGTGCTGCTCAAGCTGGAGTGTTGCCAGAAATTGGCTGGGCGCACCGCGCTGCAAGACCTGCGCCTGCTGCCCCATCATCTGCAAATAGTAGCGACTGTGACTGTCGTGGCTGTCCTGGAATAAGGCGGCCGCATGGGGCCAGTTGGCGCGCTGCTCACCCGCGAATTGGCGAATGAGCGGGTGCATTTTGAAGCGCCCCGTTTCGTCCCGGCCCAGCAGAGCGTGATGTTGCAAAATGTATAAGCCCTTTGCGTCTTTTAACACCGCAGCGGCCGCCGAGCGGGTAAAGCCGCCGCGAAAAATGGAGATTTGCGCCAGCAGAATTTGTTCACGGGAGTCGAGTAACTGCCAGGTAGTATCAAAAACAGCCCGGAGCGTGCGCTGGCGGGGCGGCAGGTCACGCCGGGTGGTGTCCAGGAGGTGCAAATTGCCGGTTAAGGCCGGCATGATCTCAGCCATCATCAACCGTCCCAACGCAGCCGCCGCCAACTCAATGGCCAACGGCATTCCCTCGACAAATTGGCAAATCGCCACGACTTCTGCCAGATGCTTTTCTAGTTGGAAGGGCGTTGGCATCCGGGCGGCCCGTTCGGCAAAGAGGCGCACACTTTCATTTTGCATGGCCTCGGCCGAAACCTGCGCCGGCGTTTCCAGCCCCGTTAGCGGAAAAGCGACGCTGGCGGCCAAAGCCAGGGTGGTGCGGGAGGTGGTGAGTAAGTGAATATTCTCACCGGCTTCCAGCAGGTCTACAATCAGGTCGGAGGCGATAGTCAGAAACTGCTCGATGTTGTCTAAAATGAGCAGCAGCTTTTTCGCGGCCACTTGCCCCAACAACTGCGACCAGAGATCGCTTTCACCATGGAAATAGAGTCCCATCGCCCGCCCCACCAAAGCGGCCACCCTGTCTCCGACTTTTTCCGGGGTGTCGTTTTCTATTTCCTCCAGGGAGATAAACCAGATGCCGTCTTGGAAAAGCGGTGGCGGCGCGGCAGTCAACTGCCGTCCGGCGGCCAGGGCCAGGCTGGTTTTGCCCATGCCGCCGACGCCGGTGATGGAGACGAGTGGGTATTCAGGGTTTAAAAGGATACGGGTGAGCTGTTCGATTTCTTTTTTACGGCCGTACAGCGGCGTAAGGGCGCGAGGCAGATTATGCAGCGGCGCAGGCGTGATGTCGGGCGGCGAAAGGGAACCGGCTTGAATGGTTTGGTACAGGGCAATGGTGGATGGGGCTGGCGTGATGCCCAGTTCTGTCTGGAGAAGATGGCGGCATTTTTCGTAGACGTTTAATGCCTCTGAGATACGGCCGTCATAAGCCAATAAACGCATGAGCTGCTGCTGGGCCGTCTCATCCAGCGGATCCCAGCTCGCCCACTGCTGGGCGGTGACGACCCCGTCAGCAAACGCGCCCTGTTCTTCCTGCCAACGGGCTAATTGGCGATAGCCACGCATAGCGGTTTGGCGTAAGCGCTCTTGTTCAACCACAAGCCAATCATCGAAGCGCGGCGCATCTGGAACAGAGAATCCGGCCATAAATTCGCCGCTGTACAATTTCAGGCCTTGAGAGAGCAGATTGACGGCCGTTATCGTCCGTTCCTTGCCCATTCCAGCCAGCATCGTCTGAAAGCGCACGGTATCCAGTTGCTCATGAACGGCGCGAGTTACGGCCACAGTTTTGGGGGTGACGATGAGATGCTCCCCCACCTGTTGGCGCAGTCTGGCTAATACGGTGCGCAAATTAGAGAGCGACTGCCTGGTAGAACGCGCCTCCCACAGCAAATCAGCCAATGCTTCACGGTTATGTGCTTGCCCGGTGTGCGCCAGATAGGCCAATAAAGCTATCTCTTTTTGGCTGCGAATTTGGATGACAGGCGTACCGTACAACCGGACTCTGATTTCACCCAATAAAAATATCTCCAACATAATCGCTCCAAAAGCTATGAAGACTCCCCAATTGAAATAAAGTATACGCCATATCCAGTCTGGTAGCGTGTTTTTATTTCTTGGAAGCGTTTGGGAAGCGCCTGGTGCGTATATTGGTAACAGTCCTGAAATAAGCAGCGCTTTTGGAAAAACCAATATGGTGAAACAAGCAAAACGAGTCTATCAATCTTTTTTGGTGCGCTGTTGGCTAATGCCGCCGACGACGACCGACGAGCCGGCAGTGTGGCGGTTTGAGCTGCGCGAGGTAGCGGCCGAACCCCAGAAGTATGGATTCAGCGATCTTGAGCAGTTGAAAGCGTTTATGGCGGTGAAGTTAACGGCCGTTGCTGCCGGCAGTAAGCAAGACAGTGACGAAGAGGAAAACCGGAAAGGAGAGAAGCCATGAAATCATAACGTCTGATTGTGTCAACAATTATCAATCACAAGATAGGCGCCTCATAACGAGGTACCCAATAATTTTTTATCCGTAAGCATTCCGTCCGGGAATTTGAATTCAGGTCGGTAACCAAATGAAAATAGAGAGGTTTTGTCATGTCACAGATTGCACAGTTAGGTTCAGGCACCATTTGGATTTGCAAGGACTGCAACATCTGGTGGGGCAGTCAGGTCGGCAATCGCCCATCCACTACTTTCCTGAAGAAGCTCAATGATGCAGGCTTGTTACCTGCCTGGGATGCTTATCGGGGCTGGAAACTGGTGATCGAGCAGGAAGCGATTTGTCTGGAATGCGGTAATTCGATCACTACGCCCGCCTTGCAGTCAAATTA
>JAWOGU010000585.1:0-4759 GCA_046496595.1 Chloroflexota bacterium
GGACCATCATAACCGGATTGGCGACCATGCTCATATTGCGCCGGGCGCTCATTTGGGCGGGGATGTGCAGGTGGGCGAAGGCAGTTTGATCGGGATTGGGGCGGTGGTGCTGCCGCAAATACGGGTAGGAAGCTGGTGTGTGGTGGGCGGGGGCAGTGTGGTGGTGCGCGAGGTGGGGGATGGGAAAACAGTTGTTGGCAGTCCGGCGCGGGTGGTGAAGTGAAGGGGGGCAGAGTTGCAGAGTGGCAGAGTTGCAGAGTTGCAGGGAAAGGATGGGGGGAAATGGCTTAACCGCGTATGAAGCTGCTTTGGATGGAAAACGGCCGTTGGCAATCCGGCGCGAATCATCAAAATAACCAATGAGTAAAGCCACTATCGATAAAATCCTTCTTCAATCTCGTGTAAAAAGTCTGCAAAAGAAACTTCGGCACAAACAATATGCTGCTCGGGATTTTTAAATGGATGCTTGTGCCAGCCAATAAAAGCATTATCAGCGCCAAATATCCTGATATTTTGCTGGATCAAGGCATAGGAACACTTACCTGTGTCTGCATTGTAAAAAACATCAATGAAGGCGTCACCCGATAAAGCAACCCGAATTTTGACAACAGTGTCATCCAAGATTTGGACATTATACGAAAGTATATGGGCAGACTCGTGGCAAGCATTTTGAACGGAGCGAGCAAACTCGATAGCGTTTAAACGAGCCATTGCTCAATTTTCTCTAGTTTTTGTCTGCGACTTGTTAAGCCATCCCATTCTAAATAGTCGTTTTCCACTTCCAGAGAAAACTGATTAGGGATATTGCCATCTTTGCCTTGCGTTTCAAATTGATCAAAAGACATGCCATATTTCTTCTCTAATGCCTGAATATCTGCATCAATCTTCTGTAAACGGTATTCAATGGCATCTTTCAAAGTAAGCCACAGAGCAACATTCAGCCTGGGTTCCCCGGTCAACTCAGTTAGCGCTTGAAGTGCTGCTTTTGAAACGGTTGGTAAGGGTGTCATCATCGTCATAATGTTTATGCTCCTTTATAGACAGGATTATTGAGCCTTATTATAGCATTGTTTGTTAGCGTTAAGCCTGAGGTTGTTGATTAAGGAAGTTTGCCGCAAATATGGTATATCATCGGCGTAGGCAGTTGGAAGCGAAAAACCTGGCGGGAGATAACGGCCGTGGGGCGTCCGGCGCAGGTGGTTGGTTGAGAGAACAATTTTTAGTGCTTTGTTTTCACCGCGGAGGGCGCGGAGGGGCGGAGGGTGAAGAGAGGGGGGAAACGGCCGTTGGCAGGGCGGCAAAGTTGCAGAGTGGCAGGGGAAGGATGGTGGAAACGGCTTAACTGTGTATAAAGCTGCTCTGGGTGGGAAACGGCCGTGGGTGGGGATGGTGTATAATTAGCTGCGTATGGATCGGTTGACAGATAATTGGTTATGGAGATAGGGATACGATGCTACAAAATCAGGCAGCAAAAACTTATAAAAGACCCGCCGAGGGTGGTTTGGCTGTAAATTTTCCAGAAACACTTCTCATAGCCGCCAAAGAAGATGCAGACCAGTTTCGCCGTCGTGTTTTGGTGCAAACATTAGGGTCACTCTATGTGCAAGGGAAAATATCTTCAGGGTTAGGGATGCAGCTGCTCGAATGTGACCGCTGGGAATTTTACCGGCTTTTAACTGAGAACGGATTCGCTGTATTAGATTACGCTGAGGACCAACAAGAGTATGAAGCGGAAACCAGTCGAATGTTGGCGGAACAAAATCAGAGTTTATGAAAGCGATTGTTAATGCAACGCCTCTGATTGCCCTTTCCCTGCTAGATCGCTTGCATTTGCTGCCTAAATTATTCGCCCAGTCAAGCGAGAAATGGCTGCAAATCAAGCGCCAGGAACTTACTCAGTGAGGTATCGCAATTGAATAATCAAAGAATCTATCTATCCCCGCCACATATGTCCGGCCTGGAACAGCAGTATGTCCAGGCCGCTTTTGATTCTAACTGGGTGGCGCCATTGGGACCGAACGTTGACGCCTTTGAGGCGGAATTCTGCCGGGCGACGGGAGCGGGCCATGCTCTGGCGCTGAGTTCCGGCACGGGGGCGCTGCACCTGGCGCTGATTTTGCTGGGCGTGGGGCCGGGCGATGAGGTGGCAGTGTCGACGTTGACGTTTGCCGCCAGCGTGAACCCGATTGTCTACCTGGGCGCGAAGCCGGTGTTCATCGACAGCGAACGGGAATCGTGGAATTTGGACCCGAATATGCTGGCGGATTTCCTGGCGCAGCGGGCGGCGCTGAACCGGCTGCCGAAGGCGGTGGTGCTGGTGCATTTGTACGGGCAAAGCGCCGACATCACGCCGATTCTGGAACTGTGCCAGCAGTATGACGTGCCGTTGGTGGAAGATGCAGCGGAGGCGCTGGGGACGACGTACCGGGGTAAAACACCGGGCACGTTTGGGGCGTTTGGCTTGTTTTCGTTTAACGGCAACAAGATTATCACCACCTCAGGCGGCGGCATGCTGGTGTCTGAGAATGAGGCGTGGCTGGCTCATGCGCGCAAACTGGCGACGCAGGCGCGGGATGATGCGCCGCATTATGAGCACTCGGAGATCGGCTATAACTACCGCATGAGTAATATCCTGGCAGGCGTAGGGCGGGGTCAACTGCAAGTGCTGGCGGACCGGGTGGCAGTGCGCCGCCGGATTTTTGCCGCCTACCAGGAGGTGCTGGGTGATTTGCCGGGCATCACCTTTATGCCGGAGGCGGCCTGGGGGCAGCATACCCGCTGGCTGACGACGCTGACGATTGAGCCAGCGCTATTTGGGGCGGACCGGGAGCAGGTGCGGCTGGCGCTGGAAGCAGAGAATATTGAAGCGCGGCCGATCTGGAAGCCGATGCATTTGCAGCCGGTGTTTGCCGGTTATGAGGCGGTGGGCGGCGCGGTGGCGGCGGATATTTTTGAGCGCGGTCTGTGTCTGCCATCGGGCACGGCGATGACGGAGGAAGATTTGGCGCGGGTGATAAGGGTGTGTAGAGGTGATGGGGTGTGGAGGTGACACGCCAGATTACAAAAGTCTGGCAGACTTTTGTAATCTTTTACCAGCAAAGGAGGGGTTGGTGTAACATTTTTTGTAAAGTGGGAGGAGTATGCTGAACGCAGGGACAACAGTGGAAGCTGACGGAGGCCGGCGCAGCTGTGTGGTATGTCCTGGTTATGGTATTAAATTAGACCCTTTGCCCTATTGAGGTGGCGGATAGGTCGTTTATACTTATAGGAATGGGGTTTGTCGGGAGGGACGGCGGGATGCTGGTCAGGATTTCTCAAGGACGTAACTCCTCATGTGTATGGGAATCAGGCCAGTTTGTTGGTAGAGGGAAAACACCATGAAGTTCGTTGATTTACGAAACCGTCATTTTTTCTTGTTGGATTTATTGTTTTTACTGTTGACGCCCACGCTGGCTTTGATGCTGCGCCTGGACCAACTGCACGTGCCAGCTTCGTTTTACGGGGGATTGGTGTTATATACGGCGGCGGCGCTGGTAATCCGGTTGGCGATTTTTTATTATGCGGGTTTGTACCGCCGCTACTGGAAGTATGCCAGCGTGGATGAGCTGGGTCAGATTGTGCTGGCGGTGCTGGCGTCGACGCTGTTGGTGGCGGCGGTGGCGGGCGCTTTATTGGGGTGGCTGCACGTGGCGTTTGCGCGGTCGGTGTTTGTGCTGGACGCGCTGCTGGTGTTGGTTTTTGTGGGTGGAATCCGGTTTGGGATGCGCCTATTGTCACAAAAACGGGGCAGGGTAAACGGCGATGGGCGGGCGGTGTTGATTGTAGGAGCGGGAGACGCCGGGGTCATGCTGCTGCGGGAGCTGCAGCGGAATCCGCAATTGAACCTAAGGCCGGTGGGTTTTGTGGATGACGACGTAAAAAAGCACCATATGCACATTCAGGGTCTGCCGGTGTTGGGCAGTCTGGCGGAGTTGGCTGCTTTTGTTCCGGCGTACCGGGTGAAGCAGGTGGTGATTGCCATGCCGACGGCGCCGGGGTCGGTGATTCGGAACGTGATTTTGCAGTGTGAGCAGTTGGGCGTGGAAACGAAGACGGTGCCGGGGATGTATGAGTTGGTGGACGGCTCGGTGACGATTAACCAACTGCGCACGGTGCAGATTGAGGATTTGCTGCGGCGGGAGTCGGTGCAGACGGACGTGGCGGCGGTGAGGGAGTTGATTAAAGGGCGGCGGGTGTTGATTACGGGCGGCGGCGGTTCGATTGGCAGCGAGTTGTGCCGGCAGGTGTGGCGCTGCCAGCCGCAGCAGTTGATATTGCTGGGGCATGGGGAGAATTCGATTTTTGAGATTTACCATGAGCTGCGCCGGTTGGGGGCGGGGGCGGAACGGGTAACGGCCGTTATCGCCGACGTGCGTTTTGCGGAGCGGCTGCAGACTGTTTTTGAGGAATTACGGCCTGAGATTGTCTTCCATGCCGCGGCTCATAAACACGTGCCGTTGATGGAGATGAATCCGGCGGAAGCGGTGACGAACAACGTGTTGGGCACGCGCAATTTGCTGAATGCGGCGCTGGCGGTGGGGGTAGAACGGTTTGTCATGATTTCGTCGGACAAGGCGGTGAATCCGACGAGTGTGATGGGGGTGAGCAAACGGACGGCGGAACTGCTGGTGCATCGGGCGGCGCGGCAGAGCGGCAAGCCATACGTGGCGGTGCGTTTTGGCAATGTGCTGGGCAGCCGGGGCAGCGTGGTGCTGACGTT
>JAWOGU010000617.1:0-12022 GCA_046496595.1 Chloroflexota bacterium
CTCCGAACGGAGCTTGAGGCTGTCGCCGAGAGATTTGCGGATCGGGCAAGCGAACACTACGCGGACATGACGCCGGCTGAGCGTCAGACTCTCCATGATTCGGTGAGGAATCTGTGCAACGACTTACTGGACGACTGGCTGAAGAACACAAACACGCGCACGCCAACGGCCGTTCCCACTACGGCCCCATCACCAACCGCCACCCCATTACCCACAGCGCTCCCCACACCCTGCCCCCTGCCCGGCGGCATAAAACATGGCCTTTTTACCAGCCCCATCGCCGGAGAAAAGTCATACCGCATCTACCTCCCCCCCTGTTATGGACAAGATAACCACGTCTACCCCGTCCTCTACATGCTCGCCGGCAACACCTACACCGACGCCATCTGGGATCAGGTTGGCCTGGATGAAGCCGCCGAAGCAGGCATTCAAAGCGGCGCATACCCCCCCATAATCATTGTCATGCCCTACAGCGGCGAGACGGCGCTTTACTCCTCAGGCGGACCGAATTCCTACGAAACCGTCATCCTCGAAGACCTGACAACCCACATCGAAACCACCTACTGCGCCAGCAGCGACCCGCAGTTCCGCGCCTTGGGCGGCCTCTCCCGCGGCGGCTATTGGGCGCTGGAAATCGCCTTCCGTCACCCGGATGCCTTCCGCAGCGTGGGTGGGCACAGCGCCGCCCTCCTGGACGAATACGCCAAACCCGACGTCAATCCCCAATATACCGCCCTCAGCAACGACCTCGGCGACCTGCGCATCTACCTGGACATCGGCGACCAGGATTGGGTGCGGGCCAATACCTTACAGCTTCACGCAGACATGGCGGACGCTAACATTCCCCACACCTGGGTTCTGAATTCTGGCCTACACGAAGAAGCCTACTGGGAAGCCCACACCGCGGAATATCTGACCTGGTATACAGAACCCTGGTCACCAGACCGATCCAATTATCCCCTCTGCAACCTGCCCTAATAGCAAATAAGCAGCCCGCCCATTGAGAACTTCACAAAAAAAGTCAGACCCCTGGTGGTCTGACTTTTATCAAATATCATTCGGTTATTGCCAAAACAGCAAATTTCAACCTAACAATTAGGTCTAATCGAGTCCCCATCGCCTTCTAGCTTGGGTAAGTTCGGCAAATTGCTCTCATCCGTCCTGCTCAAGCGGCGCAGAGATTCATGCAGCGCCTGAATTTGCATTTGCAGAAGAACGGCGTTGATCGAAGGCTGAAAGGTTTCACCTGAAAAATCTTGTGGCGGTCTGTGCTGGTCCATGATATACCTCATAATGACACAATAATGGGTGCATCATATCAGGCAATAAGGATCATGGCTGTTTTAACCAACTCCAGGCGCATGTAAATTTTTTAACATCATCCTCCATCTACAGGCTTCTCTGCGATGCGCCTGCTAGACCAATCCAGCAGCAAAAACAAACCGGAATACAGGGCCAGCCACAACAGCACTTTCAACAAGCGGGAGGGTACTAAAATCGCTATCAACCCAAACAAGATGGTGACAACATAATAACCCAGCACAATTTTCCGCGTGGAGAAGCCGCTGTCTGACAAACGAAAATGCAAATGCTGCCTGTCGGACTGCATCGGGTTCCGCCCTTGCCGCATCCGATTCAGGCTCAGCCAGGCCACATCCATAATGGGAATAGCCAGGACTAACAAGGCTGTAGAAAGCTTAGCCGGAGAAAGTATGGACAGGGTCGCCATCTGGTAGCCGAGCAGATAAGCGCCAATCGATCCCAAAAATATGCGGGCAGGGGCAAAGTTAAAAGGCAAAAAGCCGGCCAGCGCCCCAGCCAGCGCCAAGGGCAGCAAAGGCACTGTCTCCTGCCCCAGGCTGTAGCTGTGCCAGGCAAACAACACGGCCGCAATCAAACAGACGCCCGCCGCCAGCCCATCCAGGCCATCTAACCAGTTGATGGCATTGATCATGCCGACCACCCAGAACAGGGTCAGCAGCAGCGCCAATGGCCGCCAGATCCAGATCAGGTCGCCGTCCAGGGTGAACACCCAAGAAAATGGCGGTATTTCCCACACAAACAGTCCGGGGAATGGGTTGGTAAACACCTCGATAAAGATCAAATTCCACATGGCTATGGCGGCGGCGGCAAACTGGATAAAAAACTGTCCTCTGGGAGACAGCTCCTTCCAATCATCAATTAAACCGCCGATAACAATGACGATGCTGCCCAGGATCACCCCTTGCATACGAACAGCGTCTGCCGGATCGACAGGCGGTTTGAGCCACAATACCAAAAGCATCCCGGCTATCCAGGCGCCAAAGATCGGCAGCCCGCCAAGTTTGGGAATTCTGCCCTCGTGCTTGCGCCGCCCGCCCGGTTCCGCCACGATATTCAGGCGAAAAGATAACCAGCGGGCAGGGGGCGTCAATATAAAGGCCAGGATGCCTGTGACTGCCAGAACGATGAAGTATGTCATTCAACAAGCATAAGATTGGGCCAATCTCAGAAGATTGGCTCAATCTTTTTATTAACCGGTGCCAAATTGGCGGTCGCCGGCGTCCCCGAGACCAGGAACGATGAAACCAACGTCGTTGAGTTTTTCGTCTATTTTGGCGATGTGGATGGGTACGTCGGGATGGGCGCTGCGCAGCACTTCGATGCCTTCGGGAGCGGCCAAGATACCCACAAATTTTATCCGCCGGGCGCCCCAATTTTTGAGGATGCTGATGGTGGCGGCGGCGGAACCGCCGGTAGCCAGCATGGGGTCTAAAACCAAACAAACCTCAACGGTGGGTGAGGTGGGCAGTTTGTTGTAGTAGGAGACTGGTTTGAGGGTTTTTTCGTCGCGGTAGAGGCCGATATGCCAGACTTCGGCGCTGGGCATCATTTCCCAAATGCCCTGGACCATGCCTAAACCGGCGCGCAGGATGGGAACCAGGCCGATTTTGTCTTGCAATTCATAACCAACGGCCGTTCCCATAGGCGTCTGGACGGTCCCTTCACTCACACTCAGGTCGGCCGTGGCTTCGTAGCAGAGCAGCATAGCCAGCTCCCGAATCAGTTCGCGGAACTTCTTTGGTTCCGTATCCATACTGCGCAACAGGGTTAGTTTGTGTTTTACCAGGGGGTGCTGCGATTCATAAATCATGCTCCGTCTTTCCTCCGTGAATGTCCTGTAAATGATTGCTGAGTTTTGTCGCCGCAAAGTATACCCGATTCAATCCTTATATACGCAAACGGCCGTTCTTGGCGTATAATCCCACGCAAACGCATGGTAAGCAACCAACGACTTATGGCCGAAAACAGCACGGGCAGCAGACACATATCACCTCAGCAGCAAAACGAAGATCGCCGTCTGGCGAACGTGATCCGCCCCCAACTATTAAACCAATTTATCGGGCAGGAGAAGCTCAAAGCCAACCTGTCCATTCTCATCGAAGCGGCGCAGGCGCGGCAAGAACCCCTGGACCACATCCTGTTTCATGGGCCGCCCGGACTGGGCAAAACAACCCTGGCCCACGTCGTCGCCAATGAAATGAACGTCAACATCCGCATCACGGCCGGTCCCGCGATTGAACGCGCCGGCGACCTGGCGGCCATTCTCACCAACATGCGCGCCGGCGACATCCTGTTCATTGACGAAGTGCATCGACTGGGACGCGCTGTGGAAGAGATTCTCTACCCGGCGATGGAAGATTTTGTGCTGGACATCATTGTGGGTAAAGGTCCAGGCGCTAAAAATGTACGCCTGAAGCTGCCTAAGTTCACCGTCATCGGCGCCACCACCCGTCTGGCGCTGATGACAGCGCCTTTGCGCGCCCGCTTTGGCGCCGTCTATCGTATGGATTTTTACGAGCAGCCGGCGGTTGAAGAGATTGTGGTGCGGGGCGCGGGCATTTTGGGTGTGGCTATTGAACCGGCAGGCGCGGTGGAAATAGCACGCCGCTCCAGAGGCACGCCTCGGGTATCGTTAAGGCTGCTGCGCCGGGTACGCGACTACTCTCAGGTGCGGGCTGAAGGCAATATTACCCAGGAAACGGCCGTTGCTGCCCTCAATCTCCTGGAAATAGACCATCTCGGCCTCGACGACCTGGACCGGCGCGTCTTGCTCGCCATTATTGATAAGTTTGGCGGCGGACCGGTTGGTTTAGATACCATTGCCGCTTCTATCAGTGAAGAATCAGACACCATTATGGACGTGGTGGAACCATACCTTTTGCAGTTGGGGTTTTTAGAGCGCACCGCTCGCGGCCGTGTAGCCACGCCTCATGCCTATCAGCACCTCCATATTCCTTTTCCCGAAACCAAAGCCAACGCCAAAACCGGTCAGCCCGGTTTATTTGATTGACTCAAAACTTTTCATCATGATCGAATTTGGCCGAATCCTCATCATCATTGGCATAGTTTTAGTCCTGATTGGCGTCCTGATCCTGATAGCCGGTCGTTTTTTCCCGTGGATGGGCAACCTGCCCGGCGATTTCAGCTTTGAAGGCGAAAACTTCAAGATATACATCCCCTTCACCACCATGATTCTCGTCAGTATTTTGGGCGCCATTTTGCTCAACATCATCATCCGCATCTTCCGCCGTTAACCGCCAACCCACAAACCTGCCCACCACAACATCGCTTTCTTCGGATTTCATAGGATTGGTACGTAATGCGTGATGCGTAACGAGAGGTCATCATGCCTCACGCCTCGCGCCTTCTACACTCTAAAAAGCTCAAAATCGTTAACGCCCATTAGCGTTCATTTAACGATGGCTTGCTATTCTGTCCTTTGTAACTTGATGTCATTGGTTTATGCGCTAAACGGCAGGACGGAGACAGATGAAAACAGAACAAAACAACCAACTGATAACCACTCTGGTAACCAGAATGATTTTCCAAATCGCACCGCGTGAAATGCAGTTATTTCAGGGTCAAAAAGAAGAGTATCTGCGCGATCCGCAACAAATCATCAACAAACGTGGTTACAGCGGCAAAAAAAACGGCCAGGAAAAAATTATTTTTCTGGCCCCTATCGTGCGCAATATTCTCACGGAGGTTGTTGCTCAATTTGAACAGGAACTGGCGGACATGGCGCGGAACGGTGAATCAGGGCAGCTTATTTTTATTTCACCCATGCAGGCCAGACAAATCTACGATTTTGCCTACGGAAAAGCGTGCCATTATCAACTCTCCGCCATAAAGGCACATCTGGTAGCCGATGCCGTAATCGACAGTTTGACCAGCGCCAGACCGGCAATTTAAGCACGCCAAAACAGCAGTTCAAAACCTCAGTTGCGTCGCCCCTCGCCCTTGAACAGGCGCCAAAGAAGGACGAGTACATAAATGGAGGCAATAATCATGGAGCCAACGTAACCAAAGTAGGCCACTTGAGGCAAGATAGTATCTAAAGAGGTTCCCGTGGCGATGGTGACGCTGGTGGCAATAGCGGAACCGATGATCATGCCGACCAACATAATGCCAATGACGATGTGCCAGACGGATTGGCGAGCCTTTATAAGGCTGTCTTCCAAATCCGAGAAATCCAAATGCAGTTCAAACCGTCCTTTTTCATACTGAGTAAGCCATTTTAGAGTGGCGGACTGCAAGGTGGGAATACGTTTCGACACTTCGCGTAAAGTGCTGTTTACTTCCTTTTTCAGGACATTGGTGACGTTTTCAGCTGTGATCTGCTCGATGGCCAGTTCTTGCACCACTTCACGGGCGATGGGCACAAAACCGACCTCTGGGGCCAGGGATTTGGCGATAGCTTCGGCCTGGGTCATGGCTTTAAGAGCCATGGTGAGGTCGGCGTCCATGCGCAGACCATGACGCTCAAGCACATCGAAAACGGCCGTTACCGCCGTAGAGAATTCACTCGAAAAAGTCAACAAACGTGTCACCGTGCGCTCAAAATCTTTGTAATACGCCTTTTCGTCAAAATCCTTGCGGAAAGGGGTGGTAATGTTGAGCGTCACCTGCGCCAGACCGTGCGCGTCCATATTCTGCAGCACAATCAGCAAGTTGATGAGGTTGAGCCGATTCTGAATACTCAACTCCCCCACCATACCCACGTCGATCATATAGATCATGCCTGTCGATAGATCCAGCAAAATGTTGCCCGGATGAGGATCCGCATGAAAAAAGCCATCGATTAACATTTGCTTGATCATGCCGCGCAAACTGGTCGTGGCTAAGTTCAACCGGTTTAATCCAGCGACATCAATCGCCGCCACGTCATTCAGTTTGACGCCGCGAATAAATTCCATTGTCAACACTTTGGACGTAGAGTATTCCAGGTAAATTTGGGGGACGCTGATGCCCTCGATTGGCGCTAAACCAGCGCCCAGGCGCACGGCATTGTAAGCCTCGCCCCGATAATCCAACTCTTCCAGAATATTTCGCCCAAACTCATCCAACATGCCGCGTAAATCGATATTTTGCGCCCATTCCACCCGCCTTTCCAGGACAACGGCAAAATTCTGCATGATGCCGATGTCGGCTTTCATCTGCTGACGGATGTCGGGGCGTTGTACTTTAACGACGACTTCCTCGCCGGTATGGAGGGTGGCGCGATGTACTTGAGCCGTCGACGCGGCTGCCAGGGGCTGCGGCGTGAAGGTGGCAAACAGCTCTGCTACAGGCGCGCCCAGTTCTTCCTGGATAATTTGGTACGCATCTTCTGTGAGAAAGGGGGGCACGTTGCTTTGCAGCTTGTCGAGTTCCACGGCCCAATCTTCCGGCAAAACGGCGGAACGGCTGGAGATGATCTGCCCCATCTTGACGTAAGTAGGACCTAGTTCTTGCAGCAGCAGGCGCATTTTTACCGGCGCACGCAAGGGATCAAGCGGGGCTGGCAAATCGTAGATCCACTCCTGCATAAAGCGGCGGAATTCACCCATCATGCCTCTGTCAAAGACAAAGTCCATGCCATAGCGCATCAAGACGTTATAAACTTGTTGTAAGCGCAGGCTTTCCCGCATACGATCGATTCTGGAGCGTTTCATGATGCGGCTTCCTCCCCAGTGGTTTCTTCTGAGACGGTTTCTTCTGAAGTGATTGATTCATCGGAGGCGATAACGGCCGTTTCCCTTTCTTCCGCTTCCACGACCTCCACAACCGGCAAGTCTGGCGCTGGCAGCGGCGGCGCCACTACAACTTCATCCATTTCCACGACTGTCTCTCGCGGCACAAAGCCCACTCCTTGCGAAGGCCATTCTTTCGCCAATATCTCAAAGGCTTCATCATCAATAATTGGCGGCGTCAGGCCAAAAATATTATCCATCAGCAAGCTCAATAAGGAGATAATAATACCGCCGACAACCCCGGCGAGGAGCGAGTCTATCTGCATAATATTAGACACCAGGAAATTCAATATGAACAACATAACGGTGTTGATGATGATCACCACCAGACCATACGTTACAAAGAGGAGCGAAATCGTAAGCACCTGAATAATCGGTTTGATAAAAGCATTCAACAAACCAAATACCAATCCCAAAAACAGGAAATCTATGATACCCGGCGTGGGAATATGAATGCCCGGCAGTATAAACGCAGTGATGCCAATTGCTGTCCCGTTCACCAAAATGCGCAGCAATACGAGTTTCCAATTGAGTATCAACTTACGGGTGCTAAAAAAGTCTTTTCGCATCAAAATGCGATGTGACTGGTGTTGATGCGCCATTCTCGTTTTCTCCCATCCACACTGCAAACTGTACAGAACCATGCACAGTTTGATCTAACTTTCATGTAACCGTTCAGACTTTTGAAGTTTGCACCTCTGGAAATCTCGTCGTTTGGTGATCAAAACTTCAAAAATCCCCAGAGGAACTGAACGCTTGCGACGAGAGAAGTATAGCATTATCCCAAACGATTGCCGATCATTGAGACACCTTTGCGCTTGTGCGGGCAGCGGCTAAAATACGCCGATGCAAACAGAAGATTTTAACTATAACCTGCCCCCGGAATTAATCGCCCAACGGCCGTTAGCCGTCAGAGACGCCAGTCGTTTGCTGGTGCTAGAGCGGGAAAACGGCCGTTTAAGCCACCATTATTTTACCGACATCCTGCACTTTTTTCAGCCCGGCGACATCCTCGTCGCCAACAACAGCCGCGTCATCCCTGCCCGCCTCTTCGGCCAGAAACCGACCGGCGGCAAAGTGGAAATTTTGCTGCTGGAGCAGATCGACGAAAGGCGCTGGAAAGCGCTCGTCGGCGGCAAAAAACTGACCCTGGACAGCGACATTCAGCTTTTCGACAACCTGGGGAATTTAACGGATCTGTCGGCAGTGGTAACGGCCGTTCTCGATGGTCCGCAGCGCGAAATCCAGTTTAACCGCGCCTTGGACGAGGAACTGGAAACCATCGGTCACACGCCGCTGCCGCCCTACATCCACGAAACCCTGGCCGACCCCGAACGCTACCAGACAGTCTTCTCCCGCCCGCCCGGTTCCGCCGCCGCCCCCACCGCCGGGCTGCATTTCACCGGCGACCTGCTCCTGGCGCTGCGCGACAAAGGCGTCATCTTGGAAACCGTCACCCTGCACGTCGGCCTGGACACCTTCAAACCGGTGGAAGCGGCAGCCGTCGCCGACCACCACATCCACAGCGAATGGGCCAGCCTGTCTCCCGCCGCCGCCAAGCGCATCAACGAAGCCAAATTAGCCGGGGGCAGACTCATCGCCGTGGGCACAACGGCCGTTCGTACCCTGGAAAGCGCCGCTCTCAAATCGGCCGGCATTAGCGGCAGTCTGCAAACCATCAGCGCCCGCGACGCCGCCGGCGAAACCAGCAACATGTGCCCCTGGAAACCTGTCGCCGCCTTTGAAGGGGCAACCGACCTCTTCATTTACCCCGGCTACAAATTCCGCGCCGTAGACGCCATGATCACCAACTTCCACCTGCCCCAATCCAGCCTGCTCATGCTGGTATCCGCCTTTGCCGGACGGGATGAGATGATACAGGCGTATGAAACGGCCGTTCACGAACAGTACCGCTTCTTCTCCTTCGGCGACGCCATGCTGATTTTGTAGCCGTCAGGATTGGGCCAATCTCGGAGATTGGGCCAATCTAGAGGCGCCAACCATCATTTGACAGTTCCCGCAAGCAGAGGTAGCATGACGCCGCTTCAAAAACAGGAATGAATCGTTTTATTCATTCCGGGGCAAGTTAGCGCAAGGACCGGAATAACAATTAATAATTGTAACTATTCAGGTAGCCGTAGCCTGAGCTTGTCGAAGGCGGAGGCGGGTCGCTCGCCCCGCTCTGGCTTCGACAAGCTCAGCCGCCGCTACTCCGAGATTTTGGCAACCACCTATATAGTTACTAATAATTTACCATTAACCATTAATTATTATTCCGGTTGACGAGGTGGAGGTTTTCCATCGCAAGATGGGAACTAACCGGCCAAAACAGGCCGGGAAAATCGAAAGATCAGCGGATGCCTCCCAGGATCGCCACGATTCTGTTTCCATGCCCCTTCAAACCAGTGCTGTACAAACCCACCGGGCAACCGGCGGCCGCCGCCCAACCGGCGGACCAAAAGACAGCACACGTGGCAGTGTCTAACATTTTGAAGGGGCGACCCCAGCCAAACTTACAATTGAGGGCCGCCGCCATGAGCCGTATTGCACCAAGCGGGTTTTAGCGTCCATGCTTGAGACAGAACGGCCGTTTCACACAAACATGGAGGTGTTTTATGTGTGGTATCGTGGGTTACATTGGTTCTCGTGACGCGGCGTCTGTCGTGTTGGGTGGGTTGAAACGGTTAGAGTATCGCGGTTATGACTCGGCCGGGATTGCGGTTCTAGAGCAGAACGGACACATTGACCTGCGCCGCGACGTGGGCAAACTAGGCAACCTGGCGGCGACGCTGGCAGCCTCACCTCTAGCCGGCCACATCGGCATCGGCCATACCCGCTGGGCAACGCACGGCAAACCCAGCCAGCGCAACGCCCATCCCCACGTCAGCATGAACGGCCGCGTGGTGGTGGTGCATAACGGCATCGTCGAAAACTTCCTGGCCCTGCGCGAAGAGTTAATGGCCGAAGGCGTGCAGTTCCACTCCGACACCGATACGGAAGTGATTGTGCAGATGATTGAGCGTTATGTGGAGGCGGGAGAAGGGCTGGAAACGGCCGTGCGCCACACCCTCACACAGCTCAAAGGGGCCAACGCCGTGGTTGTCATGAGCATCGACCGCCCCGACACCCTCATTTGCGCCCGTCTGGGCAACGCCGGCGGCATCACCCTGGGTCTGGGTCAGGACGAAATGTTCATCGCCTCCGACATCCCCGCCATCCTGGAATACACGCGAGCCATGATATTCCTGGAGAGCCGCCAGATGGCCTGCCTCACCCGCAGCAGTTATCAGGTGATGGACCTCGACGGCAGCCCGCTCCAGCCGGAAATCCATACCATCGGTTGGGACCCGGTAAGCGCCGCCAAGGGCGAGTTCAAGCATTTCATGCAAAAAGAAATCTTTGAACAGCCCCAGGCCCTTATTGATACGGTGCGCGGACGGGTTGATTTTGAAAACGGCCGAGTAGACCTGCCGGAAATGAACCTGACGCCTGAGTTGGCGCAGAAAATCAACAAATTGATCATCATCGCCTGCGGCACCAGTTACTATTCCGGGCTGGCGGGTAAACACATGATCGAGTCGATTGCCCGGCTGCCCACCGAAGTGGCTTATGCTTCGGAGTTTCGTTATTATGACCCGATTGTGGATGCGGGAACGGCCGTTCTGGCCATCACCCAATCCGGAGAAACCGCCGACACCCTGGCGGCCTGCGAACTGGCAAAATCAAAAGGAGCCACCCTCTGGTCCATCGTCAACGCCGTCGGCAGCCAGTCCACCCGCATCTCCGACGGCTACATTCCCATGCACGCCGGCCCTGAAATTGGCGTCGCCAGCACCAAAGCCTTCACCACTTCCCTCACGGACCAATACCTGCTGGCGCTGGCCCTAGGCCAACTGCGCCACACCCTCACACCAGAACGCCAGCGCAGCCTCATCGACGATTTGGCCCAACTGCCCAACCTCGCCGGGCGGGTATTGGACCACGACAGCGCCTACGAAGCCTTAGCCGGTCAGTTCTACAAAGCCCGCAACTTCCTCTATCTGGGACGCGGCATCAACTTTGCCGTCGCCCGCGAAGGCGCGCTGAAACTTAAAGAGATCAGCTACATCCACGCCGAAGGCTACCCGGCCGGCGAAATGAAACACGGCCCCATCGCTCTCATCGACGAGACCATGCCCGTCGTCGCCATCGCCACCCAGGACCCACTGTACGACAAGATGATCAGCCAGATTCAGCAGGCCAAAGCGCGCGGCGGCATCGTCATCGCCATCGCCACCGAAGGGGACGAAGCCATCCGGCATGAAGCGGATTACGTGGTCTATGTGCCGCCCACCCCGGCGCTGCTGGCGCCCATCATCAACACCATGCCGCTGCAACTGTTCGCCTACCACGTCGCCGTCCGCCTGGGCTGCGACGTAGACCAGCCGAGGAACCTGGCGAAGAGCGTGACGGTGGAGTAATCAGGTTAAATAGCAGCTTGACATATGACCCGTGTCAATAAATAATGGAATTTATCAATAAATACTGGGTTTGTGTCAATAGAAAGTGTCTATTCTCTCAATTTTGTATCAATAGATAGTGTCTTTTTTAGCACAAATTAGCAAAAAAGCCTTGTTTCATCGCATTGAAACAAGGCTTTTTTTACTAATATTGAGGAGCGTTTTCCTACAAATCAAGGTGCTTTCTCATGGCTCGATAACGGCCGTTTCCCCCCACCAGTTTCTATTACCCACATACCCACAAAACACCACGCACAAGAGTTGCCATTGCCACTGCCATGACAATTTCGCCAGGTTAGAACTGAAGATTGACAAACGTGCAAGCAGACCTTCAGCCACCGCGCCAGGGCACAAGGTGTATAGAAAAACCGCTCCATCGAGGAGCGGTTTTTTTTACAAGCGAGTGGGCTGCTTTTCGGCCAGGAACGGCCGTCTGTAGGGCGCCGGTTTTTGCGCCCGGAAGCGGAC
>JAWOGU010000681.1:0-18290 GCA_046496595.1 Chloroflexota bacterium
CTGTTATCTAGGAAACGTGGAAAGTTCAGAGGGTCCGCCGCATCTCGAGGTGGTTGATGAGCCGGCTGCTGATGCGATGATCACTCTGCCAACCGTTGATCGCCTGACCAATGAAACCTTCCAACCAATGGTCTTAAGGGGTGAAAAGTGGCACCTTGTGGAATGGCCTGCTCCCCTGCGCCTTGAGTCAATTCCCCATTCTAGCCGGACATGGTTCTATGCCGCGGAGAGAACATGGTACCTGGATCAAGAAGTTCCTAAATAATAAAGGGCTGGGTTAACGGCCGTGCACCTCAACCCCAGCGCCACCGACTTCGATGAAGGCAGCCGCTTCCCCATTTGCCAGCCGGAGCCATTACTCATGCACATCTAGGGGCACTTCATTACGCAAGCCGAGGTGAAGGGCATAGGCGTTTTTGACGGCCGCCACCAGGGCAGCCTCAATCCAACGGCGATGGCGGCGGTCGCAGGCGTCATTGGCAAACCAGAGGCGGTGGACGGGGCGGACGATATTGTCATAGAAACGGCCGCTCATCTCATGTGGGCGGAACAAAGGCCCAATACCGCCGGCATAGGGGTCGAGTGACCAGTCGTGCGAAATGCCAAATTCAAAGGTATCACGGGCTTCGGGGTGGATTTTGCACAGGTCTTGTAATGTCTGGGCTACGCGCTGTTTTTCGGTCAACATGCTGTAAGCCATACTATCCTGCTCCCAGGCGTAGGAGGCTATAATGACCCCTTTGCCCAGCACATCATCTTGCCCGGCGGGAGTATAGACCACATTGCGGATAGCCAGGTCGGTGACGGTAACGCCATGTGTGATCTGGTAGTTGTTTTGCCACCACCGTTCGCTGAACTGGATAAAAATTTTGTGGGCACGGCCGTAATATACATTGCGAATCGTATACCACTTGTTCTGATCCAGCCCCGTAATCTCCATGTGGCGCAGCAGCACAAACGGCACGGTGAGAATACACTCATCGCCGCGTACACTTTGTGAATAGCCAGTGCTGTCGTGGAAATGGACAGTAACGCCGCTCTCATCCTGCTCAATGGCGTGAACTTCCGCACCCAACCGGATGGACGACGCCAGATGGGGGATAAAGGCATTGGGTAAAGCAGACGCGCCATCCACAATGTACACTAGATCTCCAAACACATTTTCGTGATAGTGCGAAAACCACTCCAGCAGTGAAAAATGAAAACGCCCTTCCAGGTTCAGCAGCGGACCAATCATCTCCAGGGCGCTGTCGCTGAGGTTGCTCTGCCGCAGATAATTGAGGAGCGAATAGGAATCGTACCGTTCAATCAACTGTTCCCAGCCATGCTCCTGGTTGATCAGGTCAATGAGCGGCTGCATGACATTTTTGAGCAGTTCTTCCGGTAGTTTGTCTTGCTCTTCAAGAGGCAGCCTGAAGTTGGCTTTGGCCGGGTGGAACTGGCTGCGGCGCAGCCCCACGCCGTTGAGGTAGATGAAGGTGTCCTCGTCAAACATGGGAAACGGCCGTGTTGCCAACTTAAACCGCTCGTGAATCAAATACTGTCCCAAGGCGTGTTGGCGTGGAAAACGCATGGCCCCAAATTCCCCGTACATCTGGCCCGGAAAACCACGATAGGTATAAACACGGCCACCCAACCGGTTTTGCGCTTCCAAAATGGTCACGGTATGCCCGGCTTCTTGCAGCAGCAGTCCGGCCGTCAACCCGGCCATACCGGCGCCAATGATGATAATGTGACGTGGTGGCTGTCCAGTTGCGGGCAGCCCGTTTTGCAGGATATTCAGACAATTGATTGCTTGCATAGGGGAGTCTCCTTCAAAAATATTGCGAGTTTTGGCAATTCGCGTTACGGATTTCCATTCATCATGATCGGCCAGAGTGTATGATGAATTCCTGTATTGGTTTATAACGGCCGTTGCATTGTACAACAGTACGTCTATAAGCAAGTTCAGCAAAAAGATTTTTCAGCTTACTCTAAATGGGACATAGGATGTCATAAATTCCGTGTTAGAATCGGGTCCCGAATAGCTTATAGAAGCCCTGCGGGGCGCATAAGGAGATTTATGGCTGCACAAACGATTTCTGCAAACACCGAATTCAGCGACCAGAGCGCCCATGTTTACAACCAGTCTGGCCCGGCACGCTGGATTTTTTCGCACCTGGGCCGGTATAAACTGCTGCTGACTGCATTTTTTGTGGGCATGACTGTCACCAACATTTTTAACGCGGCGGTTCCCCGGCAGATTGGGGCAGCTTTTAATGTGGTGACGGGGGAAACGGCCGTTTCCGACGCTTACCAGGCCATTCTCGTCATCTCTCTCACCATTGTCGGTCTCGTGGTTGGGCGCTTCTTCTGCGACGCCCTGGCTTCCTTCAGCATGGAGATGGTCGCCAAACGGTTGGAACGCGATGGCCGCGGCGAGCTTTATCTGAACCTGCTGGGCAAAAGCCAGACCTTCCACAACCGCCAGCGCGTCGGCGATGTGATGGCGCGGGCCGCCAACGACGTGCGCTTCGTCAACGAGATGATGATGCCCGGTTTCAGCCTGCTCTACGACTCGATGATGGCTATCGTCGTGCCCATTATCTTCATCGGTTTCATCGACACCCGTCTGCTGCTCTCCCCCCTCCTCTTCTGCGTGTTCTACATCTTTGCCGTGCGCCACTACATGCGCCAGCTTGAACCCATCTCCGATGAAGTACGGGCACGTTTTGGCGACATGAACGCCACCCTCAACGAAGCCGTCACCGGCATCGAAGTTGTCAAAGCAGCTGCCCAGGAACGGCAGGAAATGGGCAAATTTCTGCGCGACGCCCGCCGCTACCGCAATGCCTTTGTGCGGCAGGGCGAGATTCAGGCGCGCTACCTCCCCACCCTGCTGATCGGTTTTGCCATTGTGGGCGCCTTTGTGCAGGGCGTCTATCTGTTTAACCTGGGAGAAATCACCATCGGCGATCTCATCGCTACCATGGGCTTGATGTGGGTGCTGCGCTGGCCCGCTTTCAGCTCGTACTTCACGTTTTACCTTTTGCAAATGGGTCTCGCCGGTTCGGAGCGCATTCTTGAACTGCTGCAAGCGGAAACAGAACTGGATGAAAATGCGGCCGGTTACAGCGCTCCCATGCGCGGTGAGATTGTTTTTGAGAATATTTCGTTCCGCTATACGAAGCGCGGTCGTCATTTGTTGAACAACGTCTCCTTCCAGGCTAATCCGGGCGAAACTATTGCCATTGTGGGCCAGACCGGTTCCGGCAAGTCAACCCTTACTCGGCTGGTCAACCGCACGTATGATGTCAGTAACGGCCGTTTGCTCATCGACGGCATGGACGTGCGTGATTGGAATCTGGACAGCCTACGCTCGCAAATCTCCATAATCGAGCAAGACATCTTCCTCTTTTCCCGCAGCGTCGCCGAAAATATCGCCTTCGGTTTGGGGCAGCAGGTCAGCCGGGAAGACATCATTCGCGCCGCCAAAGAGGCCCAGGCCCACGACTTCATCATGCACTTCAAAGACGGCTACGATACGTTAGTCGGCGAACGGGGCGTCACCCTGTCCGGCGGGCAGCGGCAGCGCATCGCCATCGCCCGCGCCCTGCTTACCGATCCGCGCATCCTCATATTGGACGACGCCACCAGCGCCGTGGACAGCGCCACCGAGGACGAAATTCAAAAAGCCATCAAGCGCATCCTGGAAGGGCGCACCACCCTGCTCATCACCCACCGCCTATCCCAAATTCGCCGCGCCGACCGGGTACTGCTCATCCGTCAGGGCCAGATCGTCGCCCATGGCGTGCACGACGAATTGATGCTTACTTCCGACTTGTATCAGCGCATCTTCGCCCGTTACGACATCTAAAAATCGTTAATCGTTAATCGTCAATTAAAGGGGTTTCTCATGGGATTTATCATGGACGGCATTGATGCCGAAGCGTATGACCGAAACTACAGTGATCGACAGTTGGTGAAGCGAATCACCAGCTATTTTCGCCCACAGGTGAAGCGGGTGGCGCTGATCAGCGCCATGCTCCTCCTCAATTCAGCGATGGATCTGGTGCTGCCGGTGCTGATTGCGCGCGGCATTGACGCCGTGGTGGCCGACACGGCCGGCATGGCGATGTGGCTGCTGGCATTCCTTATTCTGTTGGCGACGGCGCTGTCCTGGTGCTTTAACTTTGTGCGCCAGTGGTTTACAGCCCGCACCGTGGGCGATGTGGTTTTACAACTACGCGAAGATGCTTTCACGGCCGTTATGCTGCGCGACATGTCCTTTTATGACGAATTCTCGTCGGGCAAAATCGTCAGCCGCGTTACCTCGGACACCCAGGACTTCGCCAATGTGGTCACCCTCACCCTCAACCTGATCAGCCAGATTTTGTTAGTGATCTTGATTGTGGGCTATCTGTTCTCCATCAATAGCTTCCTGGCCTGGCTGACGCTGGCGATTGCCCCGGTGGTGGTGGGTGTGGCCCTGGCTTTCCGTTCTGTGGCGCGGCAAACGACGCAGCGGGCGCAGCGGCTGCTCGCCACCGTCAACGCCACCGTCCAGGAGACCATCAGCGGTATCTCCATCGCCAAGAACTTCCGCCAGGAACAAACCGTTTACGATGAGTTTAAAGAGGTCAACGAGCAGGCGTACCAGGTGCATGTGCGCCAGGGTTTTGTGTTCAGCGCCATCTTCCCTATCCTGGTATTCATTGCCGGTATGGGTACGGCGATGATTGTTTACTTTGGCGGAACGGCCGTTTTAGACAGCGAGATCAGCCCCGGCGACTGGTATTTGTTTGTGCAGGCGGTGGCCCTGTTCTGGTTTCCGCTCACCGGCATCGCCTCGTTTTGGAGCCAGTTCCAGCTTGGCCTTGCCTCCAGTGAACGGGTGTTTGCCCTTATCGACGCCGAAGCGCGGGTGGTGCAGACCGACAACCAGCCTGTTCCCCGCTTGCAAGGCCATGTGTCTTTCCGTAACGTCGATTTTCGCTACACCGCTCAAGAACACGTCCTCAACGGCTTCAACCTGACCATACCGGCCGGGGAAACTGTGGCTTTGGTGGGACACACCGGGGCCGGCAAATCCAGCCTGGGCCGCCTGATCGCCCGTTTTTACGAATTCCAGGATGGGCAACTGCTGATTGATGATCACGATGTACGCAGTTTTGACCTGAGCAGCTACCGGCGGCAGTTAGGCATTGTGCCGCAGACGCCCTTCCTATTTACAGGCACCGTCGCCGACAATATCCGTTACGGGCAGCCGGAGGCCAGCGCCGAGGCCGTGCGCCGCGCGGCGGAAACGATTGGTTATGGTGACTGGCTGGAGACGCTGCCCTATGGCCTGGAAACGGAAGTAGGCGAAGGCGGGCGCGGGCTTTCCATGGGGCAGCGCCAGTTGATTGCCCTGGCGCGGGTGCTGCTGCAAGACCCGGCCATTTTGATCCTTGATGAAGCCACTGCCAGTATAGACCCCTTAGCGGAAGCGCAGATACAGGAGAGTTTGGAGTTGGTGCTGGCAGACAGAACGGCCGTTATCATTGCCCACCGCCTCTCCACCATCAAACACGCCGACCGCATCATTGTTTTGCAGCAAGGTAAAATCCTCGAGCAAGGTTCACACGCGGCCCTCATGGCGCAGCAAGGGCACTACGCCCAGCTTTACGACACCTACTTCCGCCACCAAAGCCCGGACTACGAGCCGGTGTAAAGATGCGGATGATGCGTGATGCGTGATGCGTGAAGGACGCTCATCACGTATCACGTATCACGCATCATCTACCCCCCTTCCCTTATTCTCCGTTATCCACAGTTATAATGTCCAACAATGTATTTCAACGTAGGCTTCGACGCATACATTGTATATCAATGTATACGTTAAAATACACTGCCAGGCATTTTATTTTGTTTGCGCGGTTGGCGGGGGAGGGTAGGGGGGTGTTCGGGAAAAATTTTCGCCCGATTTTGGCGACGCCGTCGCCCTCAAATTTTTCTGGCACTGTTTGGGTGTTGATAACGCTTCCTTCCCGTTACGCAATAATCACATTTAACAGCCATATGCGCTAAATAATCGGCGTTTCAGGCCCGATCGGCGCCGCCGTGCCGTGTCGAAATCCTGATTTGTGGGTTTTGCGTGTGGCAACGGGATTTATTTGGCTCGCCGCCCAAACCGCCCCAGACCCGGATGGCGCGGCATTCCCATCTGGGGCGCAGTCAGTTTGGGCGGGGTTTGCTGCGTAATCAGTGTCAACTAATGTATACGTTGTATGCGTTAGAATATAACAACGTATACATTAGTCTACTCTTCAAAGTCAATCGTATTGCGGAATTTTGGCGAATCGCTGCGGTTGGTAACAGGGGCCGGTATCTCGCCCCTGGCATAAAAATCCCAGGCATACAACAGTAAGTATTTGGCAAGCTGCGAAGCGGGCACTCCCAAATCCACCGATTCCTGTTGAATGGCGTCTTTGAGTTCTTTGCCGATGTCATAAGTAGCCCGCCCGACGAGGCGGCTTTTGGGGGTTCTGTTTTTGCTCCGCGCCGGCTGCGCTCTGTCTCGACTGGGCGGCGGCGATAAAACCGTTCTCGCGGCAATCGGTTGTTCCTCTATTAAAGAAGTGGGAGGCAGAGGCGTAGAGCCAAGCCCTTGCAACTGGCTCATGACATCGGGAATTTCCTTGCGTTTACTCATCTTTAACTATCCTTCGGGTCAGTTCGGCATAATCGGTGGCTCCGTTGCTTTGCGGATCATATTCAAAAATGTGCTGGCCGTGAGCCGGGGCTTCACTCAGACGGACATTGTAGCGGATTGGTTTACAGACAGCCCCATTAAAGCGATTGTTCAACTGGGGCATGATTTCAGCGGTCTGTTTGACGCGCCGGTCCAGGGCGGTGGGCAAGACGTAGCGCAGCTTAAGATCGTGGTAGCGCTGTACTTCTTCGATGCGGCGGGTAAATTCGATCAGTCCATCCAGGCTCAACACCTCCAGATTGACAGGCGTGAGGACTTCTTTGGCAAAAAACAGCACATTAATTTGCAGATTGTCCCAGCCGGGCGAGGTATCGAGAATGACGTAGTGATAATTGCCAATATAAGGGGTCAAAGCAGCCGATAAGGTTTCTTCCTGGCGCATGTCGGCTTCGGCAATCACTTGTTTGACGGCCGCCAGGCGGTGGCCGCCGGCCAGCAGGTGTAAATTGGGGCGGGCTTCAATAATGGCTTGTTCAAATGTGGCCTGACTGAGCATGAAGTCGGCCAAACCAATTTCGGGGCGCAGCCCCAGGGCTTTGCCGGCCTGCGCCTGGGTGTCAGTGTCGATCAATAAAACGCGCCGGCCGGTGATGGCCAGCGCCGCCGATAAGTTAACGGCCGTTGTGGTCTTCCCCACACCGCCTTTGGATAATGAAATGGAGAGTATTCGTGTCATGGTATACTAGTGTATCACAACGTATACGTTTGGCAATTGGCACGGTTCATCGTTCAATATGCAGGGACACGGTATAATCTTTAAGGGCGCTTCGGCTCCGGGTGATTCACCTGCGCCGCACGGAATAATTCAACAAACTGGAGAATGCAGCATGACGGAAAACGCGTTAACGCCAATTGAGCAGAAACAAGTCATCTTTTACGAGGATAACGTAACAGCCGTTCTGGTTGAATCTGATACCCGGCAAGAAATTTATGTGCCTGTTCGACCCATCTGTGATTACCTGGGTGTTGACTGGTCAGCGCAATACCGGCGTATCAACCGTGACCCCATACTAGGAGAGAGCGTGCAAGGTGTTGCCATTACGACAACACCTTCCCCCGATGGGCGAGGGGGCGGCATCCAGGAAATGTTATGCCTTCCCCTCAAATATTTGCCGGGCTGGCTGTTTGGCATTAGCGCTTCCCGGGTTAAACCTGAGCTTCAGGATAAAATATTGCGCTACCAGCGCGAAAGTTACGACGTGCTGTGGGAAGCATTCCAGGAAGGACGGCTGACATCGGATCCCGGCTTTGACGATTTATTGGCTGGCGACACTCCGGCGGCGCAGGCCTATAAAATAGCGGCCGCCATCATGAAAATGGCCCGGCAGCAGCTTTTGTTGGAAGCCAAATTAGATGCACATACGTCCCTGCTTGTAGACCACGAAAAACGTCTGGAAGAGATCGAAACCAACCTGGGAGATCCGGGCAGGTTTGTCACGCCGGAGCAGGCCATGCAAATCAGCCAGGCAATCAAGGTGATAGCCGCAGAGATCGAGAAGCGAACCCGTAAAAACGAATACGGCGCGATTTACGGGCAGTTGTACCGCGAATTTGGCATCACCAGTTATAAGCAGCTTCCGGCTAATAAGTTTGATAAAGCGATGGCCTGGTTAACAGACTGGTACAAACGGATTACCGGGGCGACGGGGGACGAACTGCCTTTCTAATGACCCGTTCGACAATGTCTTATGACATCTGTCACCTCAAAACCGCTCAATCATCACTTGACACAATACTCTGGAAATAGTTATGTTATTTTCCAGGGACATTGTGTCTTTTTTGTTGCAACCACCCCCATCATTCAATGAATTTATGTATCTTCTCAATAACTCGCAGTGGCGTTCGTGAAAACGGCCGTTTAGTAACGCAATCACCATTTCACTGCCGCTCAAAACGGTGACCATTGACCAAAACCATCAAAACTTTTAAAGGTGACTTTATCCATGAGCAGTTTCAATGAATTAGCCAATGAATTTTTAGCCCAAAAGCGTATCGCCGTCGCCGGCGTCTCCCGAGATGAGAAACAGACGGCCAACGCCATTTACAAAATCTTCCGAAACAAAGGGTATGACGTTTTTGCCGTGAACCCCAATCTGGCGACCACCGCCGATGGCGATCCCTGTTATCCCAACATGCAGGCCATTCCCGGCGGCGTGGATGGCGCCATGATCGTCACCAGCCCGGCAGTAACGGAAGAAGTGGTACAGGATTGTGTAGCGGCCGGCGTGCCGCGTGTCTGGATGCACAACAATACCTTGGGCGGATCGAGTGTGTCGGACAAGGCAACGGCCGTTTGTCGGGAAAATAATATTGTCGTCATTGATGGCGGCTGCCCGATGATGTTCTTCGACCCCTTCCATAAATGCATGAAATGGGTCTTAGGCGCCATGGGACGGCTGCCCAAAGAGAGCGCGTGATACGAGAAGCGTGAGGCGTAACAGCCGCGCCTCACGCATCACGCATCATTTTTAAGGGGGCCTATTATGTTCATTGACAAGAAAGAAATAGACATTGAAGCGCTGTTGAAAAAAGCGCAAAAACCAGCGGCGGATGCCATGAGGCTGCATCCGTTTTATCGGGGGAAAGTGGAAACCACCCTCAAATGCGCGGTACGCGACCTCAACGATTTTGCCATCTGGTACACTCCCGGCGTAGCCGCGCCCTGCCGGGACATCCAGGCCAATCCCGAACACATCTATGACCATACCAATAAATGGAACACCGTCGCCGTCGTCAGCGACGGCACCCGTGTACTGGGTCTGGGCGACATCGGTCCCAAAGCCGGCCTGCCGGTGATGGAAGGCAAAGCGTTACTGTACAAATACCTGGGCGGCGTAGACGGTGTCGCCATCATGCTGGATACCAAAGACCCCGATAAAATCATCGAAACCGTGCTCATGCTCCAGCCAGCCTTTGGCGGCATTAACCTGGAAGACATTTCACAGCCCAAATGCTTCCGCATCCTCGACACCCTGCGCGAAAAAGCAGAAATTCCCATCTGGCACGACGATCAGCAGGGCACCGCCACCGTCACCCTGGCAGGGCTGATGAATGCTCTCAAGGTTGTGGGCAAAAAGATAAACGAGGCCCGCATCACCTTCGTGGGCAGTGGCGCGGCCAACGTGGCTTGCTCGCGGCTCATCTTCGGTCGAGGCGCGGATCCCACCCAATGTTACATGGTAGACAGCAAAGGCATCCTCGGTCCGCATCGCCAGGATTTAGAGAAGCGCCGTCATGAATACGTAGACAAGTGGCGGCTGTGCCAGATCACCAACGGCGATCTGCGGCAGGGCGGCATACCGGAGGCCATGGAGGGCGTAGATGTGATCATTGCCCTCTCCAAACCCGGTCCCGGAACCATTTTGCCAGAGTGGATTCAGCGCATGAACAAGGATGCCATCTTGTTTGCCTGCGCCAACCCGGTGCCAGAGATTTGGCCCTGGGAGGCAATGGCTGCTGGCGCCCGCATTGTGGCCACAGGGCGATCTGATTTTCCCAATCAGGTCAACAATTCATTGGGGTTCCCCGGCATCTTCCGTGGGGCGCTGGATGTGCGCGCCCGCACCATCACCGATGAGATGTGTTTTGCCGCTGCCGAAGCGCTGGCGGATTTCATCGGAGATGGCCTGGATGAGGAACATATCCTACCAAGCATGGATGATTGGCAGGTTTTTGCCCGGGAAGCGGCGGCGGTGGGCATGAAGGCACAGGAGCAGGGAGTAGCCCGCCTTACGCTCAGTTACAACGAACTGTACCAACATGCCTGCGCGATGATCAACCGTTCCCGTAATATGACGAAGGTGATGATGGCTGAAGGGTTTATTGCAGAAGCGCCGGAAGATTAGCTAGAGCTAGAGCATGAGCTAGAGGGGGAGGGTCTTCTTCTATCTCTAGCTCCGCTCTGGCACTCTACGGAGGTGAAACATGTACGATTTGATTATCATTGGGGGTGGTCCGGCCGGGCTGACGGCCGCGATTTACGCGATTCGCAAACGGTTGAATGTACTGCTCGTCTCTGAAGACCTGGGCGGCAAGACAAATTACCATCTGGATTTGCCGGGGATGGATAATTATCAGGTTATCCGGGGCGTAGAGGTGGTAAACAAATTCAAAAACGAGCTGGAATATCTGGACTTTGCCCGTCACCTGGAGAGGGTAGCCCGGGTTGAAAAGGTAGATGAAGGTTTTGTGGTCCATACAGCGGGCGGCGGCGAACTGCTGGCAAGGGCCGTGATTATTGCCACCGGTTCCCGGCAGCAGTGGTTGAATGTGCCTGGCGAACGTGAGTTTTTGTCTAAAGGACTTTGTTACTCTGCCATGAGTTATGCGCCGCTGTTTATCGAGAAGGAAGCTGTTGTGATTGGGGAGGATGAGCTGGCGCTGCGTTCGGCGGCGGAACTGGCAACGGTGGCGCATCATGTACATGTGGTGGGCACGTCTGAGAAGGCACTGAGAACGCCGTTGGGGAAAAAGCTGGAAACGGCCGTTAACGTCACCATCCTGCCTGAATACAAAGTCAAGCGTGTGGAAGGCAATGGCTACTGCAACGCCGTCGTCGTGGAAAACGTGCGCGGTGAAGAGATGAAAATCACCGCCGACGGCGCCTTTGTCGAAATCGGACTGCGGCCCAATTCCCAGATCGTGGCGGACCTGGTAGCCATGGATGCGCAGGGCTTCATCGAAGTAGATTCCTACAGCCGCACCAGCGTGCCCGGCATCTTTGCCGCCGGTGACGTCACCAACATCTACGCCGAACAGGTATTGGTGGCTGTGGGGGAGGGGGTCAAAGCCGCCCTGAGCGCCTATGAATATTTGCTGCCCTTGTTATAGCCGACAACAGCTGCATGAAGCGTGATGCGTGAGATATTTTTCACGCATCACGCGCCTTCCCGCGAGACAATACGCTTCCAGGCATGGCAGGCAAAAAAGATGACGGCTCCTGTTTCCAATGCTCGTCCACCTGCTAAAACGCCGTAGCCGGCGCGGAATGTCGTGCCGGCTACCACCAACCAGATGCCCAGATTGAGCAAGACAAAGGATACTTGCGCATAGACCTCGTTGGGACGGCGTGGTTTTTGCCAGTAGCGGGGCAAAATCCAAAACGCCATGCCCATAGTAAGCTGCATAATCCAACCAAACAACAAAAACTCAATATGAGCCGGTCGCCAGGCCCACAGACCCGGATGCAAGGGAATCCCTTTATGCGCCAACAGCAGGGCGCCAAAGGTAAAGCCCAGTAAAAGATAGATAAAAGCGGCGCGAATCATCAACCGGCTCAGGCGCGGCATGTCAACCTCCCCGGTACTTTTCTTTTACACGCGGCCAGGCCAGCCAGACGAACAAAACAGCCGCCAGCCATTGCAGCAGCGCGGAAAGAACCAGCACCCCGCCATAACCAGCTTCCGGATAAACGCCGACCAATGGTTCGCTGACCACGCGCAGCAGCAGCCCCACGTTCAACAAACCGTAACTGATCCACCCCAATTTTTCATTGCCACGTGGCTGAGCGCGGGTGATGATGGGAAACATCCAATAAATGACGCCGAAGATCATTTGCGTCACCCAGCCTACCAGAAAGAGGTGGAAATAGGCCGGGGTCATGAGTCGGACGAAGAAGGGAAGCGCAACCGTAGGCGGCAGCGCCAGCAGCAAGGCCAATATCAGGGCGGTGGTCAGATAGACCAGAGCGGATTTTATGGTCCAACGGGTTAGAGCAGGCATGATTATCCTCTTTGGCGGTTTTGTTTCTGATAATGGAGGATGGCGGCAACGGCCGTTACTACCAAAAACAGCAGTATCGCCACCCCATTCAGCAGCCCGCCCCAGCGTCGTGCCGCCGGCCACAACAGTAAATCGCCCGTCACCCGCAGCGCCAGCGAGAAATGCAGCAGCGCCAGATGTCCGTAAAACAGCGGCGCATACGGAATTTGTACGCCAATCAGCGCCGGCACAATAATCGGCGCGTGACCGAAAATCATGGAAAAGACAAACCCCAGGAAAAGCGTGTGCAGCATCACGCTGTAATAGGGTCCGGCCATATACTGCCCGCCAAAACGCAGCCAAAAGAAACCGCCAACCATCAACCACACATAGCCCGGCAGCAGGCAGGCGGCAATAAACCGGGTTAATCCTGAGCGGTGGATCGTGCGCCGGGCAATATCATAACGCAGCAGCCACACGCCCAATGCAATCAGGGCAAAGCCAGCCAGGCGTATCCCGGCGTCAAATGTGGCCAGAGAAAGCAGCAGCCCGACTAAAAAGAGGCCAACGATCAGGTTGAACGCAAGGCGTACAGCGGGTTTGGGCTGCAATATACGTCCCAACTCCAACCGTTCCCCAGCAATCGTCAAGATGAGAAAACCGGCCCACCACGGCACGAACCGGAAAATAGGCGCCCCGGACAGCCACAGGCCATTGCCTACCAGCCACAGCAGCGCCCCAATGCCCATCACGGCATGGTCAGTGGTCGGTTGGCGGCGATAAATGATGACAAACATCAACACCAGGCCTAGTGCGCCCAGGGTACTCAGCCCGCGCGGAATCACCGGCGGCAGACTGAAGAACAACAGCAGGGCGCCCAACCCTGCCAGCAGGGGGACCAGATAATAGGAAGGGGAACGGCCGTTTTCATATTGATTCAACGCCACCGCCCGCTCCAGGCTGATCAGCGTGCCCAGGAAACCGGAGACCATCAAAGGACCGTGCTGCGCCGACAGCCGCAATGAAATGGGCGGCCACTGCCAGCCCAATCGCAGCATACCGGCCCATAATCCGGCCAGTAGCGCGAAACCTGCCAAAGCCATCAGCGGCGCGCGCCGCCAATAGCGGCTGCTCGTTTGCGCGGGAACGGGATGACGACTCATATGGTGTGCTGCCTTAAAAACCATAACGCAGCGTCGGCTAAAACTGCTTTAACTGCGGCCAATACGCACTCGCCATGCTTCTGGGCCTTGCTCCAGGTATTCCCAGGTGAACTGCCCGGTAAGCTCCGCCTGAAATTGATAAAAGAGCGGCTTCGGGTTGTGGTCGTTGACCAAAATGAAGCTTTCACCAGGGACCAAGTTGGTAAACAAGTCAAAAATCAGCGGGTGGCGGTTCGCCGGGGAAACGGGACGAATATCTAAAACGGTTTCGTTACTCATGGGATAATTCTCCAGTATCAATTAAAAGGATGATAATTCATGGGGACTATAAACCAACGGATCCCGTCTGGTATTGCACAATTGCAAAGAAGTTGGTCAAAATTGCGTATTTCCGAGTCAATTGAAGAGGTGTGGAGTCATGATCCCCGATTTTTCTTTGACTTCAATTCGCGTATACTGATACATGTATTGGTGAATACCAGAAAGGCTGAGAAGAGACCATCACAGCCGCAGTTGTTACGGTCATTGAATATGAACTCTCCTGAGGTGGCACGCAAAACCGTTGAACAAGACATGCTGGCGCGCTGCGCACTGTTAAAAGAAATCTCCCTGGCTGAGCGGCAGGACATTCTGGCTATCGGTCACGAGCGACGCATTCAGGCAGGGGAATTTTTCTTTCACCAGGGAGAAGAGTCCAACCTGCTTTATATCCTGATGGACGGGCAGGTGAAGCTGGTCCAGGTAACCGAAGCAGGCAATCAGGTGGTGATTGGCTACGTGGGGCCGGGCGGCGGCCTGGGCATTGTGGTGGCCTTGAGCAATATGCCTTACCCACTGTCGGCCGAGGCTATGGAACCTTGCCTGGCTGTAGGCTGGCAGCGTGATGAGATGAAGGCGCTGCTGCGCCGCTATCCGCAGTTGGCGCTGAACAGCCTGGAAATGGTGGGGGAGCGTTTTGCGCAGCTTCAAGACCGGTTTCAGGACCTGGCGACGCGGCGGGTAGAACAGCGGGTGGCGCGGGCGCTGCTGCGTTTGGTGCGCCAGTTTGGCAAAAAGTTGGCGCAGGGCGTTTTGATTGACATTCCATTGACCCGGCAAAGTCTGGCCGAAATGACCGGAACCAACCTGTATCAGGTCAGCCGCATTGTCAGCCGCTGGGAAAAAGAAGGCGTCGTCCAGAGCGAAAATCAGAAAATCATCATTCTCAAGGCTCACGAATTGGTGATTCTGGGCGAAGATTTATAAGCTATGTTGCAATTTCGCAAAGAACCTGACCCGGTTTTGGATTACAAAGTCGATAGTCAGGCAGTCGGATAGTCGGATTGATTTTCGGTTATCCCCATAGAGTTATGAAAGGGTTTATTATGACAGAGGCGCGCACGGAAATTTTAGCTGAAATGACGATTGAAGCACTACTGCGGCGTTGGCCGGAAACGGCCGTTGTCTTTCACAAACATAACATGGCCTGCGCCGGCTGCGCGGTAGCCCCCTTCTACACAGCCGCAGACGCCGCTCAGGTCTACGGCCTGTCCCCGGAACAACTGCTCACCGAAATCAAGGCAGCGATTGAAGAAACTGACGATTGACGATTCTCTCCCCCCCATTTGCAATATTGCAAAGACACCTCTCTTTCTCTCCTATAACCTCTAACTAAACCCATCAAGCCCGGCGGACCGTTCCCTGCTGCGGTTTTAGCCACGGATTTTTACAGATCTGCGGAATAATAAGGAGAGGAAGATGCCCCGATACACAGTACAAAAAATCTCGCCCCTGTTTTTGGCTGCCATGCTTATTCTGGCCGCTGCCTTATTCACCGGCTGCCGCAACAGCGGCGACCAAAACGCTGCCGCCAACGTTCCCGGCAGCCAGAACGGCGGCCTGCCCGCCGATGCCGCCGCCCTGGCCGCCGAGCGCGGTCTAACCCCCGACGACATTTACGGCGCGCTGAAAACCTACATGCCCTCCGGCCAACACGATCCCTACATCATGCTTGCTTCTGGTGGACAGTCGGGCCAGGTGTATGCCATTGGCGTACCCTCCATGCGTATTTTGAAGGCCATCGCCGTCTTTACGCCGGAATCATGGCAGGGTTATGGTTACGGCGGGCACGGCGACGAGGTTCTCGCCGACGGGTTCGTTGATGGCAAGCCTATCTTGTGGGGAGACACCCATCATCCCAGCATCTCTGAAACCAACGCCGAATATGACGGCCAATATCTCTTCATCAACGATAAGGCCAACGCCCGCATTGCCGTCATTGACCTGCGCGACTTTGAGACGAAGCAAATCATCAAAACCCCCAACGCCATCAATGACCATGGCGGCGCCTTTGTCACCCCTAACACCGAATACGTCATCGAGGGACCGCAGTATGCCGCGCCGATTGGCTATGAATATGCGGCGTTGGACGAGTACGCCGAAAAATATCGCGGCCTGATCACCTTCTGGAAATTTGATCGGATGGCCGGCCGGTTGGACCAGAGCCAATCCTTCCAGATTGAACTGCCTCCCTACTGGCAAGACCTGTGTGATGCAGGCAAAAAGGTGAGCGAAGGCTGGGTTTTCTGTAATTCGTTCAACACCGAAATGGCGACCGGCGGCATTGAGGATGGCAACCCGCCCTTTGAAGCGGGCACGGCCAAAAACGACACCGACTACCTGCACATTATCGACTGGAAAAAGGCGGAAGCGGTCTTCCAGGCAGGCAACTACGAGATGATTGGCGGCATTGCCGTGATTAGTCTGGAAACGGCCGTTTCCGAAAACTTGCTCTACTTCACGCCCGAACCCAAAAGCCCGCACGGTTCCGACGTCACACCCGGCGGCGAATACATCGTCGTGGGCGGCAAGCTGGACCCGCACGTCACCGTCTACTCTTTCGAGAAAATCATGGCGTCCATCGCCAAAGGCGGCCACGAGACAGACCAGTACGGCGTGCCGGTGCTGCCGTTGGATGACACGATGGAAACACAGGTGGAATTGGGGCTTGGCCCGCTGCACACCGTCTTCGACAACCAGGGTTACGCCTACACCTCGCTCTTCCTCGATTCAGCCGTGGCCCGCTGGACATTAGGCGGCCCTTACGAAGAACTGAATCCCGACGAACCGTGGAGTCTGGTGCAGAAGCTGCCGGTGCATTACAACATTGGGCACATAACGGCCGTTGAAGGCGATACCGCTTCTCCCCAGGGCGGCTTTGTAGTGGCCCTGAGCAAATGGAGCATTGACCGCTTCGCCAATATCGGCCCGCTGATGCCGCAAAACTTCCAGTTAGTAGACATTGCCGCCACCGGCGACCAGATGCGCGTGCTCTACGACATGCCCATCGGCGTCGGCGAACCCCATTACGCTCAAATCATCCGCGCCGACCGGCTGCAACCATGGCAGGTATACCCCGAAATCGGCTGGGATCCCGCTACCATGGCCGTCAGCCCTAATGCCATCACCAGTTCAGACGATGCCCGGATAGAGCGAGACGGGAATAACGTGGAAATCTGGATGACGGTGGTGCGCTCCCACTTCTACCCGGAGCATGTTGAAATCAAGAAAGGCGATAACGTGACCTGGCATCTGACCAGCCTGGAACGCACGCCAGACGCCACCCACGGCTTCGCCATCTCCGGCTACAACATTAACCTCAGCCTGGAACCGGGCGAAACGCAAACCGTTGAGTTTGTCGCCGATAGATCAGGCACGTTCACCTACTACTGTACGGAGTTCTGCTCCGCCCTGCATCTGGAGATGTTGGGTTACATGCTCGTCGAACCTTAAACAAGAAAATGATCCGCAACTCCCTCTCCCCAGCCCTCTCCCAGAGGGAGAGGGAGCCAGTTCCCTCCCCTTTTGGGGGAGGGGAAGGGAGGGGGAACACTTCAAGGGGCACCTCATGCCACGCTTTTCTTTTGATTCTGATGTGAAAGTTTTGCTTCCTGACGGCGATACCCGTCCTCTCACCGCCTACCTCATCCCAAGCTTCCTGCTCATGCTGGGCGGGCTGCTGCTAATCATCTCCATTTTCCTGCCTTACTGGAGCATGACCATGTTTGCGCCGCAGTACCCCAACGGGCTGACCGTAGAAGTCTACGTCAACCAGTTGGCCGGCGACGTGCGCGAGATTGATTCGCTGAACCATTATCTGGGTATGCCGCCGCTGGACGAAGGCGGGCAGTTGGAGCGCGCCATTTCCGCCTGGGCGATTACGGCGCTGGGGCTGCTGCTGCTGGCGGGCGTCTTTGTGCACAACAAGTGGGCGGTCGTGCTGGCTTTGCCGGCGCTGCTCTTTCCATTTGTGTTTCTGGCGGACCTGGCTTTCATTTTGTACCAATATGGGCACAGCATTGATCCCCAGTCGCCGCTGGGCGGGGCAATTGACCCTTTCATGCCCCCCTTGTTTGGCGAAGGGCTGATCGGACAGTTTAGAACGGTAGCCAGCGCGGAGTTGGGGTTGTATCTGGCGTTCACGGCCGTTTTCGTCATTCTCATCGGTCTCTGGTTCCATCGCGCCGCCTACAAACCGGTGGCGGATGCGCGTCAGGCGGTCAAAGCGGCATCCGGGAGCGGCGCATGACCATCAAATCATGGCTGGCGGCGTTCGTTTTGTTGCTGCTGCTTTGGTCGCAAACGGCCGTTTCCCATGCCCAAAACGAACTGGTAGTCGCCCCGGACGGTCCCTATTCCACCATCCCGCAGGCGCT
>JAWOGU010000052.1:0-13678 GCA_046496595.1 Chloroflexota bacterium
CATGGTTAATTTATCCTGAAAATGATGAGTAATGAAGGATGATTTTTTGTAACTATACAGCCAGACGAGGGCTGAGCGTTCGACTGAGCTCACGCCGAAGTCCTGTCAAAGCCCGGTTTCGCCTTCGACAAGCTCAGGCTACACCCGTATAGTCACCTATGGTCAGATAAACCTGGTCAGGCATCTGACGAAGGGGTATTTTAACGACCGCGAAATGATTTGACAACTTGACAGCCATCCCATATGCTATCAACAAACTGTTAGTTTTGTGTTAATGTGGCTGTTGTGAAGTATTTATATGTCCGTTTAACGAGAAAGCGTATCAGGGTTTGAAAGTTAATACCAGGGTTAATTATTCAATGTTTGTTCTTCAGGATTTCAGGTGGTTGATAATCAATGATGCGTGAAACGCAAGGCGTGACCAGAGAAAACCCGCGCATTACGCCTCATGTTTCAGAGTAAATCCCACGAACTCCCCAAGACTATTTTTTATTTCTTTTACGTAAACTGAGGGAAAATATACCATGTCTATTAATGAAACTCATGTCAAAATTAGGGCCACTGTGTGGCAAGAAATCGCTCAGTCTGGAATCGATATCAGCAGTATTGATCGAGCTAAGTTGAACCAACTGGTTGATTTAGTCATCGAAACCACGATGGATGAGGTTGATGTTCTGTTGGAGCAGCCGCTAGGAGATGAGGATGGTGGCAAAGGGGGAGCGGTGATAGAAACGGCCGTTTCCACTGACATTCTTAACGACACCAAAGAAGACATTCTGTGGCAGGGCCGCCCCTACCTTTCGCTGGTGGAAAGTTACGTCATCACCGACGAGCGCATTCGCATTTCCAGCGGTTTCTTCGGCAAATCGACGGAAAACATTGAGTTGGTGCGTATTCAAGATGTCGATTACCGTCAAACCTTCAGCGACCGCATGATCAAGGTAGGCGACATTTCTATCAAAAGCCAAAACCCCAGCCGACCGCACATCACCCTGCGCAATATCAAAGACCCGGAACACGTCTACGAAATTTTGCGCCGCGCCATTCTCTACGCCCGCAAACGCCACGGCTTTAGCTACCGCGAAGAAATGTAGCCGAACAACAGCTATCTGATAAGTTAACCGCGGAAGAGCGGAGAAAACCTCTTTTTAATCTCCGCTTCTCCGCGCCCTCTGCGGTTTTTCGGACAGGCGCCTTAATTTTTGTTAACCGGGCCAATATACCGGGTCGCAATCACGACATTGTCTGTCCACCGTACCATGGTGTGCGGGAAATTTTCGGTTACGCGGTGCAAATTGAGGTGCGCCTCAGTAGGAAGCAGCGTTTCAACATCACGAAACCGCATATTGGTTACCCGAGACTGTAAAACACCATCAATCCAAAATCTGGCTTCCCCATCATGTTTACCGGGCGTATTGAGGTACAGCCCCACTTCATAACAATGCCAGCCGCCAAAATCCAAATATTTAAAAGGATCCGCATACGAAGAAAACCGATAAGGCCTATCGCCAACTGGGGGATCGGTAACGTGAATCGTACCTAAAGCGGCCACCGCTTCCTCTGGATATGGGTTGTAGCTGTACAAATGCCCTACCCATAAATACCCGTCGTTGGCCTGGGGTTTGGCGCTTGGTCCCCAACCTACAAACTGAACCTGAGCGTTGTACCAGTTCGTGCCATCACAAGGGGCGCTGCTTTTGTAAGGATCGCTCATGATACCAAAGCCTTTCACGCCCACACCTGCGCTCAAATTGTTCACGCCAGGATGGAAACTGTGGTCAAAGTTCAGGCACATGCGCACAAAATAGGTGGGTCTGTCGCCCTGATGCGCCGCTTGAGGAATCAAAAAGCGTGTCGTGGGACCGTTGTACCCTTGAGGCCACTGATGCTGCCCGGCAAAATTGCCTGTATAGACTGGTCCATTCACGACCGTTGTATACGTGCCATAGCGATTCTCTTGCGTGGGAATGACGACGCTCCCCGATTCAAATCCCTCAACGGCTAACACGTAAGGATTCTGGTCCAGGCCAACGTCATTGACATAATCAGCCGCCAGACCCCAGTTTACGCCTTCGGCAAGGCCGTCACGCCAGTGCGGCGGCAGTCCAACCGACGGGCTTGTAATTACCGGCAGAAAAAGCGTGCTGGTAACAGACGCGCTGCTGGCTAAAGACACCGTTTGCCAGACAAAAGATTCTCGTTCCCCGGAGTCTGGCGTCAACGCCGCTGCGGATACAGCGGAAGGCGTCGTGTGTGAGCCTGGCGCATACCCGGTCGCCATCATCATGATGACAATAAATCCCATAAAAGCACACCCCAACAAAATCTTCCTATTCTGATACAAACTCATTTCCATGTTCTCCCGCTCAATACAGCTTTTTGAAAACTCACGATATAACCAACTTACTGCTCCTCATTCGGCAAAACAAAACCCACCACTGCGCCGCCTGCAGGTACATTTTCGGCCCAAATACGGCCGTTATGAGCCTCCACAATGCCCCGCGCAATCGCCAACCCCAAACCCGCGCCGCCCGTCGCCCGGCTGCGCGCCTGTTCGCCCCGGTAAAACTGTTCAAACACGCGCGGCAAATCCTGCGGCGCAAACCCGGGACCGCTGTCCTCAACCAGCACCACCGCGCCCTCCGCGCTGCGAAACGCCCGCACCTCAACCTGTCCGCCTTCTGGCGTGTACCGCAGCGCATTGCCGATTAAATTGGTGAGTACACGGCCAATCTTTGGCGCGTGCAGCAACACCGGATCCAGGTTTTCGCCAATCACGCCGGTGAGGGTAATGCGGCGCTGCTCCGCCACTGCCTGAAAACTTTCCAGCGAATCTGAGATGAGATCACTGAGCGCATAGGGCAGCAGTTCCAGCGCCAGGCCGCCGGCGTCCAGTTGGGCCAGTTCAAACAAATCATCAATCAAACTGTTTAGGGCAATGATGTCGGCGCGCATGGTGCGGTAATACCGCTGTGTGGTCGGCGGATCGCTGACAACGCCGTCGTGCAGCGCCTCAATCATGGCGCGGATGCTGGTGAGCGGCGTGCGCAGGTCGTGGGAGGTCCAGGCGATGAGATCCCGGCGCAGTTTATCCAACTCGGCGCGTTGGTTTTCCGCTGCTTGCAGTTGATCTGCCATTTCGTTGAAGGCCGCCCCGGCGCGCGCCACTTCGTCGCGCCCTTTGATGGCGACGCGGGCTTGCAGGTTACCGCCCGCAATTTGCTGCGCCGAATCGGCCAGTTCACGCAGGCCATGATTCAGGTTGGCCGCCACAAACACGCCAAAACTGGTGGCGACGATGGCGGCAAAGGCCAGCAAAATACCGCTTAACAATAAATCGTGTGGACTGGCAAACATGCGCATGGACATGATCCAGACGTTAAACAAGGTCAAGATACCTGCCCAGGCATAAGTCAGCACCAGCGTCAGGTAAAACGAGGGGGAGCGTTTCCAGGCAAAACGGAAGAGGAAGTAGCCCAGCGCCAGGGACGCCAGCGAGGTCACGGTGAGGGTGGAGACAAGGGCTGTCACGTCGGACATGGGCGCCTGCATCAGCGCCTGCATGAGCAGAACGGCGACCAGCAAGGCCACCAGCGCCCCCATCAACAGAATAGACCCGGAAGCCCAGTTAAACTGGCGCGACGGTCGTTTGTTTGTGAGAGATTGGTTCATCTTCAGCCTCCGGGGTCAAATTTATACCCAACACCCCACATCGTCAGCAGCCAAACTGGGCTGCCCGGATCTGCTTCAATTTTCTCGCGCAGACGGCGGATGTGGACGGTGACGGTGCTGGGATCGACATATTCCGAAAAGCCCCAGACGTTTTCCAGCAGTTGATCTCGTTTGAAAACCTGGCGCGGGTGGCAGGCCATGAAATAGAGCAGGTTGAATTCGGTGGCGGTCAGTTCGACGTTGTCGCCGTGCACGGTCACCTGACGGGATTTTGGATCAATGGTGAGGTCGCCGAAGGATAACGGCCGTTCTCCCCCCCCACTCAGCGCAGCCCCACTGGAACGCCGCAGCACCGCCTTCACCCGTGACACCAGTTCGGCCGGGGAGAAGGGTTTGGTCACGTAATCGTCCGCGCCCAGTTCCAGGCCATAAATACGGTCAGTCTCCTGGCGGCGGGCGGTGAGCATGATAACGGGCACGTCCAGCGCCGCGTTCTGGCGCAAGGTTTGCAGGATGGCGATGCCGTCCACCTCCGGCAGCATCAAATCCAGCACCACCAGGGCGGGCAGTTTTTCACGAATGGCGGCCAGGGCAGAACGGCCGTCGCGCGCCACGCGCACCTGAAACCCTTCCCGCTGCAAATAAAGGCTGACGACTTCCACCACGGAAGCCTCGTCATCCACCACTAAAATATCACCCAGGTCTGTGACTGATTGTGTCACGGCCATCACATTTTCCTTTTGATTCAGCAGGCTCAATCCTGCAATCATATAGCGATTTCACCGGCTTAGACAACCTGAGGCATCTGGTTTGCCTGGCCTGTAATCTTTTTGTAATGACAAATGAGGAAATAACAACATTCAACTGAGAACAGTCAACGGAGAACGGCCGTTGCCCCGGCATCCCTCTCTTGCATAATGGCCTAAAAAGGTATGTTATAATGGTGAAAAATGACGAGGAGTTACTGATGTATCAAGCGGTCGAACCACATAACCATTCACCATCACTCAATCAAATTATCAAGATTGTGCCACAGCTTTCACAAAAGGAACTACTGGAGTTGATCGCTTATCTTGCGCAACAGGCACAAGCAACGGCCGTTGCCGAACCCAACGCTCGCTATCAATGGCATGATCTTGCCGGTGCTGCCCCCGATTTATTAGCAGGAAGAGATGCGCAAGAATGGGTGAATCAGGTACGCGCGGATGAATGGGATCGCCATGTCCCTTGAGAATGCATTATCAGGACTTTCCACCATATTTTTGGATTCCGCGCCGGTTATCTATTACGTTGAACGCAAACGACCTTATTTTAAGCAGTTGCTGCCTGTTTTCAAACTGCTGGACGATGGCTTGCTAACGGCCGTTACCTCCCCAATTACCCTGGCTGAGTGCATTTTTTATCCCTATAAACAAAATAATCCACAATTGGCCGCCAAATTTCGACTACTGCTAACACAAGGTCCAAATACTCATTTCAAACCCACAAACGATACCATTGCTGATCAATCAGCCCAACTTCGCGCCCGGTATAATTTGGGGTTTGCTGATGCTTTGCAAATTGCAACGGCCGTTCACACAGGTTGTGACGCATTCTTGACGAATGACGCCAAACTACAAAGGGTAGCAGACTTGCAAATTATCGTCCTGGAACACAACAAATGATGGTCATCGGCAACGGCCGTTTCCGCCCCATCGCTTCATTAACAATTAATCGTTCATCAATTCAACCATTAACCATTCTCAACGGCCGTTAACGCCACGCACGCCTCCCACGGATCCTCCCCGCGCAGCAAGGCCGCCAGCGCCGGACTATCTGCATACACGCCCTGATAACTCACCGGAAGCTGCGCCGCAATGTGGATCATGATGTAATGCGTATACGCCGGTAAATCCCGCGACCGCACCCGGCCCTCAATTTCCGGCAGCCTGAACGGTTCGCCGATGTTCACCAGCACTTCCGTCGTTTTCAACTGCTTAAAATTCACAAAAATCTGGTCACAGTTCACCAGCCCCACCGGCAAAATGGGCACGTCCACCTTGCTTGCCAGATACGCCGCCCCATCCTTAGCCGGCATCATCTGCCCGGTCCGGCTGCGCGTGCCTTCCGGCGCCAGACCAAAGGTCACGCCCTCTTCAATGGCTTGCAGCGCCAGCCGAATGGCATGGCGGTCCGCCTCCCCCCGCACGATATAAATCGCGCCCAACCAGGCCATAATCGGCCCAAAAATGGGATGATATTTCCACTTTTCCACGGCAAAAAAGCGCCATCTCTGCATGGGAAAGGTCAGCAGCAGCACGGGCGTATCCACCGTGCTGGTATGGTTCAGCACCACAATATAAGGGACTTCGGGAATATTTCCCCACCCGTTTACTCGTATCCGCGTCAACACAATCAAGCGGACTATCTGCATGGCAAATTTCACAATCCGATAACGAAGCAGCATAGATTATCCAATCCTTCATGGGGCATAAGTGGGGCGAAGTATAACCTAAAAACGGGATTTAGAAATTTTAGCGCCTGGAGTTTTTGAGGTTTTGAGTGGCGGGTGGCGAGTAGCAGGTTGTGTGAATACCCGCCACCTGCCACCCGCCACCTGCCCGGTCCCTTGAAATCTTAAAGAAGCGATGTTGAATCTATACAGGTGTAGCCTGAGCGTTCGACTGAGCTCACGCCGAAGTCTTGTCGAAGGCGAAACCGGGCTTCGACAGGCTCAGCCCTCGTCTGGTTGTATAGTTACGCGATGTTTTTGATTGAACCTCCTGGTTCCTTACACCTTTACCCTGAAATTTGCTACACTCCCGCCATGAACAAGCGCCTCCCATCGCCCTCCACCAGACGGACCACCCGGCTGCGCCATCCTTCTATCCGGCAGGCAGTTGAATGGCTGGCGCTGCTGGCTGTGCTGGTTTTGGCGTTGTGGGCCGCCACCCGCAGCGAAGAGGCGCCCCAGCTCATCTTGCTCGCGGCGCTCACCATCATCACGCTCAATTTCAGCCTGCCGCCGGAACGCGGGCTGGTGGGACTGACGCCGCTGGTTTCGGTGAGTAGTTTGCTGATGATGGGCCTGGAAACGGCCGTTCTCGTTCTCCTCAGCGCCATTGTGCTGGCGGAACTGGCCGGTTCCCTGTGGCAGCCGGTGTGGGAATACGTGGGTCTAAAACGGCCGTCCTGGCGGCAGCGGCTGGGCGCCGGTCTCGTCTATCTCGTGGCGCTCATCGCCGCCGGACAAGTCTACCTGCTGGCCGGCGGCGCCGCCCCCCTCACCCCCGACGCCAGCGACACCCTCAACTGGTCCCTTTTTGCCCTGCTGGCCGGAATCTATGGCCTGGTCTACTTTTTGCTGTCTGCCGCCCTGGCGCTGCTCATGCGCCGTCCGTTCAGCCAGTTTTTGCGCGAAAACGGCGTCACCACCCTCACCTACGGCCTGTTGACCTTGCCCTTCGCCCTGCTGGGCGCGCTGACCTACGTGCGCAGCGGCCTGCCCGTTTTTGTCATCTTTTCCCTGGGCGTCACCGTGTTTGCCATTGTCATCTGGCTTTCCTGGCAGCGCCGCTTTGTCCTGGAACGGCAGCTCAGCCAGTTCAGCATATTGAACCGCACCGGCTCATCCCTGCGCGAAACCCTGGCGCTGGACGAAGTGCTGGCGCGCACCCACCAACTGGTCAGCGAACTGGTAGTCGTGGACCAATTTTCCATCACCTTGCGCGACGAAACAGGAGCCTGGCAGCCGTCCTTTTACCCCACGCCGTCCGCGGCGTCCACGCCGTCCGCGGCGTCCACGCCACCCACCCCTGACGATTTTACACAGTGGGTGGCAGAAAACGGCCGTTTCCTGGACATCGACGCCCGCAGCCTGCATTTTGCCCCCCGGCACGGTCTTAGGCCGCCGCAGCCGCCGCCGGCAGCCTGGTTGGGCATTCCGCTAAAAGCCCTGGACCGCGTAACTGGCGTCATGGTCTTGCAGCGTTATGCCCCGCAGCCGCCGTTTGACCAGTGGCAGCGCGAAATTCTGCTGGCGATTGCCGGGCAAGCCAGCGCCGCCATTGAAAACGCCCGCCTCTACAGCGAAACCCTGCGCCTCTACAATCTCACCGACGAGGCGCTGGCGCAGCGCGTGACGCAGCTTCAGGCGCTGCTCAACGCCATGCAGGAAGGGGTCATCATGCTGGACACACAGGCGCATATTGCCCTGGTCAACCCCACCGCCGCCGCCCTGCTCCGGCAGCCCATGCCAGACCTGTTGGCGCAGCCCTTGAACCCGGCGGAAACGGCCGTTTCCCTGGGATTCACCCCCGCCGCCCTGCAAGCCTTACAAACCAGTCTGCAATCAAGCCATCTACCGCCCGAACAACTGGCAGACTTCACCACCGCCGCCGGGCGCATTTACCAGCGCGCCGAAGGGCCGGTGCGGGATGCGCACGAACAGCCGTTGGGCTGGCTCATGCTCTTCCGCGATGTCACCGAAGAACGGGAACTGGCCGAACGCCGCGCCGACCTGACGCGCATGATCGTCCACGACCTGCGCAATCCGCTGACGACCCTCTCCAGCGCTTTGGGTCTGCTCGCCGACTACTTTCCGCCGGAAAACGGCCGTTCGCCCCAAACCACGCCTCTCCTGCACACCGCCCACCAGGGCGTCGCCGACCTGCTGGACATGGTGGACTCGCTGATGGACATCAACCGCCTGGAGGCCGGGCAGGCAGTGGTGGAGGCAGAGGCCATGCGCCTGCCGCCCCTGGCAGCGCAAGTGCTGGCCCGGCTGCAACCGCTGGCCCAGGAACGGCGCATCACGTTAAACTTCGACCCCGGTCCGCCCGATTTGCCCGCCGTATGGGGCGATGCGGAAGTGCTGCGCCGGGTGCTCATCAACCTGCTCGACAATGCCCTGAAGTTTACGCCGGCCGGGGGGAGGGTAAACGGCCGTTTGCAGCCAGACTCCCACGCCATTCCCGGTTACGAACCGGGGGTCTTATGCGCCATCAGCGACAGCGGCCCCGGCGTTCCACCGGAGGCGCGGGAACAGGTGTTTAACCGCTTCACACGCACCAACCGGGGCGGCGCGCCCGTACGCGGCGCCGGCCTGGGTCTGGCCTTTTGCAAACTGGTCATCGAAGCGCATAACGGCCGTATCTGGGTCGAAGACAATCCCGCCGGCGGCAGTCAGTTCGTCTTTACGCTGCCCGGTATGCCAACCTTTGAAAATGTTGAATAAGCGGGGATGTGGGGATTGGGGGATTTTTGATTTATCCCTTAATCCCCTAATCCCCGCCAAAAATAAAAATCTCGAAATCCACACACCAATAAGGAAAACACAATGAAACCCAACAATCCCCTCCTCTCCCTGGACCGCCAGATTATGGGCGACGTCTACACGACCACCGAAGTGATGGACAATCTCGCCATTCTGTGCGACGACTTTGGCTCCCGTTTCGGCGGCACCCCCGGCGAAAAATTGGCCGCCGATTTCATGAAAGCCAAACTGGAAGAATACGGCCTGAGCAACGTTCACCTTGAACCCATCGCATACACCGGCTGGCGGCGCGGCAGCGTCAAGCTGGAAATTTTGGAACCCATGCAGATGGAAGTGCCCTGCATCACCCTGCCCCATTCCCCACCCTGTGAGTTAGAAGGTTATGTGGTCGATTTAGGCGACGGCGCGCCGGAAGATTTTGACAAACGGGCAGACGAGATTAAGGGCAAGATCGTTCTGACCACCAGCGAGATCCACCCCAAAGGCAGCAAACGCTGGGTACACCGCATGGAGAAAAACGGCCGTGCCATCCTGGCAGGGGCGGCCGGCTTCATTTTTGTCAACCACTATCCGGGTTACGGACCGGCGACCGGCGGCATCGGCCACGCCGACGGCGCCTCGCTCATCCCCGGCATCTCCCTGGCGCTGGAAGATGGCGCGTTTATGCAGCGCCTGATCAAACGGCACGGCGCCGTCAAAATCCGGCTGACCAGCACCGACCAGATTGAACCCATGACTTCCTGGAACGTGGTCGCCGACCTGCCCGGAACGCAGCGCCCGGAGCAGCTTGTGCTGCTCGGCTGCCACTACGACGGCCACGACATCTCCCAGGGCGCGGCCGACCCGGCCTCCGGCACGGTGGCGCTGCTGGAAGCGGCCCGCGTGCTGGCCCAATACGCCGCCGACACGCCTGTTACCATTCGTTTTCTGCTGTGGGGGGTGGAAGAAATCGGTTTGATTGGCTCCACGCAGTACGTGGCAAAACACCAGGATGATCTGGACAAGGTGCGCTTTTATTTGAACATGGACATGGCGGGCGCGATGCCCAATCCGGGTATTGTGCTCAACGAATGGCCGGACGTGGAAACCTTGCTGCTGGCCTGGAGCGACGAAATGGCGCTGCCCTTTGGCGTAGAGCAGTCAATCAACGCTCACTCGGATCATTTTCCGTTTTTGATGGCGGGGGCGCCTACCGGCGGCATCGGCAGCGTGGGCAGCAAAGATCGCAGCGGCCGGGGTTACGGCCACACCCGCTACGATACGTTGGAGAAGGTGGAACTGCGCAGTTTACGGGAAGCAGCGGTGCTGGCGGCGCGGCTGGCCTACCGCATAGCCGTCAGCGAAGAATGGCCGGCCATGCGCCGCAGCGCGGAAGCGGTGGCGGCGTTGATGGACAATCCTGATAATCGTGAGGAAGCGACGTTTTTTGCGAAGCTGGATGTTCATTATCAGGAGCAGGGTCGGGTGAAAGTTCAGCCTTAAACCTGTGAGTTTGCAGATTGGTCCAATCTTGAAGGTTGGACCAATCTTTGCCAGCTAAGGGTCCGTAAAAATATAATTTTCCGCATCATGGCGCCGTGATGGCGCAGCGGAAGCCGAGGTTGGCCTGGTTCACCAGCGGCACAAAATTGGCGCGGGCCACGGACTGCACTTCTTCCGCCGTGGACAGCCAGGAACCGCCCCGAAATGACTTAAACTCCCCTTCCAGTGGTCCCATGGGATTGCTTGCCGGACCATCGCGGTAGTAGCCGAATTCATACCAATCGCTGACCCACTCCATGACGTTGCCTGCCATGTCATAAGCGCCAATGGGGGAACGGCCGTTTCCATACGTCCCCACCGGCGCAGCATACCGATAACCGTCGTTCGCGCTCACGTCCCGGTCAGAAGAAGTGCAGTTCACGTCGCAGAAATTGAGCCGGGTTCCGTCAAACACATCGCCCCACGGATAGGCAAACTTGGTATCTGTCGCCGGGTCAAAGGAGGCCGCTTTCTCCCACTCCGCCTCGGAAGGCAGGCGCGCGCCGCGCCATTCGCAAAAATTTCGGGCGTCGTTCCAGTTGACAAAAATCACCGGATAATCGTCAAAATCAGGATTGCCGTAATAATTTTCGCCGATGGCTGGCGGGCGGCGGCATTCTCCGGCGTCCACACAGGCGGCATACTGCGCCACCGTCACTTCTGTCTCATCGATGAAATACGCGTCCAATTCGACGCGGCGAGCAGGCTGTTCGTCCCGTTCTCTCTCGTCGCTGCCCATCACAAAAAGACCGGACGGCACAAACAACATGCGGTTGCCCAGGTCGGTGATGATAGGAACCGGCGTGGGCGTGGGCAGATCAGTGGGACGGGGCAGTGGCGTCGGGGAGGGTGCAATCTGCGTCAGCGCCGCAATCACCGCCGACTCCACGGTGGCGGTGGCTTCGGCTTCGGTGACCGGTTCCGGGTTATCGTTGTTGATATTCAGGACAACCACTGTGCCAATCATAATGCTAAACACGAGAATAAGGCCGATCAATCCCAACAGCGTTTTCATTTCGATCTGTTTATGGGAACGGCGCACTGCCGGACGGCTGGGCTGAGGCGCCGGTCTGGGCGGATCGGGCGTGCGCCGCAGGTCGGCGGTTTCGGGCGCGGGGTAACCAGACGGCCGTTCTAGAGCTTTTTTGAAATCAGCCGCCGATTCATAGCGGACATCGGCGCGCAGGGACATGGCGCGGTTGGCAACCAGGGAGAGGTACGGCTCCACGTTGGGGTTAACTTCCCGCGCTGGTATCAAATCCACCAGGCCGCTTTCCCGGCCCAGGGCGTTGGGCGGCGTTTCGCCAGTCAGCAGGGTGTAGAGAGTTGCGCCCAGGCTGTAGATGTCGGCGGCGGCGGATAGAGCGGCTTGATTGTGCTGCTCGGGCGGGGCAAAACGGCCGTTCTGCCCCATGCTCAGCGCCACCCCCGGAATCTGTGCGCCAACCAGCACAATTTTCCCGGACGGCGTCAGGCGGATGTTGGCCGGTTTCAGGTCCAGGTGCAGGATGTTCTGTTCATGCAGATAGAGCAGCGGCGCGCAAACGCTTTGCAGCCAGCCAATGATCAAGTCGGAAGGGAGCGGGCCGTATTGGACCCGCAGTTGGCCTAAATCGATGCCTTCGACGTAGGCGCTGACCAGGTATTGGCCGACATTTTCCAGAGCAAAGTGATCCAGAACGGCCGTTAACTGCTCATGGCGCAGGTCGCTCAGCCGCCGCGCTCCGGCGCGGAACGCCTTTTGCGTCTCCACCGAGGCGTCCAGCACCTCTTTGACGGCTACGCGCCGCTCCGCATGAATATCATACGCCTGATAAGTGCAGCCAGACACCCCCTGCGCCAGCAAGCTGATGATACGGTAACGGCCGTTAAGTATTTCACCCGGTAATAGCGGCATAGTTCAGTTCAAGGTGACAGTCACTTTAAAAGTGACAGTCACCTAAAATTCCAGTTTTTCATGTTTCCTGCCCATCGTAACTTTATCACCAACCGGCAATTTGTTGTAACTGCGCGCCAGCAGTGCAGTACTTTTCCAAAGTCCCCGGCACTTGATTTGCAGCTATTTTCTCGATTGACTGATTTAAGTGCCGGGGACTTTGGTCCAAATGGTTAACTGTTGAAAACAATCACCGGACAATGCGCATTTTTCAAGATACGTTCCACTCGCGGTCCTAAAAATAACCGGGATGAACCAGGCCGTACATCAGTTCCCAGAATAATGAGATCCATTTTCTGCTCTCGGGCAAAGTCCAGGATAATTGCTTCAGGGATATTCCCCACCCTGATGTCGGCGCTGGTGTGCACGCCCTGTAACTGACCCAGTTCCCGCAGTTCATTCACCACCTGACGCCCAATATCAAGCTCGTTTTCCAGCATTTTGCTCTCGGTATCAAGAAAATAATCGCTGGTATCATCTGCCACCACATGCAAGATAAAAATTTCATCCTCATCTTCAGAAGCCAGGGCAAAACCTAATTCAGCCGCGTTGCGGGCGGCGCGGCTGCCATTTGTTGGCACCAGAATTCGTCTTGGATTCCAGTCCGGTTGCACGCGCTGCCCTCGAATGACGATGGTGGGGCAGCGTGCAAACCTGACCAGATGATCAACCAGATGCGTAAAGACAATATCGGAGTCTGTTCTCTCTTCTGATGCGCCAAAAACCATCAAATCATAATCCTTACGGGCTTCCTCCAAAATAGCTTTTTCCGGCTCTGTATTTTCAACGGCTTTCCTGAGCAGTTCCCTCTGAGAAAAATAAGGAGCAAGTTCATTTAAAAACTCAATGCCGCTGGATCGTTTGCCTGGCTGAGCTACATTAAGCAGGGTCAGGGAAAGAGCTGTTTTGGCGCCTATTTTGTCCAACACATGCGCCTCAATGGTTTGCACGGCGCCGTTGTTTAGCTCGCGCTGCCGCACCGGCAGGAGAACCCGATGAATGTTGGCTACCAGACTGCCAGAAGCCAGCTCTTCCCGGCGCAGCCGCTTTGCTTCTTCTTCACCAGGCGTGACCCTTCTTAGCACCCAGCGCAGCGCCGGGGGAGCCATCAGAGAAGTTGTCATGGCCATCAAAACAATGATGGAGAACATGTCTTGCGTCAAAATACCCAGATTCAGGCCAATGGTGGCGATGATAATTTCCATGGCGCCGCGGGCGTTCAAGCCGGCGCCAAAGCTGAGAGATGTCCAATGGTCGCGGCGGCCTATGAGCCGCGCTCCCGCATACGTGCCAAC
>JAWOGU010000057.1:0-4399 GCA_046496595.1 Chloroflexota bacterium
TTAGCGTTTGTGCTGGCTGGCGCCGAATCCCCCGAACAACTGGCTGTGCAGAGCGGCCTGGGTTCGCCCTTTTTTAACATCTTTGGTTACGTAGCGGCTTTGGGTCCGCTGACGGAAGCAGAGGCGCTGGCCCTGATCGCCCACTCCCCACGGCCGTTTTCCTCTGAAGATATCGCCTGGATATTACAAGCAAGCGGCCGTTGGCCCATTCTGCTGCAAATCCTTTGCCGTGAACGCTTCCTCGCCCTGGAAGAAGATCCTCCCAGCATGGACTGGCAAGAAGAGGCGCTGCGACAGTGCGCTCCCTTTTTGTACCTCAAACAAGGCGAATAAATTTTGACTGACCCTGTTTCCGACTATCAGTTGGGCGTGCCCCACGCGCCGGGCAACATTCTGGCGGGCAGTTGGCGGCTGCTCTTCTGGCTCTTTTTCCATCCCTCCGCCTGGCAAAAGACCGTCAGCCAGGTAGATGCTTCTCTGCTGCCCGATTTTTGCCTGGCGGATCTTAAACGCCGCCACCTGCGCCAGCTCCAGTTTTGGCGTTTGTTGGGCATGTTGTTTCTAGCCTGGCCTGTATTGGGCATGGGTTTGATTTTAAGCGGGTTGTGGCTTCTGAAGGCCCCGGCAACCAATATGCTCCTGGGCGTCATTGTCGGATTGGCGGTGGCGCTGGTGGTTAGTCTGGCAACGGCCGTTTCCGGGAGCCTCATCGTCGCCATTGCCGCCGGTTTAGCGGTCAGTGTGGTCACCGGCACAGCCGCCGGGCTGATTTTGGGCGAACAGATGCCGTTCCTGACAACGGCCGTTAATCTCTCCTTCGACCTCGTATTGAGTACCGTCATCGGGCTGGCGGGCGGGCTGGGCGGCGGCCTGGCCTACGGCGCCACCCTGGGTGTAGCCGATGGCGACGATACCTTGCGCTCTTCCTACTCCTTTGTGCGGCAGGGTACCGGCGTCTTTATCGGCATTCTGGTGGGTATTGCCGGCGGCTTGGTCATGGGATTGGCGGCTGGTTCCTGGCTGGCAGGCTTGACGTTGGGACTGCCCTTTGCTCTGGCGATTTACTGGCGTACCCACAGTTGGCGGCGCGGTCTGGTTTTTGGCTGCGGTTTGGGCCTCCTGATGGTAGCAGCCTGGGTAATGACCATCTCTCCCTGGCAGGAAACGCCGGTCAGCAGTCTCATCAACGGCGTCAGTTTTGGCGCGATCATCACCGCTCTTTTTGCCCTGCCCTACGTCATCGCCGAGCGTATTTCCGGGCCGTGGGCGGGAGCGCTGGCGGGTATGTTGGGCAGCAGCAGCGGCCTCTACCTGCTGGCGACGGCCGATCAACCGGTCGGCCCGGTGCTGCTGTTTGCCTTCGCCGGTATCCTGTTGGGTCTGACGCTGGCCTGGTGGCGGCCCATTGTTTTTTATCCCCTGACCGCTGCCTGGAATTTTGTGCTGCTGCGCCTGGATGAACGGCGTCTGGTTCAGGGACGGCCCTCCCTCATCCGCTGGCATTCGGTGTTTTGGGATGAATTGCAGCGGCTGCATCTTGTTGGGCTGGACAACCATATCGTGCTGCTGCTGGATCATGACGCAGAGTTGGGAACGGCCGTTATGGAGGCCATCAGCAGCGGACGGCAGCGTTGGGCGGCGCAGGCGGCGCAAATTGAAATGGATGCCCGCCAGCTTGAGCAGTGCCAAAGCGCCGCCCGCATCGCCGCTGTTCACCAGCAGATGGGCGCCGGTGAATTGGCCGGCCCGGCCAGCGCCTTGCTGCGCAGCTTCAGCCGCATCAGCCAGGACGTGGACGCCGCCCAGCGGCAGGAAAGCGCCTACAACCGGCGGCTGGCCTTCCACGCCGTCGAAGATCGCCTGGACGGCCTGCTGCGCGAACTGACGCGCAGCAACGAACGCTACGCCGAACGCTTCCGTCCCATCGCCGCCGCCTGGCGCGAAACCCTCGCCGAACACACCCGCCGTCTGGCCGACGAAGCCGAACTGCGCCAGGAGATCGACAGTCCCTACATTATCGGCGTGCCGCTCACCGAACGGCAGGAAATTTTCGTGGGACGCGCCGAAATCAGCGCCCGCATTGAGCAGCTTTTGCTTGACCGCCGCCAACCGCCGCTGCTGCTCTACGGACAGCGCCGCGTGGGCAAAACTTCGCTGCTCAACAATTTGGGACGGCTGCTGCCCAGCACCATCGTACCCCTGTTTGTCGATTTGCAAGGTCCGGCCTCGCACAGCAAAAACGAGGCCGGTTTCCTCTATAATCTGGCGCGGGGCATTCAGCGCGCCGCCGCCCAACGCGAGATCGACCTGCCCAAACTGACGCGGGACGACCTGGCCGAAGACCCCTTCTCGCAGTTCGATGAATGGCTGGACGCGGTGGAAGTGGCGCTGGGCGATAATCTGGCGCTGCTCATGCTGGACGAGTTTGAAGTGCTGGCGGAGGCGTTGGAAAACGGCCGTTTTGCTGAAACCACTATCCTGGGCATGTTCCGCCACCTCATCCAGCACCGGCCCCGCTTCAAAATCCTGCTTTCCGGCTCCCATACGCTGGAGGAATTCCAGCGCTGGTCGAGTTATCTCATCAACGTACAGGTCGTGCACATCGGCTACCTGAGCCAGGCGGAAACGTTGCAGCTTGTGGAACATCCGGTGCGCGATTTTTCGCTGCGCTACGAACCGGCGGCGGCGCAGCGCGTGGTGGATCTGACAAACGGCCATCCCTTCCTGGTGCAGCTTTTGTGCGCCGAGATTGTGGCGCTGAAGAATGAACAGTCTCCCGCGCAGCGGCGATTGGCGTGTGCGGCGGACGTGGAAACGGCCGTTCCCGCCGCCCTGCAGCACGGCAGCTTCTTCTTCGCCGACATCGAGCACAACCAGGTGGACCCGGTTGGCCGGGAAATTTTGCGCCTCATGTCGGGTTACGACGAAGGCGAAACGACGCCGCGTGAGGTGCTGGTGGCCTTTTTCCCCAGCTTGCTGGCGCTGGAAGACGCCCTGGTCGTCCTCCAACACCGCGAACTCATCTCCGCCGTCGCAGGCGGCTATCGTTTTCAAGTGGATCTGGTGCGGCGCTGGTTTGCAGAACGGCCGTGAGGAGGAAATCCATGAGCAATCTACACCCCGCATTCGATTGGCATGAAGTGGCGCGGCTGGCGCTGGCTTCCCGTTTCATCGACGAATTGGAAGAAGAGGAACTGGTTCCCGCTGGCCTGGTTACCTACCAGTTTTCCGCCAGGGGGCATGAACTGGGCCAACTGCTGCTCAGCCAGCTTCTCGACCGGCCTCTGGACTGCGCCAGCGCCTACTACCGCTCACGGCCGTTTCTCTTTGGCTGCGGTCTCACTCTGGCGGAAGCGCTGACGGCCGACATGGCTCGCGCCGGTTCCGTCAGCGATGGGCGCGACGTGGGCGTGGTGTTTAACCTGCCGCGGCGCGGGCGGGCCACCGTACTGCCCATGGCCGCTGACGTCGGCTCGCAGTTCACGCCGGGAGCGGGTTGGGCGCAGGCCATCCAATACCGCCAGGAGGTGTTGGGTGAAGATGTGGCCCAGAGCATTGCCGTGGTCTTTGCCGGGGACGGGGCGGTGGCGGCCAACGGCTTTTGGGCGGCCTTGACCATGGCGACAACGCTCAATTTGCCGCTGTTGTTCGTGATTGAGAACAACGACTACGCCATTTCGGTGAAAGGCAGCAAGCAGACGCCTGGGCAAAATATCGCTCAAAATCTGGCCTCGTTTCAAAATCTGCAAATTTGGGATGGCAGCGGGACGGTTCCGGCGGAAACGGCCGTTCTTGTCCATGAGGCGGTGGGTTTTGTGCGCGAAGCCCGGAAACCGGCGCTGCTCCACCTGACTGTGCCGCGCCTGTCCGGCCATTCCAGCGTGGACAACCAGGCCTACAAAAGCGAGGCGGAACGCGCCGCCGAATGGCAGCGCGACCCCATCCCGGCGCTCAAAAGTTACCTGGTCCCGGCGTTGATGGACGAGGCCGCCTGGGACTCCCTGGTTCAAGAAGTCAAACAGTCATTGGCCGAGGCGCGGCAGATCGCAGAGGCCACGCCGCCCGCGGAACCGGCCAGCGTGACCCGTTTTGTGCTGTCGGAGCCGGGTTTTCCGCAGCAGGTGGGCGGGCTGGCGGGGGAAGGGATAGAGATGAAGGGCGGAACGGCCGTTCCCCAGCCCCCTGATCCGCGCCGCATCAACTTCATCGAAGCCATCCGGCGCACGCTGGACGTGGAACTGGCGCTCAATCCGCGCTGCCTGCTGTTTGGCGAAGACGTGGGGCTGAAAGGGGGCGTCCATGCCGCCACCCAGGGCTTGCAAAGCAAATACGGCGAAGGGCGCGTCTTCGACACCAGCCTGTCCGAGGAAGGTATCATCGGCCGGGCAGTGGGCATGGC
>JAWOGU010000071.1:0-3233 GCA_046496595.1 Chloroflexota bacterium
TCGGCGTAACGCGCATTTTGTTCTTGAGCTAGGTCGATGAGCGCCTGATTGGTGGACAGGGCTTCAAGCGTGTTGACCTCGCGCGCCAGAAATTCTCCTATCAGACGAGCCTGTGAGTCGGCAGTTGAGCTGAGGTTTGCGCCGACCTGTGAGGTGATGGTTTGCGTGGTGAAGAGATTGACGCCAAACGCTACCGCCGCCACCGCCAAAAGCGCCACGGTCAGCGTCGCGCCAATCAATTTACCGCGTAACGAAAAGGTTGGAAACTGCTTGATGATAATCGCGGCCAGAATCAGAATGGTGACTACACCGGTAATGGCGATAATGGTTTCGGTTAGGGGAGGGGGAGAAATACGAACGCCGGGCCAGAATTGATCCAGAACAATCAAACCGGCGCCCACTGCTGTGGTCACGCCGATTGCCCAGCCTAGTTTCTCCGCGGCAATAGTTTGAGTGATAACACCTAGCGATAAAATAACCATGATGATGGTTAAATTAGTAGCTACGTTTTCAAAAAGAACAACGTAAATAAGCGCAACGCTGTACAAAGCGGCGATCAAAAGGATGGCTGCTGCTAATACATGTGCCCGCCGCGCCAGGATCATGGCAAGAACGCCGCCGACAATGCCAACGGCCGTTATCCACACATAATAGGTTTCCCCAGTCTGCATTTGTAATAGGCTCGTCCCGGCCACAACCAACACAGAAACGGCCGTAATGAGTAAGCCGATGGTAAACGCATTACGAGTCCGGCGTTCTAGATCATTGCTCTCTTGTTTTGAATCAGAAGCTGCCACCATATCAACGCTTCCCTTTTGCAGTGCAGTATTGTTCAAAAAGTGTAACGACACAGGCTCAGGCTTCGACAAGGCTGTATCGTTACCCCAAATTATGAGATTGAGGTAAACCGCCAATCGCTTCATTTAAGTTACAGCCACCACGACAAGCGGTTTCCTCAGAGCAGTTCACACAAATTCCCTGTTTTGCGCAAGAAGAATTTTGTGAATGACTTAACCGATACGACATATGATAAATTGATAGTGATACAGTGAGTTTTATACAAGATGTATTTTTTACCATTTCAATTTTAGCCGCTAACAGTCTTATGTAACATGGTACTTTTGGTAAGGAATCGGGCATAGCAAAAGTAATATCCGAAAATATCCTCAACTTGCTGCCCATCATAACATAGCGCAAAAAACAGGGCGTGAAGAAGGCGTGACAGTACCCTGGAAAATGGTGGGAAAATAGTCCCTTTCCAGCAGGAAATTGGCTGTCAGCCGTTCAATTTGGATGATGCAAAAGGCCGTAAGAAGGCGTTTAAGCGGTAAGCCGTGAGCCGTGAGGCGTAAGCCGTGTGCGGTAAACCGTAGGGATTATCTGATGGTGAAATCTCTCGGATAACGGACTACGGACTACGGATAACGGACAACGACTACGGGCACTCCAAAGGCCGCACCAGATTGGGATGTTTCCGTAACAACAGAATACCCAGCCAGCCAGCCCAAATGGGAGCCATCAAAAAATAAACATTAAGTCCCATACCGGCTGCGGCTTCAAAGCCCAGGGCTGCGCTGATGCCACCCGCTAAATTGATCATCCCTAAAACCAAGGTGAACCAGCCCAAAACCGTTATTCGTTGGCGCAGCAGCAGGCCCAACCCCGTCCACCATATCCCCGCCAAAATTGGGTCCAGAATGCCCCATACCCCGCGCTGAATGGCGTCGCCAAACGCCTCGAAGATCAACGTATGCATTTGCTGCGCCATAACGCTGTCTGTCGCCGCAAACGCCGCCGCCTGCGACGAAAAGATCACAGCCAGCGTCGCCGCCCCCATTGCGCCAAAGAGGATGTAGCCAATGCCCGCGATGGAAATCAGGGTCATCCAGTCTGGCGCTTCCGTTTTTAGCAGGTTATGTAAATAAACTGCCAGCGGCAGCAGCAGCAGGTAAAAGCCAAAAAAGTCAAAAACAGTGGGCCACCAGGCAAGCGCCGGATTGTCGGCTAAAAGTGGCAGGACGATGGCGGCGTTGTTGCTAACGGCCGAATTGAACAAAACGGGATCAAAATTCAATACAGCAGCGCTAAAGATGATGGTGCCAAAGGCCAGTACCATGGAAAAAATGGCGCACCAGGCAGCGGTGAGGCGAAAATTTTGTGAAGTCATGATTGTTTATTCCAAGGGAGGGATAGGGTTGGGATACCAAAAAGGGCCTAAGCGGACGCCCAGACCGAGGGTGGGCGCAGTTTGCCAGATGGCGTTGTGCGCCAGAGCCAGTTCGGCGCGGCCTTCCTTGTCCTCGCGCCAGGTAGTGCGGGTGTAGGCGTAGTCATACAGGATGCTGCGCCATTCTAATTCTGTTAGGCTGTGGCCTGGCTGCTGCCGCCAGTAGCTCTGTACGCTGCCCACCAGCAGCGGCGGCAGCAGGTTCAGATTGAACATCGGTTTCCCGGTGGACAGGAACATAGTAATGGGTGGGAGCGGTTCGCCGTACAAAGACAGAATGGCTTCCTGGCGGTTTGCGGCCTTTGTTTGCAAAATTTGCCGCCAGGGGGCGTCTTCGTCTGGCACGACCAGGCACCAGAGGGTGGGGGCGCCGGGGGCGGCGGTGTGTTGGCGCAGTCGGTCGGCTGCCGGTTGTAGTGCGGGGATGTCTTCAACGCCCAACATGCGCACCCGCCAGCCAAAACGGCCGTAATCGGCCAGGGCTTCAGGGCCGGCAATGCCCCACTCGGTAAAGTCGAGCAGCCGCTGGCGGTAGGCGCCTGATTCCCGGTAGTTTTCAGGCGTGATCGCCATGACAAAAACGTGTTGGACGCCGTAGCGGAACAGCAGAGCCACGCCTTGCACCATTTTCTCGCGGGTCCAACGGATGTATTCGTCGCTTTCCGGTTTCATGCCGGCTAAAACGGCCGCCCGGCGGGTGCCGCCCATGGTGTAAACGACGCTGGCGGGCGCCAACGGGGCAATTTCTGCCTCAGACAGCTGCAAGAAGGCGGCCAGATTGGGTGTCATGAGATGCCTCTCCGTTTTGTTGTAAAGCGACAGACAGCATGGCAGCCAGTTCAAAACCCCGGTCTACCCGGTTGGGGCGATAATCTTGTTTGTTGAGCCAGCAGTTGACGTTGATGGTGGCGAAGGGTGAATAGTTTTCTAACATCCAGCGGTAGCCGGTATAAACGGCCGTTTTGTATTTTTCGTCTGGAAAGAGCTGTAACGTTAACAGGCTGTA
>JAWOGU010000039.1:0-9621 GCA_046496595.1 Chloroflexota bacterium
GCCGTGGATATGCTGCCGGTGACGGCCGATTTATCCCCCTATGACCTGATTATTGCCCCCATGCTGTACATGGTCTCGGCCGATTGCGCGGCGCGGATTAAGCAATATGTGGCCGAGGGCGGGGTCTTTGTCACCACCTGTTTCAGCGGCCTGGCCGATGAGCATGATCGGGTGATTTTGGGTGGGTATCCCGGCGCGTTCCGCGATTTGCTGGGCATTTGGATTGAAGAGACGGATGCTCTTTACCCCGATGTGCAAAATGAGATGGTGTTTGCCGAGGGAGATGGGGGGTTGAACGGCCGTTACGCCTGCGGGCTGCTCTGTGATGTGCTGCATCTGGAAGGGGCACAAGTGCGAGCCACGTTTGGTCAGGATTATTATGCTGGCTCCCCCAGCCTCACGGAAAACAGCTACGGGCAAGGCAAAGCGATCTACATTGCCTCCCAACCGGAAGCGGCGCTGCTGCGCGATCTGTGCGCCGACTTGTGCCGACGGCTACAGATTGCCCCACCATTTACCGCGCCAGCGGGGGTGGAAGTTCGGCAGCGGCAGACGCCGCGGCATCTGCCGGAGCAAACCTACACCTTTGTCCTAAACCACAACAGTACACCGGCCACACTGGCGCTGGACAAGGTCTATTGGGATTTATTGGCGCAGCGGGAGTTAAGCGGAGCGGTGCTGGTAAACGGCCGTGATGTGCTGATTTTGCAGGAAACGCATTCCTGAGTTTATGGAAAAAGCAAACCACGGATGACGGAGAGGGCGCAGAGAATTTCTAATTCTCTGCGCCCTCTCCGTTCTGTGGTTAATAAAACTTCCTCAAAAGACGTATTCTAACTTGTCACCCATGCCATTACTTATCTTTGAGCTTCCCCAGAAGATCGGCCAACAAACCATACTGACCCTAACCTACTCGATGGAAAAGGTGGTATCACAGGTTGGGAATGGGATTTTGGTGATGGGTTGACGGCGACGGCAGCGTCACCGCAGCACATGCATTTCATTTTCTTAGCGGCGGTGCTGAAGCCGTAAGGAGACCATCACAGCCAAGCTAAGTATGTACGTACACACATAACGCGGGAGAATCTCTTTTTGCCCCATGATAACGACTCGCATAGAGTTTTTTTGACGTTACACATCTTTTTCGTCGGCAAGACGAGAAAAATAATCTTGCAATAGGCGATGAATGAAGATGTAACCACCTCCGACGCGATACAAAAACAGTCGTTCGACAGAACTATCCAGAAAATGAGGATAGGTTCTGGGTATCTTTCCCGTGAGCCAAAGAATCATACCTACCAGGTAATGTTTGACAATATTGCTGCCGCCATAGGCCAAGAACGCTCCTAAAGCGGCGGTGAAACCCGCAACAATGGCTGCCCCAAATCCACCATAAAGGATGAAGCCAAACAGCGTGAAAGGTAGAAAATAGAGGAATGCTGCCTTTAAACCATTGCGTGCCGATAGGTGAATCCCTTGATTGGGTACACTTTTTGTTTCAATTTTCTTACCGCGAAGCCCTGCCAGCAGAGCGAAAAGTAATACCCAGGTTGGAATTGCAAGAAAACCTGCGGTTGAATCATAAATTAGCAGCCCAATAGAACCCGAAATTACGCCAGCGATCAGACCTAAAAGGCCTGCCTTGATTGCATCAGACCATATCCAGTGTAGCGCCTCGACAGAACGCACATCATCTCGGTAACTCGTTCCATGAAATAGAAGTGAGGCCAAGATGAACAAAACACATTCTAAGGCGCCCCAAGACAGTGATTCAAATGGATATCCCAGTACAGCTATAATTATTAGAGAGGCTAGACCGACAACGATTCCGTTTACAACCGCCATTTGCCAGCGTTTTCTGTAAGTAAGGGAGCTATTACTATGGCTTTTAGCATGTTCAAACCAGCCTATTTGTAAGACGCCTGACATCAGCCCTAGTATCACGTTGAGAAAAATCACCGGCCACAAGTCACCTAAACTCGTAAAGATACCAAACCGCTGACTAATCCCTGTGAAAGCATCTACAAATTGTGATGTGCCTTGCTTGTTTTCAAGATATAGCCATAACAGGAGACCAATATAGATCCCATCAAGCAATCTTGTGGTCAATATGTAAAACCAACGCCAACTCCAAGTCGGCAGCCAACTTGGCTGGAGAGATTCAACAAGAAAGATCGCTTGATTATGTTGCGACATATTTCTGGCTAACCAGGTAAGCCATACTATTGTCTGATTTTCACGGTAAAGTTTATTGCTACTTCGTTGGAACATGCGTTTAACGTATGTGGAAAAAAGATGTTGGCGATATTCTTCATTGGTGTTGAGTTGATTTAAACCTGACCTCCAACGATCCTTGTCTTTGACTGATTCACCTTCCTCACTATACGCCTTGATCATGATGTTTAGCATGAGCGGAGATATTGCCAGTTCCTGAAGCATCTTGTCCTGTTGCAATGCCAGATATAAGGCGGCGTACTTTGGGCCAGCTTCTTTGAGATAAGTATCAATTTGATCCGATGTTAATTGTTGTAACAAGATAGCGCCGCTCAATTTAAGCTTAACGCCGACGGCCTCGTACTCATTGATACGACTACACACAGCAAGACCGGTTAAACCGTGGTTTGCTCGGAACTGATTGAGTGCATTTATACAATCATCACGATACCTTAATGGCACTTCGTCCAGACTGTCGAGCATTAATACCAGCTCATCGGCTGCTAACCACTCGCTCGCCATTTGCTTTGGTATCTGGTATTTGTCGTTAAGCTCCCCAATTATCCACTCCCCTATGGATTCCCGTTTTTCTGCCCAAGAAACCAGGCTCAGAACAACGGGAACGGGCTGCGTGGGCGCTTTCTCTGCCAGGAAAACAAGTTCCCGGCTCAGATTTAACAATGTTGTTGACTTACCCGTTCCTGCGGCTCCCAGTATGAGGAGGGCGCGGTCCGCCTCATTAAATGTATCTAATAACGTATCATGAAGAGTTAGCGCCTGAGTATCGTAGACTACCGTGTCCACAATTTCATGCCAGGGATGGTCTATCGCATCGTTGTAAGTTATCGACCGAATCCCGACGTGACCGGTTTCTGTTATCGACTTTTCGAGTACACCTTGAATCCAAAAGTTTTTCACTTTTTCCAGGAGGATGATTTGATTGCGACGTCTATTCACCTTTTCGGGAGGGAGGCTTATGGTCTGAAGCCAGGCATTCACTGCCTCAGCATTAGGCAGAGGCCATTCAGTATTAGGTCGTAACTTAGTGCAGGCAGCGACCAAAAGGTGCAAACGTTCTTGTTGAGCCTCGTGGCGTAATAACTCGCGTACGAACTCATCTTTACTCAGTGAACGAACAGACAGTTGCTCTGAATCAACACCCAGATCAAAGCAGAGTCCACGAAGTTCGTTTAGATCGAAATATGTATTTAAATTTTGGCGAAGTATTATCAGAGGATTGTTTTCTGGCATAGTAAAGATGTAATAAATCTCATATCAATTGTTGGTAATCAATCAATTGACCAGAATAAAAAAGCTGTTGCAATTATGCACAGTTTGGATGACTCAACTTTTTTGAATTACCGGCTGCAATTAAAAAAGGATAATGGAAATGGGTTCAAATCACAACCAATAATTCTGTTTGAAGTGCGTCAGAATTACTCGTTGAGATTGACAAACCCGTTAGAATTCATAATGTGGGGATCTCAATCGCTGTGGTGATGACTCAACCCATCTCAACTCTTCCGCTAGACAACTTACCATAAAACAGCCGCAATAAAAATTAGCCAACGGTCAGCCCACTATTGCAAAAACTTTTTGGCATTCCTCGAAGAGTTTGTTGTTTTGGCGTAAACGACAGCGTAGTCTGTCTTTCAGCATTCGGTTTTCTCCGGGGGAACCACATCGATACTTTCTTTAGCATGTCTCACCTGTTTCTAAACGATGCGCCAGCAGGGGACAAGAAATGTCGCAAACTGGTACTCCGGTACTAATCTTCACGCTCCTTTCACAAACTGATTTTGAGCCTGTGCTAGAATCAATAAAAGGTAGAACATTTGTTTCCATTTTAAGGGACCACACTCACGTCTGCTTTCATGAAACTACGCGATTTTTTTTCAGGGAGTCAAAACCCGCCTCAGTTTGTACAGCTTAAGCCGGAACTGCTGCTTGCGCTGGACGAAATTGCCCATGAAGAACAGCGTTCGCTAGATGAAATTGTAGATGACCTGCTTCGTTTTGCAGTCAAGGAACATCAATTTGCCAGGAGCAGTCTGGACATCTGGCAGCAGCTCACCCCGCGTGAACGGGAGATCACAGCTCATGTCTGGCTGGGACTCACCAATCCTCAAATTGCCGAAAGGCTATCTATCTCTGAAAACACCGTTAAAACACACATCAAAAATATCCTGGCCAAATTTGGCGTACCCAGCAAGGAACGTTTGCGCGACATGCTCGCTATGCTCGATTTTAGCGAGTGGATTGAGATATAAGACATTCCCCAGCCTGCACCCCTATAAACAGCAGCTCACCTGATGAGGTTAACCTGCGGGTTAACCCGCAATATCCCATGATAACTGACCTCCCCGGGTGATTGCCGGCGTTTTAGCCAAATGGTATGGTGACGGTATGCTGCCGCTATCACTTTCTCAAACCCATGGGATCACTGTCGTCGTAGGTTTGCCGCCCAAAGAGCTTATTTTGGAGGTTATTGCCCAATTGGCTTTGCTGCGTTCCGTCCAGGTTGTGGTGGGCGGCAACCCCTTTGATGTCTACAAACTCGCCCGCATTATTCGCCGACGCACTCTTTTGCTAGACCAAACACTGGGGCAGATACACCAGACACGGCCGTTTACCTGTTATCAAATGCTCAAACTGTTGGCCGATATAAACCCCGACACGCCTGTCGTTGTCAGTGACATGCTGACAACTTTCTACGATGAAAACCTGTCGGATGAGGAAAGCGTGCGGCTTGTCTCTCTGGCGATAGGACACCTGCGGCGTTTAGGTCAGATTGTTCCTGTGCTGGTGATGATCAACTTCCCTCCACCCGTCATGAATGCCAGGGCTGTTTTGGTGAAACTTCTTCAAGACAGCGCGGACCAGGTTTTTATCCATGAACCGCCCATAGCGCCTGTTCAACCAACGCTGCTTTAAGCGGCGCTGCCACCCGTTACTTGCTACTCCCAGCCCAAACCCTGAAATTTACCAAAGAGCCGTTCTTTTTAACTATTCCAATAACTCCAAGAGACCATCATGGGACGCACCCTACAGACGACAAACCAGCTCATTCGCGATGAAATGAGCAATTTCAACAACTTTAGAAGAGCGCTGCGCGTGGATGATCAAAAACGATTCGACACCCTTTTTGCCCATGCCTTGCAACATACGGCAGCGATTAGCCTCGCGGATCATGCGCTGCCTTTTGAGAGCGTTTTGTTGGCAATCCTGATAGAACAGCAGCGACAGATTGAGCAATTAGAATTCAGGCTTCATGAGCGATGATCTTTCCGGTTGGCTCTTAGATGTCTATGCGGCTGCGGAGTGTGGGGTGTTGTTATGGCTGCTGGGAGAGGATGGAGGGCGGTATCAACTGCGGCAGCCGTTTCGCACTACCTTTTATGCGGCCGGTCCTTTCCCCCGTTTGCGCGCATTATGGCGGTACGTGCGCCGCTACAGCCTGCCGGTACAGCTATCGCGCATCCGGAGAGAAGATCTATTTGACGGTTTCCTGGACATCCTGTCCATGGAAGCAGATGCCGCCACTCAGCCCAGATTGTTCAAGCGCATCCAGTCTCAATTCTCTGACCTGGATTTTTACGATGCCGATATTCCTCTCTCCGTACAGTATGCAGCGCGGTTCCGCGTTTTTCCCACCATAAAATGCCGCGTTACGGTTGAGGGTGATGCGATCCTGGAGATTCGGCCTCTGGAGTCTCGTTGGCAGCTTGATGGTTCTATGCCTGCGCTGCGCACACTTACCATTGAACCGGACGTTGACCCTTCCCATCGAGAACCAACTTATGTACGGGTTGGTTGTGAGAGAAAGACAACGACCTATGATTTGCGTAACGGCCGTTTACTGCTCATTAGTCTGCAAGCAAAAATAAAACGGTACGATCCCGATCTTATTCTGACCAAGTACGGTGATACCTGGCTGTTTCCTTACCTGCGCCAACAATCGGCCGAGACCGGTATCCCCTTCAATGCCAGCCGAGACAGGCAAAGACCCTACGTACTCAAACGCGCCCGCAGCTACTTCACCTATGGCATGGTGCTGCATCGCGGGGAGCAGACGTATCTGAACGGCCGTTGGCACATCGATGTCAAAAACGCACTCATGTTTAACGAATACGACATGGATGGTGTTCTGGAGCAGGCGAGAGTGACAGGAATGCCCGTACAAGAAATGGCGCGGCGCAGCCCTGGCGCGGGCATTACCGCCATGCAGATGATCACCGCCCTGCAGCGTAACGTCATGGTGCCGTTCACCAAACAGCAGGCTGAATATGTCAAAAGCGCCCGCACCCTGCTGCGTTCCGATAAAGGCGGTCTCGTCTTTCAGCCGCAGATTGGACTGCATACGGATGTGGTCGAGATTGATTTCGTCTCCATGTACCCTTCCATCATCTCGCTGTTCAACATTTCCCCGGAAACAGTTAAACAGGAGAGTGATGCCGTCCCTGATACCCGTGTCGCTGTCGTGCCGGAACTGGGAATGCGGATTGACCAGACAAAGCGCGGTTTGCTGCCCGAAACGTTGCAGCCCATTCTGGAAAAGCGCATCGCCCTTAAAACACAACTGGCACGCCTGACAAAACGAGATTGCCGCTGTCGCTCCTTGAAATCCAGGTCAGCGGCCTTAAAATGGCTGTTGGTGGTGGCTTTTGGTTACGCCGGTTATAAACGCGCCCGCTTTGGCCGCATCGAAGCCCACGAAGCGATCACCGCCTACAGCCGGGAAGCGATGCTGTTGGCGAAGGAAGCCGCCGAAGCGCTGGGTTATGAGGTAGTCCACATGTATGTGGATGGGTTGTGGCTAAAACGGGAGGGGATTAAGACGAAAACGGCCGTTCAGCCGCTTCTGGATGAAATAGAGAGACGCACCGGCTTGCCCATTGCTCTGGAAGGGTTTTATAAATGGATTACCTTTCTTCCCTCAAAAATGGATGGGCGGATTCCAGTGCCCAACCGCTATTTCGGGGCCTTTGAGGATGGCGCCCTGAAAGTACGAGGCATCGAAATGCGGCGGCACGACACCCCTCGTTTTATAGCCGATATGCAGCAGTACGTTTTGGAGCAACTGGCAGGCGCCGCCGATATGGATGCCTGTTTGGTACAGGTGATTGCCACCATTCGCGGCCGTTTGGCGGCTTTGCGTGCCCGGCAAATCGACTCCCAAACCCTGCTGGTTTCACAGATATTGAGCCGCCCGCTGGAGGAATACGCTGTCTCATCTCCGGCAGCAAGCGCGGTTAAACAATTGCAGGAAGCTGGTAAATTGAGGTTTCCTGGTCAGCGGATTCAATTCATATGGACGGTCAGTCATCCAGGCGTATATGCCTGGGATTTGCCTGAAAGCCTTGACCCGGCCCTGGTTGACGTAGCGCGTTACACAGAACTCATACTGCGAGCGATGTCCACGATTTTACAGCCCTGGGGAATTCAGAGGGCGTGGTTGGCTGAAAGTGTTTTGCATGACTGGCATCAGGCGTGTTTTGACGACTGCCTGCTGAAAGCTGGTTAGCTTGAGGATAGACAAGACAATGTCACCACCGGCACAAACAAAAAAAGCACACCGGCAGCGATCTTTACCAGGGAAGGAACAATTTCAAGAAGGCTATGCCTTAGCGGGTTTTGTTGTCCAGTAAATCCAGCCGATGATGATAAATTGGATGGGCAGCCGCAGGTACAATGCCCAGAGCGGCGTACTTTCAGCAAATAGCGCTGGATTCATCGCCATGTAGATATTGGCCGGAAAGACAGCGAGCATCAAGGCGATAAGGCCATAACCAGCCCATCTGCGTGTTTTGGCAAACAGAACAGTGATGCCGCCAAGGATTTCCAAGAGGCCGCTCATGTACACCAACTCAAGATGTGCTGGCAAATACGGTGGCATCATCGACATGTAGAAATCTGTGCTCAGGAAATGATTAGTACCTGCCAAAATAAAGAAACCGGCTAACAACAAAAGTGATATGCGTTTGGGTATACTTGTGGGAAAGTTAAACATGATTTTCTCGCATACGGGATTCAAAGATTGAATTCAAGAATGATAGCTCATCGTCTCAATAGAAGAAAAGGTAGAATCAATGCGCAGAGCAAGCTCAAACTCACCCCTCGGCAGTATTTTATTTGGCCTGATTTTTATGGCGGGAGGGATTTTTATGACTTTTGTCTTCAGCCAAACCTCGGAGTTGTCTTGTACCCGGTTGGAGCCGTCTGAATTAACCTGCAAACGAACCATAAAACTGTTTGGGCTGGTGAGACTGCGCGAGGAGGATTTACCAACGTTGCAGAGTGCTTCCTTGAGTGAAAGTTGTGATGAAGATGGCTGTTCTTATCGCGTGGAACTGGAAACAACAGAAGGAGTTGTACCTTTAGCGGGCTATTATACAGGTGGAATTGGAGCCTATGACCAACAGACAAAAAAGGTGAATGGGATCAATGTTTTCCTGGAAGACAAAGACGAGATTGAATTGAAATTAGAAACTGGCCTGGCTGAAATTTTGTTATCGTTTTTACCTTTATCTTTTCTGTTGGTCGGTGGCCTGATGTGCATTTACGGCTTACGCCAATTTCTAGTGAATTGGAACGAAATACGCTGATTGCAGTCGAAAATGCTTGTCAGCTATTATCTAAATAGAACAAGTGTGCCAAACTACCTAAATGTTAGGTGAATTTAAGGTGAGAGAATCCAGCTAAAGCCGACGCCCTAACGGGCGTAAGAGCAAGCCCTTATCCCCGTGGTGAGCAAGGCCGAACCATCCCACCGCTGAAGCGGGTGGGTTTTACGGGCTGTTTTTATAAAAAAGCGATACCGTTTTTTCGGTACCGCCGCTTCATAAAATGCAGTTATCTTTTCTGAGGTGAGATATGCTCTCACAATCGTTTGCTGTTTGCTATTCCTCGGTCTGGCCTACCAAAACAGCATTTAGAACAATCGTTAATCTATCCAGAGCTACTTGGTCCCCGAATAATTCGGCCAACAAATACAGCCACAACGAATTGCGCTAAAATATAAATTACTATCCACAACAGCAAGCTTACAACTTTCTTGTTTGCAGTAATGAATGCGATTGGTTGGTCACCACTGATTGAAAGAACGGTAATTGCAAACAGGGAAAAAAATAACAAAAAAGTCAGTTTATTTTTATTACCGTTGATTAGTCCTTGTTTCATGTTCGATCTTCCTAATTTTACTGATAAAGATTGAATGAGGATGAGGCGACAAGGATTCTGAATTGGGGAAAACAATGCCTTTATCTGCAAAATCTATATTACACGAATATATTGTTTACTATACTTGACCTAGGTAGTCGTCAAAATGAGTATTTAGTACTAGGGGTTCGTAACAGTATTGACTTATCTATTACTATGTTTTAGTATATATTACTATGGAAAAACGAC
>JAWOGU010000209.1:0-13350 GCA_046496595.1 Chloroflexota bacterium
TTATGGCAACGGGCGATAATGCTGCCGTATCGCTTGTTTGGGCTTTATTTATGCCCTTGATTGTTTATCTGATGACCATTTACCGTCGTTTTCACGCTATTTTTGAACGGCGGTCTGCTTTTATGACATTATCGTTAATTGTAACCGTGCCTCATCCCCACGCAGGTTGAGGCTTTTTTCGGAAGAGTCAATAATAAGCAGCAGAATCAAAAATCGGTTACGCATATCATATACTCCTTGTATATCCCAACACCCAAAAGCCTGAGTACGTAATTGATTCTCTTTCTTCTGGCTGCGGGTAAAAAAATAAGACAGTCCCACGCATCGCCAAAACAAATATGGCAAAGCAACGATAGGGAAAGACAACTTTTTTACAAAGATTAGGATTCTAAGTCGGGTTCACCTCCTTGTTCGGATTTGATCTAATGCCAGAAAAGCAAATTAGATATTCATTTAACGGGGTGTTTTTTTACATGATGTGGCGTACACGGGTCAACTCATTACATATTATACCTGTTATTCTATCCGTGTCATTATAGATTTTTAGAAATTTGGGTGCAGGAACAACTTGTCAGTGGCTTTTACGAAGAGGCAAATATCGCTCTTTTCACTCAGAAATTGGGCCAAAATTCGCCCAATTTGAGTTGTTATGTAAATCGGTGCTGTTGTTTTTCTAAATGAAAACGGCCGTTCCATGAGATGGGTGTTATGAGTGCAGCCGCGCAGGGCGTGATGGGAATAAAGTACTATGTATTAACACCCCCATCCCGCTATCATTCAGGCAGGTTTGATGGATGAAAGGCTGAGACGGAATTTTCCTCCCCCCTAAACTGGCACGAGAGAAACGCGACTGGAACAACGAAAGTCCGTCAAATTCAGGGTGTGCAAACCCTCCCGTTCTCAGCCTTGCACACCCTTCTTTCTAAACAAAAACGGCCGTTTCCCCACTTAAAGGAAACGGCCGTTTTCACATATTGGAACGGCCGTTGGTGCAGACCGCCGTGACGATGCCGATGGGGGCGATGAACGCCGCCAGCCCTTGGGCCAGCTGCAGCCACAGTTCGCCTTCTTCATTGCTCATCAGGCCGCGAAAAGTCAGGATGGTAATGATCGCCGCTGCGATGTAGGTAACGGCCGTTGTCAGTGCTGCTCATGGTATCATGGCAGCACAGGCTTTCTGGTTCGTTCAATTGGGGCGAGTAAGCTGTAGGGGGAATTATGAACCTGTGCTGACTTAGAGGGGCATATCCTCACTGAGCCAGGAGATAGCAGCCTCTTCGTCACGGAATATTCGTACGGTGTACCCGGCGTTCAGAGCTACTGTTTCTAAAAAATCGTGACTTCTATCATCTTTATCTACCAGGATTGCAGAACGAACATCTTTTCGGAGGCTAAGGTTTCCCATGGATTCATAAGCATATGAGTAATTTCCAAGAACGCCTAACGCATTCGAAGCATTTCTGACATCAGTTAACAGCCGTTTGACATTCGCGGCATGAATGAGCTGATTTGACGCCTCTGCAAACTCGAGAGCATTCTCGCGAGTGATCAAGCCGGTGACTTCACAAATTGCGTATTTTCCATTTTCCGACAAAAATGTTTTGTAATTCATGATTGGCTCTCACCTGTGTTTTTTAATATACCATCTCCCAACGGCCGTTTCAATCACCAAATGTCGTTTCTGAGTCTGGCAACTGTCACCTGTTGGCGCGCCAACAATGCACTCCTGTGCATCAACACCTGCCCCTCCATCAACGGCCGTTCCTGGGAGAATCCAGGCGAGTTCAAAGGGGCGTAATGAATATTCTATGGAGATGGGATAGCAAATGGGGAGAGGGTGGGGCAAGGGGCTTACTTAAGACGTAATTCTTGAATTGCTCGCCACTCGCCTGTATCTAGGTGTTGATAGCGCCAAAACGTCCAGCCATTGGTCGATTTCCAACCGCTGGCCGCTTTCCCTGCGCCAGAGGGCGAACCGTATTCTTGACCGGCATACAGCATCAAGCCATGGGCATTAAGCAGTTGCGCCGTTAGACCTGGGTCATGACTTGCCTGCACAGTCACCGGAAAAACAATGTCTACAACGGCCGTTTCCGCCTCCTCTGCCACTTCCACTACCTGCTCCACCTTGCTTCCAATCAATTCACCCCACCACTCTTCATCCAGTGATAACACCGTGTGCTGCTCTTTATTGACGCCGATGCCATGCTCGATCAGCAGTTCCAGCAACTCCTGGCTGTTCACAAGGCTGATGGGAGTCTTGCCCACGGCATTGTTTTCTGGTATCACGCCTTTTCCCCTCATCCCTGCATCCCCCTTATTGGAAACAAAAACGGCCGTTACATACCCTATTCATACCTTATTCATAGCTTATTCATCCACCCTAAAACCACCTTATAACCTGCCTGGAACAAACAAGTAGAATAAACGGCCGTTTGCCCTGCCTTTGACATCATCTTTATAATTCAGAAGAAGTAGGAATGATTGAATTGGCGAAGTGGTGACACTCACTTTGGGGAGTGACTGTCACCAGAAAATTCGGAGTATTATACCCCCGCCAGGACTCGAACCTGAATCTACCGCTTAGGAGGCGGTTGCTCTATCCATTGAGCTACGAGGGCGGATAAACAACTCATCTTACATTGTTGAATGGTCAATTGTTAACGCGGCAAGGATTATAACAGAGGATGGACGTGAAATCGAACATGGCTGACGACAGGCTACCCTTTTTTGTCTATGGCACGCTGCTTCCCGGGCAGCCCAATGCGTTTTTGTGGGAGGGCGCGGTGATTGATCAGGAAACGGCCGTTTTCCCCAACGCCAGCCTCTATGACATGGGTTCCTATCCCATGCTCATCGAAGAAGGCGGCGCTCCCGTCTACGGTCTGGTCAACCATGTGGCGGAAGCTGAGTATGACGCCGTGCTGGCCCGGCTGGATTGGTTGGAAGATTATGATCCGGCGCAGCCAGACCAGCCCGGTTACCGGCGGGTGGCGCGAGAGGTGCAAATGGAAAACGGCCGTTCCCTGAGGGTCTGGGTCTATGTCGGGCAGCCGGCAGCCGTGCGCGGCCTGAAATCTATTCCCGGCGGCGATTGGGCCGCCTATATCGCTGCTGCCCTGCGTGACATAGAGCAAATGTTGGGCAATCCATTGGACAAATAGCCTGTATTTGCGCTTGCCGAATCATGTTTATCGGCTATCCTAAAGGCACAAAATTTCATCCTTCATCATTCATCCTTTATCATGATCGCTCGTTTTGATTGGCAAACCCGTTTTAGCGCTACCCCTCAAAAAGCACAACGGCCGTCCCGGATGTCTTACCGGGTAGGGGGTGTGTTGTTGGGCGGCTTAACGGCCGTTTACCTCTTCTGGCTGCTTTTCCACCTGTTATCAGCCAACGCCTTCGCCGCTCTGCCCGCCATCTGGCGCGAGATGCTGCGCCTGCTGGAAATGGCCGGTGGTATTACCCTCGCCGCCTTGTGGGGCGTGTGGCTTTGGCAGCGGCCTCGCCCGGCTGTCCTCCAATTCGCCACACCCGTTCTCTCGCGGGACGAGCTGTATGCCCTCGACCCCAAAGAATTTGAGCAATATGTCGCCAACCTTTTTCGCCAAAAAGGATACAACGTCCACCTGCGCGGGCGCAGCGGTGACAAAGGCGTCGACCTGGAGGTTAAACAACCCGGCGGCAAACGCGCCATCGTGCAGTGCAAACGTTACCGCCGCCCGGTCGGCCCCGAAGTGGTGCGCGAACTTTTTGGCACCCTCATCCATGAACGAGTCGCCCACGCCTTCCTTGTCACCACCGCCGACATCAGCCCCTCCGCCCGAGAGTGGGCGCAAGGCAAACCCATCACCCTCATCGACGGCAACCTGCTCGTCAGCCTCTCCCATCATCTATCCGCTCCCGTCAATCAACGATAACCCCACCCTGCCGCCTGACCGCCATGACCCTCGATCCAACCTCTGAAACCACCCGCACCTACGACCATATCGCCTCTAACTATGCGGCGCGCTGGCAGGAACGAGGCATTCTGGCCGCCCAGATAGCCCGCTTTATGACGCTCATTCCGGCAGGTGGTCTGGTGTGTGATGTGGGTTGCGGACCCGGCTTCGACACGGCCGTTTTGCGGCAGCACGGTTTCAGGGCTATCGGTCTCGACCGCTCCTTGGGCATGATGCAGGCGGGGCGCGAGGTTCACGGCCCCACTCTGCCGTTTGTGCAGATGGATATGCGCGCCCTGCCTTTGGCGAAAACGGCCGTTTGCGGCTTGTGGGCGTCTGCTTCTCTGCTGCATCTGCTCCGCCAAGACATGCTGCCCGCCCTGTGCGGCTTTGCCCGTGTCTTAAAACCGGGCGGCGTTCTCTACCTCTCCCTCAAAGCAGGCGCTGAGGCAGACTGGCAGCCCAATCCGTATCAAAACGAAGGACTGCGCTTCTTCACCTACTGGCAGCCGGAAACCCTGGACCCGCTGCTCATCCAGGCCGGTTTTCATATCGTCGATGGCTGGCTGGACCAGAGCAAACGCACCCATTGGCTCGTTCGCTACGCCCAACTCGCCGACCATCTGCCCAACCAACTAACAGACTAAATGACCACAACTTTCCTCCTCATCCGCCACGGACAGACCGAGTTTAACGCCAACGGCCGTTGGCAAGGCCATCTGGACGTGCCCCTAAACGAAACCGGACAGGCGCAGGCCCAGGCATTGGCCCGCCGGTTGGCCCACTGGCCCGTCGCCGCCCTGTACACCAGCGATTTGCAGCGAGCCGCCATGACGGCTGTTCCCCTGGCCGAAGTCTGGGGAGTCACGCCAATCTACGATCCTGCCTGGCGCGAACGCCACGTGGGCGTCTTTGAAGGCCGTACCCGGGACGAGTTGCAGCAGGCGTATCCCGAAGTGTGGGCCAACATGCGCAAAGGCATCCTCGACATTCCCGGCGGCGAAAATCAACAAACCCTGCAAAGCCGCGCCGCCGCCGCTTACCAAAAAATCGTGGCGGTGCACCTGGATGAAATGGTAGCGGTCGTCAGCCACGGCGGCACGCTCAACGCCCTGGTCTCATACGTGCTGGGCATCCCCTCCGACCAGTTTGGCCGCCTCAACTTCCACGGCAACACTGGCCTCACCATCATTGAAATCAATGACCGCGGTCCGCGCCTCACGATGCTCAACGACATTCGCCACCTGGAAAACGGCGATTATCGTTTTGGCGGCTAGAGCTTGGCGTCCGTAGTCCGTAGGCCGTAGTCCGTGATCGGTTTCTCGCTTTTACTCTATCTCTATCTCTATCTCTCGCTTTCGTAATAGTTGCGTAAGCAGTTCCCCATTTTTCCGTAATAAATTCGTCCTAGACTCCATCTTGTATCGTGCAGCAGCACAGATTCTAATGAAACGACATAAGGAGTGAACGACGATGAAAAACGTAATTTTGTTTGTAACAGGGGTGCTTGTTCTGGTAATGTTGGCGGCGTGCAGCCCGGCTCCGGCGGCTGAGAGTGAGGCAGAAACGGCCGTTATGCCCGAAAACTCCGACGACATGATGGTTGAAGAATTGGCCGAACCCACCGCCGAGACCATGACCGACGACAAAGACGACATGATGACCGAAGGCGACCATGCCGGGGATATGGCCGAAGAAGAACCGATGTCCGAAGAACCCCTGGCCGCCGACGCCATGATGGACCTGCCTGCCTGGCAAACCATCGCCCTCACCAACGCCGCCACCGGTGAAACCTTCACTCTGGCTGATTATGCCGGTAAAACCGTGTTCGTGGAGCCGATGGCGACCTGGTGTACCAACTGCCGCAATCAGCTTATCAACGTGCGTGAAGCCCGCAGCCAATTAGGTGACGACGTGGTTTTTATCGGCCTCAGCCTGGAAACCAACATCAGCGACGCGCAGTTAGCCACTTACCAGACCAATGAAGGCTTCGATTGGACCTTTGCCGTCATGACGCCTGAACTGCTGCAATCCCTCGCCGATACCTTTGGCCGCAGCATCACCTCCGCCCCGTCCACCCCCCATTTCATCATCCGTCCCGATGGAAGCTACACCGACCTGGTTACGGGCATTGATGCTCCGGATGTCCTCGTCCAGCAAATCCAGGCAGCGCAATAAGTAAAATCATTGAGATTGGAGATTGGAGATTGAGCAAATCTCCAATCTCCAATCCCCATAATCACTATGAATCAACTTCTTGAAGCCTTTATCCTGGGCAACACTGCCATTCTGACCAACGTCTGTATTCTGCCTCTGTATCCCGGCCTGATTGCTTTTCTGGCGGGCAACGCCGCCAATGAACGTTCGCGCAAGGCCACCAAATGGCTGGGACTGCTGGTGCTGCTGGGTGTACTCACATTGATGACGGCCGTTGGCGCGCTGCTTTTCGTGTTCCAACAATCCTTTGGCGCGGTGCTGCCGGTGCTGCTGCCCTCTATTTATGGCGTAATTATCCTCCTGGGCTTGCTCATGCTCACCGGGCGCAACCCTTTCAACCGTTTGAGTACGGTACAAATGCCCGCCCTGCGCAATCCCTATCTGGCTGCCTACGTCTATGGCCTGCTGCTCGGGCCGATGACATTGCCCTGCGCCGGTCCCATTATTTTGAGCGCCTTTCTGTTAGGCGCGAACAGTTTTTCCGATTTGGCGGATGGCCTGCTCTACTTTTTTGCGTTTGGACTGGGTTTTGGCTGGCCGTTGGTGCTGCTACCGCTGCTGGCAGCGCCTATGCAACGCCGTTTTACCGGCTGGACCACCGGCAATTATAAAGTGCTGACCCGCCTGTCCGGGGCGCTGCTGGTGGGTATTGGTTTGCTGGGTATTTACGTGGATTTGCTGCCGATGCTGGTGTAGCGGGTAGATTGGTCCAATCTCTAAGATTGGACCAATCTAAAAATGGAGGAATTATTTTTTGCCGATCCTTGAGTTAACTGCCGTCACCAACTGCCTCACCGCGTCCTGGTTGGCGACGCCGCCACGCAAGACGCCAGAGTAGGCATGCACTGCCAGCCGCGCGCCGTCTGTGGGCAGCCGGGTCAGGAGGCGCCGGATATTTTCCGGGTGAATGCCGCCTCCCAGAACGATTTCGATGCGCCGATCTGCCCGCCGGATGAGGCGGCCAAGCTGCGGAATGTTCTCCGCGGCAGTCTGGCTGCTGCCCCAGGGCGCTCCGCTGGTAAGGACGCGGTCCACGCCCCAATCAATGAGCGTTTCCAGGGCTTCTTCGGGGTCGCTTGTAACATCGAAAGCGCGGTGGCAGGTTACGATTTGGCTGTGATCGTGGGCAGCGCGGATCAGGCGGCGCATGTGGGGGATATGGAGCCGGTTGTTTTGCACCACGCCAAACACAACGCCATCTGCGCCAAGGGAAACGGCCGTTTCTATCCCCCGTTCCATTTGCCCAATTTCAGTACGCGAATAACAAAAATCCCCGCCCCGAGGCCGAATCATCACCATCAAGCCCGGTCGCTCCCTAAACGCTTCTCGGGCGTCGGCAATGCGGTCAGGCAACGGCGTCAGCCCATCCAGCTCCATGTGCCCGCATAATTCGATGGTTTCTGCGCCACCCAGGTAGGCGGCTTGCACGGATTGTTTGACGTTGCTGTCGGCGTTGATGCAGATTTCGACGTTGATGACTACTCTCCAGGAAAACGGCCGTTTTCCTTCACATACCGCGTAATGCCACCCGCTTTGATGATGTCGGCGGCAAAAGCGGGCAGGGCAGGGAGTTGATGGGATTGGGTGGGGGTGAGTAAACGGCCGTTCTCCACATCCAGCGTCACCTCATCCCCATCCGTTACCAGGTCCGGTATCTCGCTCGACTCAAACAGCGGGATGCCCAGGTTGATGGCGTTGCGGAAGAAAATACGGGCAAAACTCGGCGCGATAATGCCGCCAATCTGCCGCCGCCGCAGCGCTTCCGGCGCGTATTCCCGCGACGAACCGCAGCCGAAATTAGCGCCCGCCACAATCACGTCCCCTGGCTGGGCCTGTTCCGCAAAATCAGGCCGCGCCTCGATAAATGCATAATCCTTCACATCCTGATCTTCCCGCAGCATAAACGGCGCGTAACGCCCCGGTACAATCTGATCCGTATCAACATCTGTGCCAAATTTCCAAATCCTAGCCATTGGATTACCTTTTTATTGATCCGCAGATTACGCAGATTTCGCAGATTTTGTCCTATTGGTTTTAATCTGCGTAATCTGCGGATGGTTTTTAGTTTGCAACTGTACAAGTGTATGCCAAAATCTAGGTATAGCGGCGGCTGAGCTTATCGAAGCCAAAGCGGTTCGCACCACCCGCCTTCGTCTTCACCTTCGACAAGCTCAGGTTTCGACTACGGCTACGGCTACCTGCATAGTAACTTTATTTTAACGGCTAATCTCCAAGCTCTCTCGGATCTGTGATTCTGCCTGTCAACGCGGTAGCTGCTGCCACCGCCGGACTTGCCAGATAAATCTGAGATGAAGGATGCCCCATTCTGCCCTTGAAATTGCGATTGCCTGTTGACAGGCAAATATCCCCTTCGCCCAGCGTGCCTTGATGGCGGCCCATGCAGGGGCCGCAGCCAGGGGTGGTGAGCGTGACGCCGGCCTCCAGCAAGATTGCCAGGGTGTCATCGGCGATGGCTTTTTGCAGTTCCTGGCGGCTGGCCGGCGTGACCAGCATCCTCATTCCCGGCGCCAACTGTTTGCCTTTGAGAATGTCGGCGGCGATACGCAGGTCTTCATAACGGCCGTTCGTGCAAGTCCCCAAAAACACCACATCCACCGGCTGCCCGACCACCGCCCCCAAATCCACCACCGCGTCCACGGAATGGGGTACCGCCACCTGCGGCTCCAACTCATCCAAATTTACCACCACTTTCTGCGTATAGTCAGCGGCAGCATCAACACGCAGCCAGTCAGGTACGTCAAACCGTTGGGCGACCTCGCCGTCGGGTGGGAAGATGCCGGCTTTTGCGCCCAGTTCAATCGCCATGCTGCTCAGCGTTTGCCGGCCCGGCAGGGGCAGCCAATCCAGGCCGTGATACTCCACGGAGGCATAGGTCGCGCCGCCAATGCCCAGCAGCCGCGCCAGTTTGAGCGCCAAATCTTTGGCATCAACGCCGGGACGGAAACGGCCGTTGGCAGTCGCTTCGCCGACTGCCTTCACCTGAATCGTCTCCGGCACGCGGAACCACACCTTGCCCGTGCCCATCGCCAGGGCAATATCCGTCGAACCCATGCCCGTGCCAAACGCGCCCACCGCCCCATAACTCGTCGAATGCGAATCCGAGCCGATGACAATGCGTCCCGGCTGCGCGATCCGCTCTTCTACCAACACCTGATGGCAGATGCCGCGCCCCACTTCAAAGAGGCGCACCCCTTCCTCGCGGGCAAAAGCGCGGATGATGTTCTGGCTGTTGGCGGTAGCCACGTTAGACGCCGGGGCCACGTGGTCCATCACCAGCACACACTGGTCGGGGTCGGCTACATGTTCCTGCCCCAGGCGCTCCCGCATAATGGCAATAATCGCCGGAGACAGCGAATCGTGGGCCATGATCACGTCCGGGCGCACTGTAATCAATTCGCCGGGCCGCACCACCCGTCCGGCGGCGTGGGATAGAATTTGTTCTGCTAAGGTTTGTGACATTGATACCCTTCCGTGATGCGTGATGCGTGATTCTTGAACAGCTCATACGGATCACGCATCACGCATCATTTTACTTCTGCCCCTCTCAATAAATTTTCGTCAATTTCCACCCGGTTCAGGTCTGCCACCGAAATGAAGCCGTTGTGGATGAACGGCCGTTCCCGCACAATATCTTCTTTCAACTTCAAAAAGAAACTCAGTTCCGAGGGGTGGTCAATACCCGGCAGGGCGGCGAACTGCCCGGCGCGGGCCGCGCCCAGGGCGGTCCCAGCCTGCGAGCCGACCATCACCCCTTTGCCCGCCTGCCGCGCCAGCGCCAGCATCGCCAGCGATTCGCTGAAGCCGGTGCGCGGCGTCTTGATGTTGAGGATGTCGAAGGTGTCCAGCGCCAGTTCGCGGCGCAAATCGCGTTCCGTAAAGGCGCTGTCGTCGGCAATGAGCGGCAGATGCCCGCCTGCTCGCAGCGCCGCCCGCTCCAGAATTTGCTCTACCGGCAGCGGCTCTTCGCAGTACAGCAGGCCCATTTCGGCCAACTGCTTAAGCTGTTTGCCCGCCGTCTCCGTTTCCAGGCACTCATTGGCGTCGGCGTAGAGCGCCATCTCGCCGCCGAACAGCGTTTGCAGCGCCTCAATGCGGCGCATGTCGGCCGCCCAGTCGCGCCCCACCTTCACCTTGAGCACGCGCACCCCCTGGTCGAACACCCGCTGCGCCTCCGCCAGCACCGTCTCCTCGTCGCCCATGCCCAAGATGTAACTAACAAAGATTGAAGATTGAAGGGCTTGTCCTGAACCTGCCGAATGATTGAAGATTGGCATTTGACTACCATTCTTTAATCTTAAATCTTTAATCTTTTCAAGCAGGAATTCCGTCAACGCCATGCCGCTGCTTGTTGCCAGCGCAGCCTGCACCGCCATGTCGAGAGCGCCCTTGGCGGTGTGGTTGTTTTTGACGGCGTACATGGGGCTGAGGTCGGCGGCGGATTGGCCGAGCAGGCGCGGAGCCAGCTCTTGGGCGATGATGCTGGTGATAGAGGCAGGGGTTTCGCCGTAGATGGTGGGCCGCGGCGGCGCTTCGGCCATGCCTTCGGCGCCGTTGCTCAGGCGCACGCGCACCAGCACATGGCGCACTTCGTGCAGAGCGCCGTGTTTGCCCCATTGCAAGCTGCCGTGCAGGGGCAGGCGAAAGACGGTGGTGGAAATATTTTGAATTGTGAATGGTGAATGGTGAATGGTGAATTGTGAAGTTGTCACGCGCTTAGCTCGTTGGTGATGATTTGGGCGATTTGGTCCGGCGAGAGTTTTGTGGTGTCGGCGTAGAGGAGGCGGTCCGGCGCGAACTGGCGCAGGGCGGCTAAAGTGGCGTCGGGATCGTAGTTTTGGCGCTCTGTTTGGACGATGGTTAGCTTGGCCTGCACGTTTTCCGGGATGAGTTCGCCCTGGCGGATGAAGTATTCCAGGTGGGCAAGCTGCTGGTCATCCAGCCAGCCGGTGAGGGCCGGGTCGAGAGAAATGGATTCATTTTTTCTTGTTACGACCTGATCAAAATCATCATTTCGTCTTAACAACCGCTGCACCCGCACAAAATCCGGTGCGTCCAAAAACAAGAACCACGCCTCCGGCATGTGCTGCGCCGCGTAAGTGACCTCATTCTCGCCGCGCAGGCCGTCGAAGAGGTGTAGAGGTGAGGGGGTGAGGGGGTGAGGGGGCTTCATTGTCAATTGTCAATTGTTCAAGCGCTTGCGCCATGCCGCCCGGAAACAATTCTCGATAGCGGCGGGTGTAGGTGAACCGTTCCGTCCGATCCGGAACCGGTGTGATCGGCTCGCCAGCCAGCTCCTGCATGTGGGGGATGATGAGTTGGTCGGTCAATTCGCGCCGGTTCGGCAGGAGACGGAAAGGAAAGCCCTGGTTCCGCAGGGCGTTGACCGTCGTGCTTTTGCCGGTCCCGGTGAGGCCGACGAGGACGAGCAGCGGGACGTGAGGCGTGAGGCGTGAGGCGTGATCGGTCATAGGTTGGTTTCTTAAATGGAGTAGCGGGTGGCGGGTGGCGGGTAAAACCAGACGCGCCGCCCGCCACTCGCCACTTGCAACTCGCCACTTACTAAATCTTGCGCACGTCGTCGCCTGTCTGGATGCGCCCATCCTGCACCACGCGGGCGTAGATGCCGCGCAGACGCCAGCGTTTGCCGGTCTCTGAATTGGCAAAAATGACGGCGTCTTTGCCAAAACGCTGCGCGAATTTTTTGCAGCCGGTGTGGGGCATGGCGGTGATTTCCAAAACGGCCGTTCCCACTCCCACTCTCTGTCCGGCAGGCAGGTTTTCGGCGCTCAAGTCCAGGTCCACGTAAAGCTGGTCGCCTGCCAGAGGCCAGCGGTCGCGCTCTTGAGCGAACAAAGCGGCGGCTCTGGCATTCATGAGCGCGATCTGGGCGTCGGGATGGGCGCCGCCATCGGCGGTGTGGCGGCTGCCGCGCACGCGCCAGGTGTCGCCGACCAGCCCGTCGGCTGTGGTCAACTCGGCTGTCACCAGAACTTGCCGTTCATCCTCACTGGGGCGGGTGACGATCATGTCTAAACGGCCGTTATCCTGCGGTGACTGGGTAACTTCAGCCAGCCCCATTTCCAATTCCGCCATCGCTAAATGATTCATCTTAGTCTCCTGCCGGTTCTGCGACCGGCAGCGGCTCGCGCCCGTTTTTGCGCTGCGCCGCCTCATATAACAGCGAATCCACATCATCCAGCGTCAGCCCCCGGTGATCGGCCGCCGCTTTAATTTCATTGGTTAAATATTTTAACTGAGCGTCATCCAGTTCCAAACCCAACTGCTCCGCTCGATTTTTCACCGCATTCCAACCTGTCAGGCGGTGAGCTACGTGGATGTAGCGCGTCAGGCCAAAATCTTCCGGTTTCAGAATCTCATACGTCGATGGATTATTCAGCACTGCTTTGGCGTGGATGCCCGCTTTGTGGGCAAAGCTGGCAAAACCGGTGATGTAGTTGTTGAAGGGAATGTCTACCCGCACCATGCGCGCCACCATGTTGTCCAGATTGCGCAGCAGCGGCAGGTGGTATTTTTTCACCAGCGCCGGGTCCGTGGCGTACAGCCGCGCCACCAGTCCGCCCAGCGGCGTAATGCCATTCCGTTCGCCAATGCCCAACACCGAGGTGTCGATGTGAGTGGCGCCCCCTTCCAGAGCGGCGTAGGCGTTGGCAATCGCGCAGCCGGAATCGTTGTGACCATGAAACTCGATGTCACAGTGCAATTCCCGCCGCAGCCGCTGCACCAGATTATAAATTTGCACCGGTGTGCCCACGCCCACCGTGTCGGCAATGCCCACGCGATGCACACCCAGGCTGTCCACCGCTTTGTAAACCGACACAATGTCTTCCACGTCGCTGCGCAGACTGTCTTCCGTGCTGAAGCGCGTTTCCACGCCCTGGCTCAGGAGAAACGCCACCACTTCCTGCGCCAGTTCGATGATTTGCGGAATGCTCTTGCCGTGGCTGAAATCCCGCAAATAAGACGACGTGCCGATGACAATGTCCACGCCCTGCACGCCGGTATCGACCGCTTTCTGGGCGTCTTCGATGGTGCAGCGCGTGTGGGTCAGGATTTTGGCATTGAGGCCCAACCTGGCGATGGTGACACAGTCGTTGTAGCTCTCCGGCGAGGCCAGCGGCGACGTTAGTTCCAGATATTCCACGCCAAA
>JAWOGU010000098.1:0-3941 GCA_046496595.1 Chloroflexota bacterium
CCGCCATCATGTTATTGGCTTGAGCCATTTGCTCATAACATTCATGAGCCAGAGCATGTTGATAACCCCGTTCCGCATCTTCAAAAGAGAATGTAAAATCGCCCAGATGGGTCAATACTTCTCCACGAGCAAGATAAAGGGCAACGGCCGTTTCCCAATTCTCCTCCTCGCCCAATGCCTGCAAGTGCTTCTCAGCCAGGTTGAAAAACTCCAGGGCCTCCTGATTCGAGAATAACGTCCGGGCGTCCATACCGGCTGCCAGCGCATACTGCAAACCCGCCTCATGGTTATCCGCCTGGCTGTAATGGTAGGCCAAAATCGGATAGTAGGGCCGCAAATTGTCTTGATAGCGGCCCACCAACCAATCCGCCATGGCGTGGTGCAGCGCCCGCCGCCGGGCATAGGGCATGCTCTCATACGCCACTTCGTGCGTCAGCGCGTGTTGGAACAAATACACCCACTCCGGGTCTGTCGTCACCAGGCGGGTCATGTCTTCGGCGGACAGGGCTTCCAACAACTCGGAGACGTATTGGGCAGAGACGCCCAGCGCAATGTGGTGCAGCGGTTCCAACGCAAACTGCCGCCCAATCACCGACGCCACTTGCAGCAAATCCCGGCCCGCCGGCGGCAGACGGTCTAACCTTGCCAGCAGCAGGCCATGAATGGTGTCGGGAATTTGCAGGGCTTTCAGTAGTTCTTCATGAACGTGAACCTGCCCATTCACCTTCAATACCCCGGCGCTGATCATGACGTTGATGGATTCTTCCAGGAACAGCGGACTGACCGGGCTGTCCCGCCCTTCGCGGTCACGCAAGCCTAAATGCTGCTCCACAGCCAGGGGCAGCCTGTCTACGCCCACTAAATGCACAAGCATATCTCGGGCATGGGCGGGGGATAGATCGGCCAGCAAAATGGGCACGCAAGAAGGCCGGTTGAGCATGTCCAGCGTCAGTTCATTTTCCAGCCGGAAGGTGACGGCAAAAAAGAGTTTATGCCCTTCTACATTCCTGGTGATCTCATCCAGCAATGCCAACGTGGAGCGGTCTGCCCAATGAGCATCTTCCAGCACAATGAGCAGCGGCGTCAGCTCGCTATAGGCCAAAAAGCAGCGCCTCACCAGGGAGAAGAACCGGGACTGTTTAACTTCGGCAGAGAGTTCCGCCAATTGCGCCTGGCCTGGAATAGGCAGCCCTAACACATCACCCCACAAGGCCGCATCGTCGCCAGCATCCGGCACCCACGCCAGGGTCTGCGCCGCCACATGTTCCGCCTGAGCAGTGGGATTCATGTCCACGCGCAGGTTAAAAAAGTCACGCCAGATAGCTAACCAGGGTCCGTAAGGCACGTCGCTTTCATGCTGTTGAGCCACGCCTACCAGGCCAGTGCCGCCCGCCTCCAGCCAATAACGAATGCCTTCAGCCAGGAGGTGGGTCTTACCAACGCCAACTGCGCCTAAAATGGCTGCCACGCCGCCAACCTGATGCAGAGCGGCGTCCATGCCCCCTAGAAGTAAATCCAACTCGGTTTCGCGGCCTACCAACGGCCGTTCCCAATGGCTGAAATACACTTGCAGCTGCGTCACTCCACTGCGCTCTCCGATGGGGCGATAGGGGGAAACGGCTATCTGCTTTCCCTTTAGCGGAACAGGCGGCAGCACCTCAAATTCAATCCAGTTATCCACCCGGCTGGCGGTGACGCTGTTGGTAAAAATACAGTTTTCCTGGCAAATTTGGGCCAGCCGCGCCGACAAATTCACCACGTCGCCCACCACCGTGTATTCCCGCCGCGTAGACGATCCCACTGGTCCGGCAAACACTTTGCCTGCCGCCAGTCCGATGCGCTGCGCGGCGATAAAATCCGGCTTTTCGCGCAGCAAGGACAGGGCGCAGCGGATGGCTTGTTCCGGGGCATCCGGGGCCACTGGCGCGCCAAATATGATGTGGAGCTGGTTGCCCTTGTCGCCGGTGAGGATACGGTTAATACGGGCATTTTCGCCGCCAAAGCGGGCCACAATACGCGCCGACCGCCGATAATAGTCGTGTAACTGCTGCCCGTGAACGGCCGTTATCACATCCGACGTATCATCCTTATCGCCCACAAAATCAAAATCCACAAACAGGCTGGTCACCGGCCTGTGTTCGGCAATTTCGCCGCTGCCCCCCTGCGCCAACCGCTGCACAATGGCATTTGGGATAAACGCGCCGGCAGCCGCCATCAAATAGGACAGCGCCGTTTCATCATACACAGCCCAATCCAGAATGGGCCGGGGAACCGGGGAACCCACCGATTCGGTTAAGGCGCAAAATTCCTGCGCAGCATCGATACAGGACAAACCGGCTTTGTTTAGCACCTGCGCGCTGGCTACCAGTTCCCCCGATTGGGCAATTTTCTCCGCGGAAGCCGCTTCATCAACGGCCGTTCCCGTCAGCACAAACTCCAAATTTTCGACCGCGTCACCCACCACAATTTCCTGGCAGCGGCCATACCCCACCCCAATTTTGATGGTCAACGGGAAAATGGGGTCTTTGCCTGGCGGTCGATTGGTCACCGCCCGGCTGAAACTGGTCGACATTAATTTTTGCATCGACTGCCCACAGGCCAGCGCCCGCCGCGCCGCGTCCCCAAATTCCGTCTCCGGAAAATACACCGACATGGCATCCCCGTAAAAATGAGAAACCGCGCCGCCCATCTCGTGAATCAGGTCTATCATGGCCGTAAACGTGGTCAGCAGCACCCGATTCAGTTCCTCCGCCCCCCGCGAACCATCCGACGCCAGCTCCTCAGACATTCTGGTGAACCCGGAAATATCGGAGAAAAGGGTGGCAGCCCATAACGGCCGTGGCTGACCCGGCTCAGGCAAACCATCTTCCATGATTTGCCGAACCAGCGTCACAGGAATATACGCAGCAAAACGACGGGCTATTTCAATCATCAAATCGTCACTATTAAAATTTGTGGGGAACCTGTCCGTTCTGGTTTTTTGGGATTTCAGGGTGCAGCGTGTTTATGAGGCGTGATGCGTGAGGCGTGATGACCCTGATCACGCCTCACGCATCACGTATCGCATCCAAACCTTACGAAATCCAAAAGACCATCGGTTCTTTCTCGCTTACTCATCATCATCGGGGTCATACCCCCTGAAATAGAGGGCATTTAATGTTTTAATGAGGCTGGCGGCTTCCGAGTCAGTCAGGCTTGTGCCAAAATAGACCTTCTGGCTGCCATAGTCAAACGCCGGGCAATGATGCCGATCACTCACGTAAAACGGCCGTACATAGTCCATGTCAAAGGCTTCCGTCAATCCCCATATTGACACCGGGCGGCGCATAATCAGGCGCTTCTTGTTCAGAAACATAATTTCCCGGTCAGCAGCATAATATTGCCAGCGCCGCCAGACAAGTTTGCCCAGCCACAACCAAATCACCAGCCAGATCAGCAGAATCACGGAAAAAGCAAAGGTAAATCGCTCTCCGGCCTGCATCACATCCCGGATTAGAAATACCACCATGCCCACCACAAACGCCAGCCATACCAGCAGCGCCAGCGAAAAAAGCAGCAGAAGCAGCCAATTGCGTTGAATGGGCATCACAACCTTCAGCCATTCCGGCTGATCTGCCAATGTAATTCGTCCGATATCTTCTATCATGATCTGCCTCTTCCAGACCCATCCATTCTACCCCAACACCCCCATAATTTACAGTGCGATATCAGGCCGGAGACCTCTGAGGTTTTTGAAACGGCAGAGGTCTGCATCCCGTCAACCCGCTTGCCAATCACACGCTCGCGGGTACAATCCCGCCCATGAACCGGGCAAGACATCTGCTGCAATCCAGCATCATCGTCATCTTTTTCCTGGCAATCGACAAGGTTTTGGGCCTGGTCCGCACTCAGCTAGTGGGCGCCACGTTTGGTACCGGCCCGGCCTATGACGCCTTCACCGC
>JAWOGU010000280.1:0-6760 GCA_046496595.1 Chloroflexota bacterium
CCGGGAAATCGCCGACCAGTTGGTGGTCAGTGAAGGTACGGTTAAGAACCACGTTTCCAGCATTCTCAGCCGCCTGGGGCTGCGCGACCGCACGCAGGCCGCCCTTTACGCCCACCAACACAACCTGATTTGAATTGGGTGTGTTTGATTTACTTTAGTACAAGGCGGAGGCTGAGCCTGTCGAAGCCGTAGCCGCCTCTGCCTTCGACAGGCTCAGGCGACGGCTTGTCTCCATTTTTAAGAAAATGAAACACACCCATTTGAATTGCAGCGCAGAGGCGCAGAGATGCAGAGAAAAACTCCGCTTCTCCGCGTTCTCCGCGGTAAAACTCTGGAAAACCCATGACGCTGGCCGTTGAAACCGACAATCTGACAAAAATTTATGAAAAAACGGCCGGCTGGCGGCGGCAGAGTAAGCCGGTAGGCGCTTCGGCAAACGCAGTGCAGGCCGTTGCCGGCATCAACCTGGCTGTGCCGGAAGGCGAGTTGTTTGGCCTGCTGGGACCAAATGGCGCGGGCAAAACCACGCTCACCAAAATGCTGTGCACCCTCATTTTGCCCACGGCCGGATCGGGACAAATCGGCGGCTATGGGTTAGAGCAGGCGGGCGCAATTCGGGGCGCAGTGGGGCTGGTGGTGTCCAACGAGCGCAGCTTTTACTGGCGGCTTTCGGCGCGGCGCAATCTGTTGTTTTTTGCGGCGCTGCACGGCTTGTTTGGCAAGGCAGCCGAAACACGGGTCGATGAGGCGCTGGCAGATGTGGATCTGCGGACGGTGGCGGAGCGCCGTTTCAGCGACCTGTCCAGCGGGATGCAGCAGCGGTTGGCAATTGCCCGCAGCCTGCTTCACCAACCGTCCATTCTCTTTTTGGATGAACCGAGCCGCAGTCTGGACCCCACCGCTACTTTACAGCTTCATGAACTAATTCGCAGCCTGATGGCGCGGCAAAATCTGACGGTTTTTTTGATCACCCATGACCTGGCTGAGGCGGAAAAGCTGTGTGGGCGGGTGGCGCTGATGCACCAGGGCCGCATTCAAACAATTGGCCGACCGGCGGATTTGCGCCGCCAGCTCAAGCCGCAGCGCCATTATGTGCTGCAAGTGGACCGGCTGGAAACGGCCGTTTCCACTGCCCTGCGCTCCCATTTCCCCGCCATTTCGGTAAACCCCGAGCGCCATGAGGTGAGTTTTTGGGGAAGTGAACAGGATGGGTTGATAACGGCCGTTATCGACCTCCTCCGCGCTCAGCAAGCGACCATCCACACCATCACCGCCGCGCCGCCCAGTCTGGAAGAGGTGTTTGCCCACCATACAGGCAAGGCAGAAGGCAAAAAGCAAAAGGCAGAAGCATGATCAGCAGCCTAAAGCTTTCCGGGCTTAGAATGGGGGCGTTTATACGGCGCGATTTTCAGGTGGAGACCAGTTATCGCCTCTCTTTTTTATTTACTGTGGGCGGGGTGGTGGTGCGGGCGCTGGTTTTTTATTACCTGTCGGCGTTTATTGAGGCGGCTGCCGGACCGCTGCTGGGCGATTATGGCGGCGACTATTTCTCGTTTGTGATTATTGGCATTGCCCTGGGCGGCTATTTCAGCACGGGGCTGACCAGTTTTGCCAGCGCCCTGCGCCAGGCGCAAATAACCGGCACCCTGGAAGCCATGGTCATGACGCCCACGCCGGTTTCATGGCTGATTGTGGGATCGGCGGCCTGGAGTTATGTGTATACCACCTTTCGAGTATTGGTATATCTGCTGGTGGGGGCGCTTTTTTTGGGACTGGACCTGAGTCAGGCTAATTTTGGGGCGGCGCTGCTGGTGCTGGTGCTGTCGATTGTGTCGTTTGCCAGCATCGGCATTCTGGCGGCCAGTTTGATTATGGTGGTGAAGCGGGGGGATCCGATAACGGCCGTTTTTGGCAATGTTTCCAACCTCATCGGCGGCGTCTTTTATCCGGTGGCCATTTTGCCCGGCTGGCTGCAAGTTATCGCCTATTTGCTGCCCATCACCTACTCTTTGCGCGCCATGCGCGGCGCTCTGTTAGTCGGCGCCGGCTGGCAGGAACTGGCCCCCGACATCCTGGCATTAAGCCTGTTTTGCCTCGTTTTAGGACCAGCGGCATTGCTGGTATTTCGTTTTGCGGTCAATCGGGCGCGGCTGGAAGGGACCCTGGCGCATTACTAACCTGGGGAGATTGGACCAATCTTGGAGATTGGTCCAATCTGGAAGCGGCAAATGCCTGCGCGGATCTGCTATTTTTGCCCTGGCAAATAAACGCCGCCAACGGACAAGAAATCGAAGCCGCTTTCGACCAGCGATTGGGAGTCGGCGATCATGCGCCGGCCGTCGATGACCAGGAAAGGCGGTTTGACGGTGGTTTCGATCGTGCGGGAGAGGCCGCGGAACTCTTCCCAGTCGGTGGAAATGTAGACGGCGTCGCTGCCTTCCATAGCGGCTTTGGCCGACTCATGGTAGGTGATGCGCTCAAACAGGTGGTTTTTCTCCGGGTTGAACCAGTACGATTGGGCGGCTTCGGCAGCCAGCGGATCGTAGGCGCGGATTTCCTTGACGCCTTTGGACAGCAGCGATTCCACGGCTTTGAGGGCAGCAGAGTCACGCATGTCGTTGGTGCGTTTTTTGAAAGCCAGACCCAACAGCGCCACAGTCTTATGGTTGAAGTTGAAATTGGCTTCGTGCACGGCGCGGTCGATCAGATAGACCTTTTGATATTCGTTGATGTTGTAGACGGATTGGAGCAGGTCGGTGGAACGGCCGTTTTGGTTCAATTGGTAAATTAACGACTGAATATCCTTGCCAAAACAGCTCCCGCCGGCCCCGTTGCTCACATAAGAACCCCAGGTAGAAATACGTGAATCCGAGGTAACGCCAATTTTCAGGTCTTCCATGCGGATGTTGGGAAACGTTTCGCCCAGCCGCGCGCCCACCCCATTCCAGAAAGAGATGTAGGTCAGCAGCAGGGTATTGCCCACATATTTGATGGATTCGGATGTTTCCGGCGTGGTTTCCAGATAACGGATGCGCACATGGTTGACAAAGTGGGTGTACAGGCGGCGCAGCAGCACAAAATCTTCCTCCGCATCGGCGCCCACCACCACTCGATCCGGTTTGCGCGACCCGTCGATGGCGTTGCCCTGCGCCAGAAACTCCGGATTGGAAGCCACGCCTACGTTTTCCACGTTATGCTCTGCCATGACATGTTGCAGCACACGAGCCGTGCCCACCGGCACGGTGCTTTTGTTCACCAAAACGACCCGTTTTTTATCCTGCCGTTTTGCTAACAGGCCAGCCACCGTATGAGCGGCGTTCAGATAGTAGCTCATGTCGGTTGAGCCGTCGCGCATAGGCGGCGTGTTCAGGCAGAAGAAAAAAATGTCGGTTCCTTCTACGATGTCGGTGATATCCGTAGTGAAATGCAGATAACGGTCTTTTGTTTCAGCAATGGCTTCCGCCAGACCCGGCTCATTGACATAACGCTCAATCTCTTCTTTATCACCGGTTTTATAGGCGTTGATGCGCTTTTCGTCGATATCATAAGCCCACACTTCATGGCCATATTCAGACAAAACGGCCGCGTGGGGCAGTCCCACAAAACCAGTCCCAACAACAATAATTTTCATGATAATGCTCCTGATGTTTTATTTTCACGATTGCTCTGGAGAAGCCAGAGGCAAAAACTTTAAACAAAGGCAACTACTAAGCCCGTTGCCTGAGCCTGTCGAAGGCAATACGGGCTTCGACAAGCTCAGCCCTCGAGGAGGTTAGTAGTTACAAACAAAGAAACAAAGGAACAAAGGGATGAAAGAAAAACAACTGCTCTCATCCTTTGTTCCTCGTGTCTCTATATGTCTGCTTCGGCGCTGCTCAGCACAAATTTGTAATAAAAAAACCTGCGGTATAAGATACGAAACATACGCTATCGTAACCAACTTACAGGTGTGCTTAATCTAAACGATTGCCCTACGCCCCGTTATCCGAAGTCGGTTATCCGAAGTCCGTATTCCGAAGTCGGTTATCCGAAGTCCGTTATCCGAAGTCCGTTATCCGTTTGCCGACGGCATTCATGAGAGTCAGCGCCATAGGAATTACCGCGCACGGACTACGGTTATTGCGCGCCATCATCCAACATCAGGCGGGCAGCCTGCCGGCCAATTTGCACAGCGTAGTTGGTGCCGCGATCCCAGGGGTAGACCTGGCTCATGGAGGCAAAATAAAGGCCAGAAAGCGGCGTGCGCAGGTCGGGGATGTGGGCAGAATGGTTGAGCAGGGGCACGGGTTGGGCGTATTTTTCGCGGAAAAGCCAGCTTTGGCGCACCCATTCCGGCTGAAAATCCGGGTTAAATTTTTGCAGGGCAGCGGAAAAGAGGGCTTCCAGTTCCTCTTTGCTCTTTTGGAAGTAGGGGTGATCCGGTGTGACGTAGTCGCCGCAGTAGACGATGGTGTCGCCGCCATAATGTTCGGCGCTGATGTAGTTGGTGTGCTCGACCAGCGCCAGAAAGGGCACGCTGTTTTGGCTCTTGTCAGGCGAATCGGCGGGGATGTTGAGCCAGTAGGTTTGGCCGTCGGGCAGCAACGGCCGTTTCAAAGCAAAGGTCATCACTACCGCCCCCATGCTCTTCAGGGCCAGCAGTTGTCCCAGGTAGTCCGGGGGCAGGTCGGGCGCCAGACGGCTGAGCAGTCCGGGAGAAGTGGTCACCAGGACCTTGTCGTAGCTGGCGTTGTGGCCGGCAGTGGTCACGGTCAAACGGCCGTTTTCCGGTTTCACGTTTTGTACGGGGGTGTTGAGAAGGAGTGTGGCCCTGGACACTGAGTCTGTGGCAGTGGATGTAACGGCCGTTGTCAGCCCATCAATAAACGCCTGAAAACCACCCACAAAATAACCCAGCTTCGGACTGCGTACATGCAGCCGCGCCCACATCCAGGCCATATTCACGTCCTGGTAATACGGGCCAAACTTACCGATCAACATAGGCCGCCAGGTCGTCTCATAAATTTTGTCGCCATACCAGCGGCGCAGCCAGGTATCGGCCGTTTCCTGTTCCAGCTTGCGCCACGGCTTCGTAAAGCGCAGATAAGCGCTCACCAGACCAAAACGGGCCACGTCTAGCAGGTTAAAACCTGGAAAAGTAATCCAGCGCAGCGGCGAATCAAACGGCGCGATTTTTCCCTTATAAATCACAGAAGTGGTTGGCCGCGGAAAAAACAACGCCTCCGACATGCCCAGTTCCGCCGTCAACTGAATAATCGCCTTATCAGAGGTAAAAATATGGTGGTAAAACTTCTCCAACGGCCATGCCCAGGCTTCATCCCGAAAACCAGACGCCAGACCACCGGCATGATCCGCCGCCTCATACAGCGTCACCTCATGCCCCGCCTGCAACAAATCATACGCCGCCGAAAGACCGGCAATCCCGGCCCCAACAATCGCAATATGCATAAAAACACCTTATATGGAAAAGCATTTTTTAACGCCAAGGTGCAAAGACGCAAAGGACGCAGAGAGAAACAAAAACCTCCCTTTGCATCTTTGCTTCTTGGCGTCTTTGCGTTAAGTTTTTTCCGTCGTTATCTCCGCGCTGTCTTTCATTTCCACCGCTTTGCCAATGTCGGCCCAGCGCAGGCCCTCGCGGACCATGTAATACACCCCTAAGGCGGTGATGGGGAACCAGAGGGCGGCGTGCAGCACCAGCGTATAGGCGGCGGCAATGTTGACCGGGATGCCATACAATTCCAGCACCTTAATGCCCGGCGTATCAAACGTGCCCACGTAACCCGGCGCTGACGGCAAGGTCGTTGCCAGATTGACCACGCCATTCATGAGCATCAGCGCGAAAAAACTGACGCTGAAGTCGAAGGCGTGCATCACGAACCAATACTTGACCGTTTCCAGCAGCCAGATGATCACAGACGTAAAAAATATCATCAGCACGTTGCGGAAACTGCGTAAAGACTCCAGCCCGGTCAAGAAATTATCGAGAATGCCCAAAATTTGCGCCCGGCTTTTTTCCGTGAGCAGCTTGCCGGTCAGTCCCAGCCCCCATTCGGCCAGAGCATGAAACCGCTTCGGCATGGCTGCCAGCGCAAAAAAGAGGATCAATGCCAGGAAAAAGGCGACACTGGCAAATATAACAATGTTGCGAACGCTCTGGTTATCCCCCGGAATAGGCGACAGCGGCAGCGCCACAAACACAAAAATGAGCATCACCAGCCCATCAAACACCCGTTCCACAATCACCGTCGCCAGACTGGCGCTCATGGAAACGTCTTCCCGCTTGTAGAGTACAAAAGAGCGCAGCACTTCCCCGGCGCGGAAGGGGTAGACGTTGTTGCCCATATAGCCGATGACCACCACCGGAAACAGGCGGCGCACCGGAATGTGCTTGATGGGACGCAGCATGTAGTCCCAGCGCCAGGTGCGCACCCACACCGCCACAAAATACACGGCAATGGAGGGAATCAGCCAGTAAAAGTTGGCGCTGATAATGTTGGCCCACACTTCATCCAATTTCAACCCACGCAGCGCCAGCCACACAAAAAAGCCGCTGACGGCGACGGCCAAAATCAGCCAGATGGTTTTACGATTCAATAAGTCCTCTTGAAAAAGTAAGCGCAAGCACTAAAGCAATAGTGCTAACTCTTGCTTGCTTTTCATTGCCAGATCTAACGGATATACACGCCGAAGGCGAGTAAGGCGCAATTGTAACAGTTTGAGGAGGGAAGAGGAAACGGGAGGAAACGGCCGTTCCCCT
>JAWOGU010000345.1:0-4306 GCA_046496595.1 Chloroflexota bacterium
GAGCCGATGACCACCCGCCCGTCAAAGCCTGTCGCGGCGATGGCCTGATCCAGGGCTGCCGGATTGCCGGACAGCTCATACGCGAGGTCGGCGTCCGTCACCGGGATAGGTTCGGCGGGGTCAAAAACGGCCGTTGCGCCCATCTTTTTCGACCATTCCCGCCGCAGGGCATAGCCATCGACTGTCACCAGTGCAGCCAGGGGAAACTGCGCCAGCAGGGCCGTCGTCAACAAACCCACCACGCCCTGCCCAAACACCACCACCCGTTCGCCCAGCACCGGCTGCCCGTCCATGACAAATGAAACGGCCGTTTCCATATTCGGCAGAAAAACGGCCGTTTCCGGCGCCATGTCCACCGGCAGCGGCAAAACAAATTCAGGTCGGGTAACAAAGTGGGATTGGTGGGGTTGAAAAGCAAACACAAAACGGCCGTTCCACTCAGAATCCACGTTCTTGCCCGTTTCTACCACCTGGCCCACCGTCGCATAGCCATACTTCAAAGGGTAGGCAACGGTTCCTTCCAGCGCCGCAATCGTCTCGTCCACCGTCAGGTCTGTGGGCATCTGTCCCCGGTAGAGCAGCATTTCCGTGCCCGGACTGATGGCGGAAACGGCCGTTTGCACCATCATCTCATCCGGCAGCAGAGGCGGCAGCGCTTCCTCGCGGATTTCCACTTGAAACGGCGCGGTAAACCAGAGTGACTGCCGTTTTACCACGCGACCTCCCCGGACAATACCATGTCGTCACCCAACACCTGATAGCGGGTATTTTGCAGTTGGGGCAGGCCGTGCCCATTCACGTATTCGATAGCGTTCAAGCCGCCCAACAGCTTGGGCGCAATCGTCACCACCAGATGATCCACCAGATGCGCCGCCAGAAAACTGGTAATGATGCGTGCGCCGCCTTCCACCATGACGCTGTGTATGCCCATTTTGTGCAGTTGGGCGAGAACGGCCGTTAGCGAGACCATGCCCGCCGCGTTGGCCGGAACGCAGAATATACGTGCGCCACAGTCTGCCAAAGCCTGCTGGCGCTCTTCACTCGCCTGCGTTGTCGTGAAAATCCAGGGTGGACGCGGATGTTGGAGCAGTTTCGCCGTCAGCGGCAGGCGCAGGGTGCTGTCTACCACCACCGGCTGCGGCTGCGGACCGGCAGCCAGGCGCACCGTCAACTGCGGATCGTCAGACAAAGCGGCGCCAATGCCAATCAAAAGCGCCTCATGGGCTGCCCGCAGACGATGGGTCATGGCCATAGACGCCTCGCCGCTGATAGCCGTGTACTGACCCCGTTGTATGGTAATTGACCCATCCAGGCTTTGGGCAAAACTGAGCGTCACAAAAGGACGGCCGTTTTGCCTGTTTTGTATTGGGAAAATATCGGCCGTGGGCAGGGCTGGCTCCGGTTCGCCTAAATCCAGCAGGTGCCGCATCCGCGCCACTTTGGTGCGCAGATACACCGCATTCTCCAGGGTCCAATCGGCAGCCAGCGGCGCCCGCGCCGTGACTGTCACCCCTAGTGCCTGTAATTTTTCAATCTTGTCCGGATTGTTGGTAAGCAGGCGCACAGATTGCACGGCCAAATCTTGCAGTATCAGCGCCGCCACTGTGTAATCGCGGGCATCCGCCTGGTGACCCAGCATCAAGTTGGCGTCCACCGTATCGTAGCCAGCATCCTGCAAATTGTAGGCCCGCAGCTTGTCCAGCAGGCCAATGCCCCGTCCTTCCTGCCGCAAATAGATGATGATGCCGGCCCCTTCGGCCGCTACCAACGCCATCGCCCGGCGTAACTGGCCCCCGCAGTCGCAGCGTAATGACCCCAACACATCTCCGGTAAAACATTCCGAGTGAATCCGTACCAGCACATTTGCCTTACCGGTCACATCGCCATGAATAAGCGCCAGATGCTCTTTGTCATCCACGTTGCTCTGGTAGTAACAAAGCTGGAATTCACCACTATCGGTGGGGATACGAGCACAAGTCGCCTTTTCAACCATCGGTTTTTTCATGAGTACCTCAATGGAATACGTCATAAATTATTGACAGGGTAAGGTGTCAAATAGCAAGTTTGAATCATCATCAGGATAATAAGTTATTTTCTGTCAATCAGGGGGGATTTTCAAGCGTAATGCGCAGTTGCTTAAAAAACACAAAACTTCTTGTCTTATTTGACAGGCAGGCGTAGGGCGATTTTCAAAATCGCCCTCATTAGAGAAATGACAAAACGCCAGTATCCAGTCAAGTTTTTGTCAATGTTTTTTGAAATTGGCTCATGTACAGATTGTAATAGAAGCCTTGCTGGGCCAGCAGGGATTCGTGTGTGCCTTGTTCGATGATACGGCCGTTCTCAATCACCAATACCTGGTCCGCCTGCCGGATCGTACTCAGGCGGTGGGCGATGACAAAGGCGGTGCGTCCGGTCATCAGGCGCAGCAGCGCCTCTTGAATCTGCATTTCCGTGCGCGTGTCCACGCTGCTCGTCGCCTCGTCCAGAATGAGAATGCGCGGATCGGCCAGGATGGCGCGGGCAATCGCTAGCAGCTGCCGCTGTCCCTGGCTGAAATTGTGTCCCTGTTCCGACACCGGTGTCTGGTAACCCTGAGGCAGACGGCGAATGAACCAGTCCGCATTGGCTAGTTTGGCGGCGGCAATCACCTCGTCATCAGTGGCCTGTAAACGGCCGTAGCGGATGTTCTCCAGCACCGTGTTTGAAAACAGAAACGTATCTTGCAGCACAATGCCCAATTGCTCTCGAATAGACGCCTGCTGCACTGTGCGGATATCTTGCCCGTCGATGGCAATGGTCCCGGCGTCCACGTCATAAAAGCGGCTGAGCAAATTGATGATTGTGGTTTTGCCGGCGCCGGTGGGACCGACCAGCGCCACCGTTTCGCCGGGATGGGCCGTCAGGCAGACGTCCCGCAGCACCGGTTTCTCCGGACGATAGCCAAAGGTGACATGGTCGAATACCACTTTGCCCTGGATGGGTAAGGGTTGAGCGTCTGGGGAATCGGGAACGGCCGTTTCCTCATCCAGTACCTCAAAAATCCGTTCCGCCCCTGCCAGCGCCGCCTGCAAACTGTTGTACAACATGGCAATGGCCCGCATCGGCCGGAAAAAATTCATGATATAGACCACAAACGTAGCAATTACCCCCACCGTTACAATCCCTTGCAGCGCCAGCCAGCCGCCGAGCAGCGCCGTGGCGGCGATGGTAATGGTACTCATGGTGGTGAACATCGGCCCCAACGCCGCCGTAATAATGTCGGCCGTTGTGCCCGCTTTGCGGTTGGCGGCATTGGCCGCCTCAAACTGAGCCACCGTGTCGCTGGCCCTGGCAAACGCCTTCACCACCCGAATCCCGGCAATGTTCTCCTCCATGACGGCATTCATCGTGCCCAGATTGCGCTGCACCTGCCGAAACGCCACCCGGCTGCGGCGCGTGACCAAACTGGTGATATAGAGCATCAGCGGCAGCAAAATCAGAGCGCCAATTGCCAGCGGCCAATTGATCAAGAACATGGCGACCATGATGCCGCCCAGCAGCAGCACATTGGAGGTGAATTCAATCAGGCCGTTAGACAGAATGCTGTTGATCGCTTCGGTGTCGTTGGTGACGCGGCTCATCAGGTCGCCCACTTTGTGGCGGTCGTGGTAGGCCATGGAAAGCCACTGCAAGCGGTTGAACAACTCCGCCCGCACGTCGGCAATCAGCCGCTGTCCGACGCTGACCATGAGGACGCCCTGCACCACAGCCGCCGCGCCGCCGATCAAATAGACGCCGAGCATGACCAGGGTGATGCGCGCCAGTCCCGCTAAATCTTTGGGAATGATGAACTGGTCGATGGCGCGGCCTAATAAAATTGGGCCAATCAGGCCGGCGGCGGTGGTGACAAGCACAAACAGACCTACGACCATAATCTGCGGCACATACGGGCGGGCATAGGCCGCCAATCGCCTGACGGTTTGCCGGGTATTGCGGGCGCTTTCACCGGTAAGCTGGATGCCGCCGCCGTAACCGAGCCGTACGCGAGGGGGAGGGGTGTTTTGTGGAGCCATAATATGTGGGGGTTGGGGGCTAGGGACTGGTCATTGGTGGGCGATATTCACCACCTCAATCCCTGGTCCACAGTCCCTAATCCCTTCCTAATTGTGAATGGTAGATTTCCTGATAGATAGCGCTGCTCGCCATTAATTCCTGATGGGTTCCCATGTCGGTGATTCGGCCGCGATCCAGCACCATAATCTGATCGGCGTTAAGCACGCTGTTGATCCGTTGGGCGACAATAAAGGTGGTGGTGTGGCGCATG
>JAWOGU010000360.1:0-14456 GCA_046496595.1 Chloroflexota bacterium
GCGTCTACGCCTGGCTCATGGCCAACCAGCCCCCCGAACAGCCGGCGACGCTGGTGCACAACGATTACAAGCTCGATAACGTCATGCTCGACCCGGCCGATCCGGGGCGCGTAGTGGCCGTCTTCGATTGGGACATGTGCACCCTCGGCGACCCCCTTTCCGACGTGGGCGCGCTGCTGACCTACTGGACCGAGCCCGGCGACCCGCCTTTCATGCAGGCCGCGGCCATGATGCCGCTGGGCGACCAGGGCTTCATGACGCGCCGGGCATTGGTGGAACGGTATGCTGAGAAAAGCGGCCGTTCCGTCGCCCAGATCAACTTCTACCACGATTGAAAACACCCCCATCATTGACATCAAGGGCTACTTCCCGGTCTGCGACCGCGTGAATGACGCCGCCATCCCGGCCTGGCCGGACTGGGGCATTGACCACCTGCCGGATGAAGGCATGGGCTTATACGAAGAATACGAAGAAGCGCAGGCAGCTTAACCGGTAAAACTTGTTATACTTTGGGCAGCCAAACTGTCAGGGCGGTTAAAAAAACCGCCCTGACCCAAATGGGAAGCGCCTATGGAACCAAGATTTATCACACGTGATGCCCTTCACCTCGTCGGCTTTAGCTTTTACGGCGATCCTTTCCGCTTGAGTCCCGGCTGGACGGAAGAGAACGAAATCGGCCGCCTCTGGGTACGCTTTGCGGCCTATGCGGAACAGCGCCGCGACCAGCTGGCGGATCTCGTCGTCAATCCGCGCATCGCCTACGAGGTCCACATCTACAACGAGGAAACCATGACCACCGGTTTGTTTGAGGTATTCGTGGGCGCAGAACTGGCGAAAGAGGCGCAACCGCCCCCCGACACGCTGGTCAAGGTGCTGCCGGCCGTTCAGTACGCTGTTTTTACGCTGCGCGGCGAGGAAATTGTGGGCGATTGGCCGCTGGCAATTTACCAGGAGTGGCTGCCGCAGTCCGCCTACGAAATGGCGCATCATTTTCACATTCAGTACCACGACGGCAGTTTTAAGGGTTTCGACCACCTGTCCGAATCGAGTCTGGACGTGTACGTGCCGGTTAAACCACGTTCCTGAGAGCCTGCTGATGTTTGCTCATTTCAAGGCGCTGGATACGGCCGTTTCCTTCATCGAAACCCATTTACAAGACGACATCACCATCGGCGATATTGCCGCCGCCGCTGCCTATTCGCTCTATCACTTTTGCCGCATCTTCAACCAGAGCGCCCACCATCCCCCCTACGATTACCTGATGCGCCGCCGCTTGTCGGCTGCCGCGGAACAGTTGAACCAGGACGATACGCGCATCATCGACCTTGCTTTTACTTACCACTTTGGCAGCCCAGAAAGCTTTTCGCGGGCGTTTCGCCGTATGTTTGGGGTTTTACCTACCCGGTGGCGGCAGCAGGGGCTGCGCGATCCGCGGGTGTTAATGACGCCTCTGAGCGCCAAACATCTGGCTCAGCGAAACCATCCCGCATTCCGGCGGCCGACACCCCTGGAAAAGGAAGCTTTTTCAGTGGCAGGGCTGATGACGGTTGTGGACCAGGATGGGGAAACGGCCGTTTCCCACCTCCAACGCCGGTTCAACCAGTACCCATCCCATAATCTGGTCACCATCCGTCATTATCCCGATTTTTGGGCGAAACAGGGCAAACCGGTTTTGGCAGGCGTCCTGAGCGAAACCGCCGCGCCGCCGTTTGTCTTGCAGACGATACCGGCCCACACTTACGCCTGTTTTGCCCTGCCGGCTGTGGCTGAAGAACGGCCGTTTCTCTCCGATTACATTTACCAGACCTGGCTGCCCCAGTCACAATACAAACTGGCCGCCCCTTTTGAACTGGAACAAGCGCGGCAGTTGTTCATTCCCATAAAACCGGATCTGTAACACACTGTTGGCCGTAAGCTTTCATAAAAAAGCGGGGATGAAGGATGAGGAGATTACTTTTAGATTTCAGTCCCTCAATCCCACATCCCCGCCAATTTTGCAGAGAAAAACAGAAACAAATTACCGGGGTGGAGCGGTAATTTGCCCTTCATCAAAGCCCCACTTTTGCTGCACCAGGTATAACGGCCGTGCCTTCACCTCATCATAAATACGACCCAGATATTCGCCAATTATCCCCAGGCTTATCAACTGGATGCCGCCCAAAAACAACACTGTCACCAGCGTCGTCGCCTGCCCGGTCAGCTCCTGCGAGGCAAACAACCGCAAATAAATGACGATGAGAATCGCCAGCAGACTCAAGCTTGCAATGAAAAAGCCCATGTAGGTAGCTAACTGCAACGGCACGTAAGAAAAACTGGTGATAGCATTCATGGCAAAGCGGAACATGCGCCGGAATGAACTGTACTTGGCTTCGCCTGCGTAGCGCGGCTCCCGCTTAAAGTACACGCCGGTTTGCTTAAAACCGACCCAGGGCACCATGCCTCGCAAAAAGCGGTTGCGCTCACGCATCTCGCCCAGCGCATCCACCACCCGCCGATCCATCAAGCGAAAATCGCCGGTATCCAGCGGAATATTCACGCTGGTGATGCGGTGAATCAAGCGATAAAACACTTTCGCCGTCACCAGCTTAAACCACGTTTCGCCCTCCCGTTCCGTACGTACCCCATAAACCACATCGTAACCCTCGCGCCATTTGCTTATCATTTCGGGAATGACTTCTGGCGGATCTTGCAGATCGGCGTCTGTCAGCACCACGGCGTCGCCTGAAGAAAAGTGCATTCCCGCAGTCACAGCTTCCTGAAAGCCAAAATTGCGCGAGAAGCTGATGCCTTTCACGCGATCATCTTTGGCGTGCAGTTCGGCAATGACAGATGCTGACCGGTCCCGGCTGCCGTCATCGACCAGAATCAGTTCCCACGGTTCGTTCAACGGGTCCATCACCTCGGCAATGCGCCGGTGCAGCTCAGGCAAAACAGGCTCTTCATTATAAACCGGTGCAATAATGGTAAATTTCGGTTTCATCGGTTTTAAACAAGTCCTCCTAAAAATAGCTAGAGAATGGAGCTGCAGCTAGAGGGAAACGCCTACAGCTCCGTCCTCTCGCTCTAGCTCTCACTCTATCTTCCACATGTTTATACACTCGAAAAACGAACTACGCCCACTCAATCGTCGCCAGCAAACCAACATGGTCAGATGGATAGAGATAGGGATCCTCGCCGCCGGGCTGGTGGCAAAACAAAGAGGCTTGCGCCACCTTCACTCCATGAGAGACAAAAATATAATCGAGACACAGCGCCGGCATCTCAGTCGTCATGCTGCCATCCTCATCTGGCTGCAAGCACAGCGCCGTGGGAAACGTGGCATAGGGTTCGCGGCCATGCACCGTTTCATATGCAGAACGGTATCCCTGTTTCAGCCACTGAATCGCCGGACCGCCGGGCGTCTCGTTAAAATCACCCGCCACCACTTGCAGCGGATTACGCGCCGGATTGTTGAGCCAGCCTGTCATGCGCATCGCCTGTTCTTTACGTTCTTCCTGCTCTGAGGTTACATGATGCAGATGGACCGCCACAAAATCGAGCGAATGGTGCGAAGGCAGCATCACATTGGCGCGTAAGGCCACCCTGCCGCCATATCCCAGATTAATGACGTCATGGTAGCGCACCGGCAGTTTGGTCAGTATCCCGATGCCCTCATAATAGCCGTTGATGAGATGCCGTTTGCGGGCAAGGATCAGGCGGTAAGGGGATTTGCCGGCCTGCGCCAGGCGAATGTTAATTTGATTGCGCAGCCAATGGCCCTGGCGTATGGGGAAGTGTACTTCTTGCAGGCTGATGAGGTCTGGTTCAGTATCGTAAATCTGGTTAACCAACAAACGTCGCCTTTCTCGCCAACGATCTGCCCGGTTTCGCAGGTTGATGGTGGCTACGGTAAGTTGATTCATAGCTTTATGTCATATCAATTTCGGTGCGGCCTACGGGAACGGCCGTTTGAATGCTATAACCGTTGTCGTGAATATTCAGGGTCAACGGGGTATCGGTCGTCACCACAACTTTTCCACAGTCCCCCACCAACTCGAACGCGCCTTCAGGACCAAAAGGATAATTACGCACACCATAACTCTCCTGGCAGTCGAGCATCCGGCGCCAGGTGACACGACGCAGCGGCCAATCTGTCCGAATCCCAATCACATCTTCCAGCAGCATGGTAATGGGCGCAATGCCGGATGGTCCCACAAAATCACTGCGGGCATGTTCACCCGCAGACGGCCGTTCCGGCGCATAATGATCCCAAATTGTGTCCGTGTGCTGGTAGACCTCCCACATATTTTGCAGGTGATTGACGGCAATCTGGTGAGCCAATTTATCCTGGCCGACGTTTTGCAAGCCCCGCGTAACAATGTAATTTAGCGGGGGCCAGACTCCCCCGCGCCAACCGTTACCGCTATCCGGGTTATACCCTTCACTGTCCGCAGACTGCGAAGGCACGCGATGATTCATGTTAAAGGCCCAATTTTCGCGCAAATGGCGCAAAAACGGTTCCAGCCGTTTCTCCGGAACGATGTCTTTATCGAGCAAAGCCCAATACGCGCCAATGCTCTTAATGGGACTGAAACGGCCGTTTGCATCCACATCCTGATAAAAACCGGCAGCCTCTTGCCACAAATGCTCATTCACCAGGCTGATCAACACTGCCCGTTCATCCGCCAACTCCTGCCCCAACTCCGGTTCCCCCAGCAGCAAAGCCAACTGCTCCAATACCCGGCAGTTCAAAATCGCCTGCATCGTCGCATCCACCCACGTCCAATGCCGGTGATGAAACTGGCTGTCGGGCACCCGCGGTTGATTATCCATACCGCTGCTCACCCCGGTCGCCCAATACAGCCCGCTCGGCCAGGTGCGATTCGCCCGATACCAGCGGTGCAGCGCCAACAACGGCCAAAACACTTGCTCAATCCGGGCATGGTCGCCCGTCATCCGATAATGGCGCCACTCCACCCAGGCCATAAAATTAGGACCGGTAGCATTAGGACCATACGGATAATACACCGCTTCCCCGTCCACCGTGCTGTACTCACGGCCAATAAACCCATCCGCAAGCTGCCGGGCATAAAAATTATCCAGCGCACCGATAAAGTCAAAGGCGCGGCGGCCATACAACCCATACAAAGCCACAAAACAACTGTCCCACACCGACACAACCGGTCGGCCTACTGCCCTGGCATAAGGCGTTATCAAGCCATTGGCCGTACTGGCGCGGTGCAAATTCGACCAGGCCATTTCCCAGGCGCGCCAATACATTTCCAGCAAACCGCCTTGCTGCGGCAGCACCGGTTCCGGCAGCAGCGCTTTCGCCTCCTGATAACCCATCAAGCTGTTTTGAAAAGGGGGAATACTCTTTTTAAGAAAAGGGTTTTTTGCCGCCGCCGAATCCGGCGGTCCAAGATGTTCAAAGTGAGGCATCCACGCTACTCCTGCTTCATTGCCATTAAAATCATTACAGCCTGCTCAACCAGGAGGAATAATCCACAGTTCCGCCGTACCGGTCAGGCGGAGCGCATCCTCTTTCAGGCTGGTCACGCGCAGATTATATCGAACGTAAACATTGTCTAACAGTTTACCGGTCCAAACCAGGGAATCCCCCAACGCCAGAAACGGATAACTGATTGTACCGCTCAAGCGGGCAAAAGATGTCATTTGCCCGCCCTGACCTCGTTCTTCAACGCCTTGATAAACCAGCGTGGTGCCTGGAATCTGGTAGCCCACAGGTACAATGTAATCTACCAACACATTAGACAAATTGACGATGTTTTCAGTGACCGGTATGGATGACTGCTCTACTGGATTGGGGTTTAACACAATAACTTCAACAGAACCGGCTACCGGCATACTGCCAAATACAGAAGACGTAAGCCGTAAGTTGTAATTGGCAAAAACGCCGGGCGTCATCACGCCGCTCCAAAAAAACGAATCGCCAATACGCTTTAAGGCTGACTGCCCATCAATCCTCACTTCATATGCGTCTCCCTGCCGATCCACGTACTGCAAACCAGCCCCTGGCACCGATTCGCCCGGCGCCAGGTTGTAGGCAAAGGCGGGAATGTTGAAATACATGGTATCGCCAATGGGCGTGGGTGTGCCAGCAGGTGCATCCTGCTCAAAACCCGGCACTGCGCAAGCCAGCGTGGGCAATACCAGCAAAGCTATCCATCCCAGGAGCCGCCAATTTACTTTAAGATCCATTTCAAGCCATCATTCGCCGGTGACAGTCACCTCTAAGGTGACTGTCACCCGACTGCTTTTAAGGCATTATCTCTTCAATCACGATACTTGTTATTGTATCACCAGCCGGGGCATCCGGGTTAACGGAAGGATCGCGCGGCGTGATCCTTTCCACCACGTCCATGCCCTCAATCACTTTGCCAAAAATGGTGTATCCGCCATCTAGCTGGCTGACGTCGTCCAAGGTGATGTACCACTGGCTGCCGTTGGTATCGGGACCGGAATTCGCCATCGCCACCACCCCTTTTTCGGCGTGAGACAATGATGGGTCGATTTCGTTGGGGAGCATATAACCAGGGCCGCCGCGGCCGGTACCGGTAGGATCGCCGGTTTGAGCCACAAAACCGGGGATTACCCGGTGGAAGGTGACGCCGTTGAACCAGCCCTCATTCGCCAGGAAGATGAAGCTGTTGACGGTTTGGGGCGCGGCTGACGCATTGAGTTCGATGGTGAACTGGCCGCCGTTTTCCATGGTAACGGTGGCAAGATACTGTGATCCTTCGTTCAGCATCATTTCAGGCGGGGCGTCGAACTGCTGGCCGGCAAAGGCGCGCATTTGCACTTCGCTGTCCACAAACTGTTTCCACACATTTAGATCAGGCGGTAAACTTTGGGCAACGCTGCCGTTTATGATGGCAATCGGTGTACCCGGAAAATTGAGATTTATGGCTTCTTGTTCCATGTCGGACACATATTCTGCATAGGTTCCATCATTTAGCTCTTGGGCAAATCGTTCTGTGTCCAGTTGCAGCTGCTCTGCCAGGGAAACAAAGTAGTCGCTGGCTTCGGCGGGGCTTTTGCTGCTCCACTCCGATATGGTTTCGAACAACAAGTCGTGGTATTCCCAGAAAGCGCCCTGGGCGCCGGCCGCTTCACTGGCTTCGGCTGCTTTTTGGGCATTGGGATGAATGGAGTTAAGTGGAAAATGACGATAAACAATCAGAACATCTTCGGGGTAGGCGTCTACCAGACGCGCCAGCACGGGAGAAATCCCCGCGCACCCCGGTCATTGGAAGTCGCCGTACTCGATGATGGTGACGGCCGGATCGGCAGCGCCTTTTTGCCAGTCGCGGTCACGCACGATACTGGCCTCGGCCACGGTGGTTGCGGGGAAAACGGCCGTTTCCTCTTGCTCCGTTTCCTCTTGCTCCACTGGGTCTGTGCTGCCATCTGTCACAGCCGGTTCTTCAGCCACGGCCGTTTCCGTTACCGGTTCCGCCACCGCAGTTTCAGGCAAAACGGCCGTTTCCGGGCTGGCGCAGGCTGCCAAAACCAACAGCGCTGTTAACAAAAGTAGTATTTTTTTCATAGCTTACTCCTCAGCATCTCTCGTAAAAATAGTCGAGCGGCATTCTACCACGAACAGATACAAAGCTTAAAGTAAACGGTCACTTCTGGTCAAACATTCATCAATGTCCGCTCGTTGAGGTAAAATGGCTCGAATTACTAATTATCGGGTTCTTGAAAACGCTCGGGTTGCGAGTGGCGAGTGGCAGGTGGCGAGTGGCAGGTGGCGAGTGGCAGGTGGCGAGTGGCGAGTGGCGGGTGGCGGGTGGCAAGTCGGTACACACCATGCTTACCCCTCGCCGATTCCCTGAAAACCTGAAGAACCCTCTCAACTTTGAATGATCGTGGAGAATAACAATGAGTCGAATTACAATACTAATCTTACTTTTGATCAGCCTGCTTCTGGTAGGCTGCGGCACGGCGCCGGCGCCTACCCCCACACCGGCCAACAGCGGCGGCGACGATTTAGCAAGACCCACGCCCACTGACCAGCCATCTGAGCAGGCGCCGGAGGGTTATCCACCCCCGCCGCCCACCGCCGAACCACTGCCGGAGGGCTATCCGGCGCCGGCCGTTCTGCCCACCTATGATCCTTACCCGGCTGATGGCGGCGCGATGTGGATTCTCTATCCCGTGGGCCTCCAATGCGAAGAACCGGGTGCAAGCCAATACCAGACTGAGCAGGACGCCCTTAGCGCCCTGACAGCCGCCGGCCTGACCGTGCGCCAAATGACCACCACAGAATTGATGGTCTGTGAAGCCTGCGGCTGCCCCACCAGCGCCCACTACCGCGCCGAAATAAACGCCGCCGACGCCAACAAAGCCGCCGCGCTGGGCTGGACGCCGGAATAACATCCATTGAAGCGTGATGCGTGATGCGTGAGGGGTCAGTTCACGGATCACGCCTCACGCATCACGAAGTCAAGGAGACCCTGCATGATCCGATTTTTAACTGCTGGTGAATCACATGGACCGGAGTTAACGGCCGTTATCGAAGGCATCCCCGCCGGCCTCACCATCAACAAAGAGGAACTGAACCGGCAGCTTGCCCGCCGCCAGACAGCCTACGGCGCCGGCGGGCGCATGAAGATAGAACAAGACAGCGCCCGTTTCACCGCCGGCTATATGAACAACCAGACCACCGGCGGCCCCATCGCCCTCACCCTGCCCAACCGGGACTACGAAAAGTGGCAAGATCGCCGCATCACGCCCCTCACCACGCCCCGCCCCGGCCACGCCGACCTCACCGGCGCCGTCAAATATAATTATGGCGAACTGCGCCTCTCCCTGGAACGCGCCTCGGCCCGGGAAACAGCCGCCCGCGTGGCTGTGGGCGCCATCTGCCAGCAGTTCCTGGCCGAATTTGGCGTCACCATCGGCAGTTACGTGACTACTGTGGGCGAAATAACGGCCGTTATCCCCCCCGACATGCCCTACCCGGAACGCTTCGCCGCCGCCGAAAGCAACGACATCCGCTGCCCCGTGCCCGAAGCTGTGGAGACGATGCGCCAGTACATTTACGAGATTATGCAGGCCAAAGACACCATCGGCGGCATCTTTGAGGTGGTGGCGCTGGGCGCGCCCGTCGGCCTGGGCAGCCATGTGCATTGGGACCGGCGGCTGGATGCGCTATTGATGTGGGCGGTGGGGTCCATCCACGCCATCAAAGGGGTGGAAATTGGTCCGGCCTTTGCCAACGCCGCGCTGCCCGGCTCGCAGGTGCATGACGAGATTTTCCTGGCCGACGATAGGCAAACGCTGGTGCGCCAGACCAACCGCAGCGGCGGCTTTGAGGGCGGCATCACCACCGGCGAACCGATTGTGGTGCGGGCGGCCATGAAACCTATTTCGACGGTGCTCAATCCGCGCAAATCGGTCAACTTAGCCACCGGCGAACCGTCCGAAACCGTTTACGAGCGCTCCGACTTCTCCGCCGTGCCTCGCGCCGCCGTGGTGGGCGAGGCCATGGTCGCCATTACCCTGGCAAACGCGCTCATCGAAAAGTTGGGCGGCGACAGCCTGGTGGAAATGAAACCGCGTTTTGCCGCCCTGCGCCGCGCCTCGCTGGCGGACCTGCCCATGGACAACCAGCCCTGGAGTTTTGGCTACGGCTGATCACACATGAGGCATGATGCGTGAAGGCTTCACGCATCACGCCTCATATCTCCTATGTCCCATTCCTATTTTCGATTTTATGCGGACTTGAACGACTTTTTGCCCGCCGAAAAACGGCAGACGGCGTTTGTCTACCCGTTCAACAACGAGCAGTCGGTGAAACATCTTATCGAGGCGGCGGGCGCGCCGCACACGGAAGTGGCGCTGATCCTGGCGAACGGTGAACCGGTGGACTTTTCCTATCGGGTGCAGGACGGGGACGAGGTGAGTGTGTATCCGTTTTTGACGACGCTGCCTGTGCCGGAAAACGGCCGTTTACGCCCGCCGCCGCCCCAACCCGCCCGCTTTCTGCTCGACATCCACCTGGGACAGCTCACCCGCACCCTGCGCCTGCTCGGTTTCGACAGCCTCTACCCGGACTGCACTCACCATGACGCCGACCTGGCCCAAATCGCCCACGACGAGGAGCGCATTCTGCTGACCCGGGATCGGGGCCTGCTCAGGCGCAGCCTGGTGGTGCATGGCTGCTGCCTGCGCACCACAGACCCCCGTGAACAGTTAACGGCCGTTCTCCACCGCTATGATCTCTTCGACGCCATCCGGGAAACCCCGCGCTGCCTGCGCTGCAACGGCCTGCTTAAAGCCGCAGCCAAAGAAAGCATCCTGGATCGCCTGGAACCCAAAACCAAACTGTACTACGACGAATTCCAAATTTGCGCGGACTGCGAACAAATCTACTGGCAGGGTTCCCACTACCCCAGCCTGCGCGCCTTCATCCACGCCATCCAAACCGGCCGAAACCTCTAAAATCCCATGCCTTCCTCATCCCCTCACCCGCTCACCCCGCCGCCTTTTGGAGACACCCCATGATCCACTTCGCCGCTGTATTAGGACTGGTCCATCCTGGCGGCGGTGGTTAAGTTGATTCCAATTCATTCAAGGTGTAGCAGAAGGTGCTGCCCTTGCCGTTTCCCTCAGACTCCACCCATAAACGGCCGTTATGCACAGCCACAATACGCTTTACCAAAGCCAGGCCAATACCGGTGCCCTCTGCTTCCTCGTCCAACTTGTTGAACAACCCAAAAATCTGCTCGTGGTACGGCGCTTCAATGCCAATGCCATTGTCACGCACGGTATAAATCGGGTGGACGCCGTTTTCACGCACCCCAATCCAAATTTGCGGCTCCGCCTGCGAGCCCATATATTTCACCGCATTTTCCACCAAATTCTGCACCACCTCCACCAGTCGCGCTTTATCACCCAGCACCGGCGGAATATCCGGTTGGACTGTCACCTTCACGCCTTTGTCTGCTAAACGGCCGTGAACCAGCGCCAGCGCCTCCTGCACAATATCTGCAAACGGCGCTAGTTCTGGCGGGTTCATCAAACGGCCAATCCGTGAAAGCTCCAACAATTCATCGAGCAGCAGCCGCATTTTATGCACCGCCTGGTGAATATTACGGATGTCAGAATCAAGACTGGTCAGGTCGCCGTTCCGCATGTCTCTTTCCAAAAAGCCCAAAAAGCCGCCAATCGTAATTAGCGGCGCCTTGAGATCATGAGACACCGTATAAGCAAACTGTTCCAACTCCGTATTGCGCAGTTCCAACTCTGCAATCAGGTTCTCTCGGTCCACTTCGGCTTGTTTACGTTCAGTAATATCTTGCACCTGGGCAATTGCATAATGCGGCTGGCCCACCCCGGAACCAACGGCGGACACACTGAGCAGCGCCCACACTTCATGCCCCTGCCGGTGCAAATACCGCTTTTCAAGCTGGTAACTGGTAATCTCCCCGGAAAATAACGCCCGGTGTTTTTCCAGACTGACGGAGACATCTTCAGGATAGGTGATCTCCTTATAAAATTTCCCTTGAAATTCTTCATCCGTATAGCCCAACATCCGGCAAAACGCCTGATTCACCTTGGCCATGCTGTGGTCTGGGCGCACCAAAATCATGCCAATCGTGGAATCCTCAAACACACTGCGGAACCGCGCTTCACTTTCCCGTAAAGAAGCCTCAGCCTCCTTGCGTTCTGTCACATCCCGGGCAAAACCAAAGGCGCCAATGACAATATCAGCGTCATCCAGAATGGGCGCCTTATAGGTTTCAAACCATCTCGTTTCGCCAAACACGATCAGCGGTTCTTCGGCTGTCATCGGTGTTTTCGTCGCCATCACCTTTCGGTCATCAGCCTGATACTTTTCGGCGAGTTCTTTAGGAGAACCGGTGAAATCATCTTTGCCAATTAAACTTTGTGTGTCTGAAAAGTTACCTGACTCTGCCAACATTTTGTTTACCACTAAAAATCGCAGATCGGTATCTTTGAGCCAGATTAAAAAAGGCATATTGTCGAGAATGGTGCGTAAATGAGTCTCGCGTATACGCAAGCTTTGCTGCGTCAGCAGTAGTTCGGCTTCTGTCTGCTGCTTTTCTTGCAGTTCACGTTGGAGCGCCGTGTACAATTGGGCATTTTCGACAGCCACAGCTACCTGCTGGCCAATACCGGTCAGCAGCGCCAGATCATCTGCCGTATACGCATTGAATTCATAACTCTGGGTCGAAATAACGCCAACAATTTTGTCACGGGCTGCCAGGGGTGAAAACAACAGGGAGGCGGATTTTCGTGATTCGTTGCCCACCATGACTTTAGGGTCAAGTGGCAGCCCTAATTCTTCAGCCTCTCGGCTAATCCAGAGCGGTTTGCCGGTTTTGTAAACTTCTGACACGAAACGCGCTTCCGCCGCCGGTATTGATTTTATGGCATACCGCCGCCCCTCATCGTATATGATGGGAAAGGAAATCGCGTCGTTTTCCGGCTCGTACATGGCGACAAAAAAGGTATCGATAGGCAGCCTTTTTTTAGCCTGCTGATAAATCGACTCCAATACATCGGGCAGTTCTTCCAGGCTGGAGATTGCCAGACTGATTTCGTGAAGCATCACCAGTTGATCGGCTTGTTTGCGGGCCTGCTCCGCATATTGTTTTAGCGCCGCTTCCTGCTGGCGGCGTTCAGAGATGTCTTGGATGATGGTAATGACGCAGGTTTCTCCACCCAGTTCGATGCGTTCTATGGACAACGATGTTGTGCGAACGGCGCCGTCTTTATGTCGCAAATCTATTTCCAAGTCGCGCACATGACCGTCGGTTTCCACAGGAGTTAACCACCGATCACGAGTCTGCGAATTGAGGTAAACGTTTAATTGGGCGGCCGTTTTACCAATGGCCTCCTGACGGGTAAAGCCAGACAGGAACTCGAAGCTTTTGTTCACATCCAGAATAATGCCGTCTGCCAATTCTGAAATAAGCATGGCGTTTGGGCTGGCTTGAAAGGCTTTGGCGAATTTTTCTTCAGATTGGCGCAAATCTTGTTCTATTCTCTCACGGGCGGCCAATTCGCGGTGCGCCTGCGCTAGAGCCATTTCTGTATTACGTTTGGCGATGTTGACCAGCCCGACGCAGGCAAAAAAGATCAGCGAGAAAGCGAGCCAATACAGCGAGCCGCTCACTGCCAAATCGGGTATTGGCAGAACCCCAATTCCAGCGGCATACAAAAACGCCAGACCGCACAAGCTGTTCAAGGCGGCGAACACCAGCCCCACGCGGAAACCCGGTACCATGGACACACTAACCACTAACAGGATCTGCACAGCAAAAGCCGGGGCAAACAAACCGCCATAACGCGCAGCCCAGGTCATGAGCAGCAGCCAAACAGAAAGCGTGACAAAGAAAACGGCCGTTTGCACATATCCGCGCCGCAGTAAAAACATAGTGCCCACACAAACCAGCAGCAGCAAAATACCTAGCCATGTCCGGTTGTCCCCCCTCGGTAAAAGAACCAGCATCGCAGACATATAAACCAGCAGCAGCACTAAAAAAACATGGATCACCATCGTCAAATACCAGGCGGTGTATGTTTTTTCTCTATCAGCAAACAGTGGCGGCGTAAAAAAATGCTTTATCTGGTCCCACATATTTTTCCTCAACAACGAGAATAACATCGAGTCACAAGGTCTGACATACAGCCAACTTCAAACCGCATGTCAGTCATGCCTATTCTATCATTGTCACCTATTTATGCGTCTCTGAAGAAACCTAATCCCTGAACATCGCAGCCGTCCAATCGCGATCATGCAACAAAAAAGCCGTCCCGGGGGGGACGGCTTTTTTATTTTGCTCACACGTCAGGAGGGCAACATGTGAACAGATTACATTTCGGTCAATGTCAGTACAAGGAAGAGGGGAAACATTGCCCTCGATTTGACCATTCGTTCCAGTCGCGTTTCTCGTGCCAGTTTAGGGGGGAGGAGTTTCTCCTTGTACTTTCCCTGGTCAAATCTTTGCATATGCTATCTCAAACGAATCAAAAAAGCAGCAACAAGTCGGTCATAAACGCTTTTGTCTTATCCCTTTCTAATTCTTGGCCGCAGCGTTTGATGTAAACGCAGTTTGCGGCTCATTTAAATGTAGAAACGCCCTGCTGGAACGGCTCCGGACAGGGCGTCTATATAACTATCTGTGGAATTTCTTAACACAGTTCGGCGAGAGCTCAACTTCTCGAAGCCCGGTTCCATCTTCAACAAGCTTAGGCTACACCTATCCAATTACGGAAATTCAAACGATTAGCACTTATCGGTCATTGGCTTCGGCGCAAAATCCTTCAGATGCAGCGTCGCCTTCACCAGATCTTCCTCGCGTTCAAACTGGAAGCCAAGTTTCTGGCTCACATGCCGCATTCCTTTGTTCTCTGGCAGCATATAGGCAATGACGGTTTCTACGCCTTCCTCACGGCCGATTTCCAACAGCCGCCGCAAA
>JAWOGU010000120.1:0-19050 GCA_046496595.1 Chloroflexota bacterium
GCGTGCCCACCGCCAGGCCGGTGAGGGCTGCGGCTTCGGGGGTGACTGTGCCGGTAACGGCCGTTCCCTCAAACGTTTCCGGCAGCCAGTGCGGGTCAATGTTCAGCGCCATCAGCACTTCCGGCGACCAGGTGCGTGCGCGCACGTCAAATAAAATGGTGCCCGCGCCGTCAGCCCGATCCATGGCATACTCACCCGTCAGCTTCAAGCGCACGTAATCCTTCGGCAGCAAAATGTGCGCGCCCTGGGCATAAATATGCGGTTCCTCTTCCTGCACCCACAGGATTTTGGGCGCAGTGAAGCCGGTTAAGGCGTCATTGCCCGTGATCTGGATCAGGTTTTCTTTGCCCAGGCGGCGGCGGATTTCGTCGCATTGGGCCTGCGTGCGCTGGTCGTTCCACAGGATGGCAGGGCGCAGTACCTGGCCGTCTTTGTCTAGCAGCACGAGACCGTGCATTTGCCCGGTGAGGCCGATACCCTTGATATCTGCGGGGGAAACGGCCGTTTCCTGGATCACCTGCCTGATGCTCTGAATCGTCGCCTGCCACCATAAATCCGGGTCTTGTTCGCTCCACAACGGCTTCGGCGTCTCAAACGCATACTCCGCCGAAGCCACGCCGACCACCTGCCCGCTTTCAGCCATCAACAGCGCCTTCGTCGCCGTCGTTGACGAATCAATTCCTATAAAGTATTGCATGGGGTCCCTCCGGTTGAATGGTAAAAAAGGATGTTGACTGTTAGCCAACACCCTTTCAAATTAACGTACGCCGAGGAGTAGTTCTATGACCAACTGGTCCAGTCTTTCATACGGTTGGCCTCGTTCGCCCAGGGCTTTGCGGTCGAAAGCGTGCGCGCGCAGGGCGGCGGCTTTGTCCGGCGAATACTTGCCCTGGAAGGCAGCCATTGAGCCGTCGTCGGCCGTGATTTCGGCCAGCAATGCCTGGATCTCAGAGTCCGCATTAAACTGCGCCGCCTTTTCTTTGAGGATGAGATAGGTACGAATGCAGCCGTTGGCGAAGGCTTTGACGTCGGTATAGTCGGCGCTGCGATAGGCATGGGCGTCGAAGTGGCGCGGGCCGTCATAGCCCACGTCTTCCAGCAATTTCACCAGGAAGAAGGCGTTTTTGATGTTGTACGCGCCAAAGCGGAAATCCTGGTCATAACGGCCGGGCACCTGGTCGTTGAGGTCGATGTGGAATAGCTTGCCCGCATCCCACGCCTGGGCCACGGCGTGCATGAAATTGAGGCCGGCCATGGTATCGTGGGCCACTTCCGGGTTCAGGCCGACCATTTCAGGATGATCCAGCGTTTCGATGAAGCCGAGCATGGCGCCCACGGTGGGCAGGTAGATGTCGCCGCGTGGTTCGTTGGGTTTGGGTTCCAGGGCGAATTTCAGGTCGTAGCCCTGATCGAGCACGTATTCGGTGAGGAAATTGAGCGCGTCGCGGAACCATTTACCGGCGTCCAGCGCGCTCTTGCCCGAATCGGTTTCCACGCCTTCGCGTCCGCCCCAGAAGACATAGATTTTTGCGCCCAGGTCCACGCCCAGGTCGATAGCGTTCATGGTTTTTTGCAGGGCGTAGGCGCGCACTTTGGGATCGTTGCTGGTGAAGGCCCCATCGCGGAAAGCGGGATCGCTGAACAGGTTAGTGGTCGCCATGGGTACGACGACGCCGGTATCGGCCAGCGCTTTTTTGAAGTCGGCGACAATTCTGTCCCGTTCTGCCGGGGTGGCGTCGATGGGAACCAGGTCGTTGTCGTGGAAGTTGACGCCGTAAGCGCCCACTTCGGCCAGCATGTGGACGATTTCGACGGGAGTGATGGCTTTACGCACCGGTTCGCCAAAGGGATCGCGGCCAATGTTGCCCACGGTCCAGAGACCAAAGGTGAATTTGTTTTCGGGTTTTGGGGTGTACATGGTTTAGTTTGCTCCAGATTATGGTTTTATGATATTAGACGAGTGGCGAGCAGCGGGTGGCATGTCTGACTGTACCTGCCACTCACCACTCGCCGCCATCTTCACTAATGAACGGTGACGGCGCTAAAGAAAGTTTTGTCGGTGATAACGGCCGTTTCGCCCACCACCTCAATCTCCGCCTGTAAAGGTAAATCGTCCGACGACGCGCCCACCATCACGCGCACGGTACCCGGTTCCACCACAAAGTCCATGTGGCTGTCGTAAAAGCCAAGCTGATTGGCAGCCAGGGTAAACGTGACCGTTTTGGTATCGCCGGGCGCCAGGTGCAGCCGTTTGAACCCTTTTAGCTCCTTCACCGGCCGCGTGACGCTGGCAAACAGGTCTTGCACATATAATTGTACCACCTCATCGCCTTCCCGTTGACCAATATTGGTAATGTCTGCGCTAATCTGCACCGCATCGCCGGCTGCCAGTTCCGTTTTGTCGAGCTGCAAATTGTCCAGCCGGAAATGGGTGTAGCTCAGGCCAAAACCAAAGGGATAAAGCGGCTTGTTGCTGGCGTCGGCGTACTCCCCTTTCCAATGGGAACGGCCGCCGGAAGGTTTGTGATTGTAATAGATGGGCACCTGCCCGACGTGGCGGGGGAAGGTGATGGGCAGTTTGCCGCCCGGCGCCACATCGCCAAAAATGACCTCGGCCAGCGCTTCCGCCCCTTCTTCGCCGGGCAGCCACGCCTGCAAAATGGCGGGCGCGTTTTCCTGCGCCCAGTTAATGGTGAGCGGACGGCCGTTTACGAGCACAACGACAGTGGGTGTGCCGGTGGCGTGGATAGCTTTGATCAACGCTTCTTGAACACCGGGCAGGTTCAGGTCAACCACGTCGCGGGCTTCACCGCAAGTGCAGGAATCGGTCAGGCCAGACTTGCCGCCCACAAAAATCAGGGCCACGTCCGATTTTTCGGCGGCGGCCACCGCTTCGGCAAAACCGGAGGTGTCGCCGCCGGTTATTTTACAGCCTTCGGCGTAATGGATGGCGCTGTTTTCAGAAACGCGAGCCTGCAATCCTTCCAAAATGGTGTGCATGGGCACAAACCCTTGCACCACATCCAAACGGTCCGGCACAGGGATGTTGAAGACGTTTTGCTCGGCGGTCATTTCTTGCAGCGATTCCACGTGACACAGGTAGGCGTAATCGCCAACCATGTGGCGGATGGTGTGGGCATTGGGACCGATGACGGCAATGTTCGCCAGGTCCGGGGAGATAGGCAGCAGGTCGCCTTCGTTTTTGAGCAGGACGAAGGATTTGCGGGCAATGTCGCGGGCCAATTGGCGCTGGGCAGGGGTGTCGAAAACGGCCGTTACCGCTGCTTCATCCACATAAGGGTTCTCAAACAAACCAAGCTTGAATTTCATCGTCAAATGCCGCGCTAACACTTTGTCCACCAACGCGACGTCAATCTCGCCTTCTTCCAACGCCTGGAGCAGCGATTCGCCGTAAAAATCGGTGCTGGGCAGTTCCACGTCGATACCGGCTTCCAGGGCGAGTTTGGCCGCCTGGGCGCGGCTGTCGGTGATACGGTGAGTCCGCTGTATTTCCGCAATGGCAAAATAATCAGAAACGACGAGGCCGTCGAAACCCCATTCGTCCCGTAAAATGTCATTGAGCAGTTCTTTGGAAGCGACACAGGGAACGCCATCCAGTTCGTGGTAGGCGTTCATCAGGGATTGCAGATTGGCTTCTTTAACGGCCGTTTCAAACGGCAGCATAAACACTTCGCGCAGTTCGCGTGGTGGAATGTGAACCGGCGCCCAGTTCATGCCCCCTTCCGGCAGGCCATACCCCACAAAATGTTTGGCCGTCGCCAACACGCCAGTATGCAAATCATCCCCTTGCAGCCCGCGCACAAAATTCACGCCCATCTGCGAAACCAGATACGGGTCTTCGCCAAATGTTTCCTCCACCCGGCCCCAACGCGGATCCCGCGTCACGTCAATCACCGGCGACAAACCCTGCTGCGCCCCGGCCGCCCGCATCTGCTGGCGCACCACAGTCGCCATCGCTTCGGCCAACTCCGGTTCCCAGGTACTGGCAACCCCAATAATTTGAGGGAAACAAGTCGCATTTCGCGCCATATAACCGCTGCAGCACTCCTCATGCACCAGCGCCGGTATGCCCAACCGCGTTTCCTCCACCAAATATTTCTGAATTTGATTGGCTACCTGCGCGCCTTCGGCCGGTTCCAAACTACTGGCGCCCGCCACCCGCGTAATCTGTCCGATCCCCTTAGCCATTAAATCGGCGGCTTTGTCACCGTCAAACTTCATGTCAGACAACAGTTGGAACACCCAGGCGCTGCCCAACTGCGCCACCTTTTCCGCCAGCGTCATCCGCGCCATCAAATCCTGCACGCGATCTGCCACAGGTTGGTCCGCGTCTCGATAAATCTCTTTTGATAAGATGGCTTCTGCCATAATGTTTCTCCCTTCTTTTGCTTAAATAACCCTGCGCCCAGGCGCAGTTCAACCACAGATGTCCCTCACCAGGAGAAGGCTCTGTATAGCTGCATCACTATAAAATTTCAATAACTTTGGAGTCAAATGCCTACATCAGGCAAGCTTCGCCGCCGCTTGAAAAGAATTTCCGGGTCAAGGCAAACCCACCCTACTCCTTCACAGACCCCATGGCAATTCCGTTAATAATATACTTGGAAAAGAATGCATATATGAGGATAACCGGTATCGCCGTAATGGCGAGTCCTAAATAAATAGCCCCATACTCCGTGCGGTACACATCACCCCGCAGGGTTTGTACCAGCATCGGCAACGTATATTTTTCTATTGAAGAGATCAGGATAAACGGCGTGAAAAAATTATTCCAGGACCCAATAAAAGCAAATATCCCTAAAGTAACCGCCCCCGGCATGGCAATCGGCATCATAATGCGATGGAAAATGGAAAATTCACCCGCGCCATCCACCCGCCCCGCGTCAATCAGATCTTTAATAACTACCGACTCCAGATACTGTAAGCCAAAAAACACCGCAAACGCAGAGGCAATAGAAGGCAAGATCAAAGAAGCGTAATTATCAACCAGCCCCAATCTCGACATATACTGGAAAAACCCAATAATAGAAAGCTGCATGGGAATCAGTACCAGGACCACAATAAACCCGGAAAAGAACTTTTTCCCTTTAAAATCGTAGACAACGATGCCATAGGCTGCCAAAAACGAAAAATAAACCGTGAGGAACGTGGTGGAAAAAGATATAAAGAGGCTGTTCATGAAACCCCTGGAGAGATTCAAGCCTCTGTTTGCTAGAATAGTATAATTTGTGATGGCATGTTTGCTGGGCAGAAAACTAATCCCCTGTTGAATTTCAACAGTGGAACGCGTGGCATTGATCAGCAGAATCCAGATAGGCAAAATAGTAATGACTACCAGAAATATCAATACTATGTAGATGAAAAAACGGTTTATTTTTGTACTAAGATTATAATTTTTTGTCATGACGGCAGCTCCAATGATTATTTTTTGTCCCTGTCACCCAAGAAATAGAAAATACCCAGCGCGACAATCGTAGTCATCAGGAAAACCAAAACGCCAACAGAAGCCGCGGCGCCAATATGCCCTTTGCTGCTGCTAAACTTCAGATACATCAACATATTGTTGGTCAAAATTGTGCCGCCTGGCGCCCCTCTCCCGTCTGTTAACAGATAGGGGATGTCAAACATTTGCATACCACCCACCAGCGAAGTCACAAAAATATAAATAAGAATGGGCTTTAGCAAAGGAGCGGTGATGCGCCAGAACATTTGCCAGGAATTGGCGCCGTCTACCATGGATGATTCATACAAAGTAACTGATATGGATGTCATGCCAGCCATGACGATAATCACTGTCTGACCAAACCACATCCACCATTGGATAAACACAACCAGCCCGCGTGTAATGGTGGGATCCTGTAAATAATGCTTCGCTTCAGATAACAGACCCGACCTGACCATAAACTGATTCACAGGCCCATAAAAGGAGAATAAGCTAAAAAACAAAGCGGCGACCGCGGCCGGCATCAACAGGTTGGGCAAAAAGTAAATGGCCCGCCACGCCCCCACTGCCCGCAGTTTCAAGCGTGTACTCGTGAACCAGATGGATACCAACATGGCAATGCCAATTTGAGGAATAAAATTGAAAAGCCAGATCGTCCAGGTATTTTTTACGGCATTCAAAAAGGTTTTGTCGGCAAACAAACGCTCAAAATTAGTTAAACCAACAAAATTTGCTTGTCTGGTCATCAAGGTCATATCGGTAAAGCTAAGATACAGCGTATTGTAAACCGGGTAAAGACCAAAGATCAGAAAAGCAATCACAAATGGAGCGATAAAGATATAGCCGTAATAATCTCGTTTCCACTTTAATGTAGTCATTTTCTTTTTGAATCCCTGCTTGTTGATGGTTTAGCTGGTAAAAATGGGTCAGTGTGTATTAAACACACTGACCCATTTTACTCTACTTCATCAAATTTTATTACGGAATGATAAGATCCGGGAATTCGATACGGAGGTTATCCTTCCAGGTAGCCCACATTTCATCTTCTGCAATTTCGCCATTCAAGTACTGATTGATGGGATCGCCCAGGGCGCGTTGAATGGCATCGTCGGAACCGGTCATCAATTCAGCATTGACAGTCGGGGCAGCGGCGGCAAAACCAGCGTAGGAATTTTGCCCGCCCAAGAAGGCGCTCATTTCAGAATCATCGAATTGGGGAATGATGCTATCGACAACTACCTGACTGGACACAAAGTCGCCAGCAGCCTGCTGTTGATCAGGGGAAACTTCCGGATCACAGCCTTTCAGGTAATCATTGGTGTAGACGCCGGTTGCCCAGTTGGTCAGGTTTTCCTGGTCCAAAGCCACAAAACGGACGAAATCTGCGGCCAATTCCATGTTGGGGGTGCCGTCAATAGCGCCGACCCAGGTGCCACCCCATTGATAAGGCAGCGGTCCTTCGATAACGCCCCAGTCACCTGAGGTGTCGCTGGAACCATCAGCAGAAACGGCATTCGGCGCCAACACATAAGGTAGACCCCAGGTGGGCAGGAAGTAGGAGAAAATTTTCTTGGGGTTGCCAGCAGCGTCCGCCAGGGTGTCGTTCATGCCAGCAAACCAGCCTTCTTGCCATTGCTGGGCTTGGGCTTCGTAGCCTTCGTCACGGAAAAGTTTGGCGATTTTGACGTATTCTTCAACCATCGGATCGACAACCAGAGTGTCATCAACAATCCAGGGTTGTTCGCGGTTGGCGAGGAATGGGTTCTGGAAATCACCACTGGAGGCAACAATGTAAGTATCGCCGCCGGATTTCTCTTTAATGACAGCGGCGGCTTCTGTGAATTTATCCAGATCAGCCAACAGCGCCTGAATTTCTACCGGATCATCGGTGCCAAAATATTCTTGGGCCAGACTGCGGCGGTAGAACAAAGCGCCAGGGGTGGCCTGATAGGAGAAGGCTTTAGCGATGCCATCGTTGCTGCCAACTTCAATGACAAAGGGATAGGTGCCAGCAGCTTCAGCTTCGGGCAATAATACACCTAAGTCAGCCAGGAAATCGCTTTCGACGTACTCTTTGACGAAGGAGGCTTCCAAAGCAATAACATCCGGGGCTTCGTTCGTGCCCAGAGAGGCTAACAGTTTGGTCTGGTACTCACCATTGGTCATGGGAATCATGGTGTATTTAACATCTACGTTAGGGTTCCTGCATTCGTAGGCGACAGCCATCGTATTGATTTCGTTGGTGAATGACCATACATCCAGCACTGTTTTTTCCGTCGCCGCCGGTTCTTCAGCAGCCGGTTCTTCGGCCGCCGGTTCTTCGGCAACAACTTCTTCAGCTGGTTCTTCGGCGGCGGCTGGTTCTTCGGCGGCGGGGGCTTCGGCGGCCGGTTCTTCAACAGCCGGAGCGGCGGGAACGGCCGTTGCCGCTGGTTCACTACCACCACAGGCGGCTAAAGCCATGCTGGCTAACAACATCAGGATTACAAGTAAAAACAGGTGTTTGCGCATTTTGATTCTCCTCGCTTTTTATTAATTGAAAACGTTTGCAAATTGGTGTAAAAAGACACTTACGATAATCTTCCTGTACGAAATTGTCTCAATATTTAAAACTTTCTCACCTCCTTGTTGGCATATTAAAGACAGTTTGCCTAAATTAATAGCCGGAAACTTATGAAAACCTGTCAGAATAATAGCGAAAAATACACAATCTTGCAAGCGTTATCAGGGGCAATCTGTGCAGCTATAGCAAAAATGGGGATGCTAAAAAGGATTTTGTTGTAAAAAGCGCTAATTTATTGACGAAATCCAATCTCTTCCCTTATAATTCTTGCAAACGATTGCAAAAAAAATTATAGGTTATCCATTTTCAGTTGTCAAGATATTAATTTCTCGTCACAATAAGGTGGCACATGACGCAAGAAGAGATCGAATCCACAAACATCACCATCGTAGACGTGGCTCGGGAGGCCGGAGTATCCTATTCTACGGTTTCCCGTGTTGTCAATAATTTCCCACATGTGAAGACAGAAACGCGAGAGCGTGTAGAGACCGCCATGCACAGGTTGGGATACGTAGCTAATCTTAAGGCACGTAGTCTGGCGGGGGGACGATCTCAGGTGGTTGGTATGCTGATTTATGAATTGGATACGAGCTATCATGTGGAAATTGTCAAGGGAGTAGATGCTGAAATTGCCAATTCTGATTACGATTTGATGCTGTCGACCACCCATAAACGCAAAGGAAAGGAGTCTACGTATGTAACGCAACTAACTCAAGGTATGGCGGATGGGCTGCTTTTTGTGCTGCCCAGGAATCTGGAAGCGTATACCCATGATTTAGATCGGAGACGTTTTCCGTACGTGTTGATTGACCACCCCGGTATTGAAAGTGATAACTGTAATACGGTGACGGCGACAAACTGGCAAGGGGCTTATGATGCAACGAAGTATCTCATTGAATTAGGGCATCAACGTATTGGCTTTATTACGGGTTTCATCGAGGTGGCGAGCGCCCAGGATCGATTGGCGGGATACCAGACAGCTTTGCGGGATCATGGGCTGCTGGTTGATCCGGAGTTGATCTGTAAGGGTGATTTTTTGGAAGAAAGCGGCTATGAAGCTGCACAAAAATTTTTAGGGCTGAACAAACCACCAACGGCCGTTTTTGCTTCCAGTGATATGTGTGCTTTTGGGGTGATGAAGGCTGTGCTCGAGATGGGTTACCAGGTACCGGAAGATGTATCTGTTCTCGGCTTCGACGATGTGCCGGAAGCTTCCTACATGCGTCCCATGTTAACCACAGTACGCCAGCCCCTGCGCAAAATGGGCCAGGTGGCGACACGAATTTTGCTGGAACATATTGAAGATCCTAGCCTACCCTCGACCAGAATCGAGCTGCCCACGGAATTGGTAGTGCGGCACAGCTGTACGTCCCCCGCTCAGAGCCGATTTCTATAAATTTATAAGGTTTATTGGAGACTAGAGACTGGTTCAATACCAGTCCCCAGTTTTAATTTTTTGTTGACAGATTTTTAGGGAAGAATAGTCTGGATTTGGGGAAGAACGTGCTGCCGCACGTCTTCTTCCGTAACCGGTTGAGGCGTGTTGGCAAAGAGGTTCCAGTTTTCTGTGTGGGTAACGGCCGTTTCCGGTTCCAACTTCACCATCGCCCCCAGCGTTTCCACTTCTAAAATCGCCTCATTCGTAAAAAACTCCACATTACTGTTAAAGTCTGGATGAACAGCGCCCTGCCCAGGATCAAATGTCTTGACAAACAAATGACCACCCCGGGCATAAGCCGCCCAACCGGCTGGCGTATACAGCCCTACCTTCTGTGGTTCTGTCCGGGATACATCCTGACACAGCATAATAAACTCATGCCCCCAGGTCCAACGTGGGTCCGCCATATTCGTATAAGCCCACAGCGCCAGCGTGTTAGCCGGCAGCATATTCAGCGGGTGCGGACCGCGGGGTGGCAGCGGCGCAATGCCCACGCCCCCAGGCGCCATTACCGACAACGCCCAGGGAGCCAGTTCCACAGGCCACAGATTCTTATTAATCAGCCGGTGGACAACCTGCACTTTGGCAGCGGAATCATCCAGATACAGGTCCATTTCTTTCTGAATGCCGGTGGTTGGTTCTACAGATTGCACCAGGCGCACAAACCTCTCATGTTCTTCAATTTGAACAGGGTTATTATCGGGATAATAAGTGCGCGGCATATGTTCCGGCGCATGCCACAGGCGATGCCCGCCATAAGAATGCCATTCACTGCCCCCTGCTTGGCCCACTTCGGGAAGTTCTACAAATTCGTTCTTCTCTCCACCAAAGCCAAAGCGGATAATGCGCGGTCCAACGTCTGTTGTCAGCACCAAATCCACTACTCCGTTTGAGAGTTGGTAACAATTAGGCCAGCCGCCATAAGAAATACGTGTCAATGAAATCATCGTCTCCCTGCCTATAAATGAATTGTTTCTGTCATTTGGCAGTAAAGGCCGGAAGCTGTTTACCAACCTTCACCACCCTATTTTCATGCACCACAAGCATTGCACCCACAAGCTTAATGAAAGACGCCTGTTTCAGCAAATAAACGACCGAAGCCTGGCGAAATCTGGAATCCTCTCGAGTGGAGAGACGCCTCTATATTGAATATGCATCAAAAAAAAGCAATTCTGAGTAATAAAAGATTAAAAACTAAAAAAGTAGTGACAATTTAACAGGAATGGGTTATGATACTTCTAGGCTTATATAGGTAAAGGTTGAGGGAAAATTCCTCCCCCCCCAAAAACTGGCACGAGAGAAACGCGACTGGAACACCTGTATTAGGCATAGGGTAATGTACCCCCTCCCTCGACCTTTTGCATTACCCGAATCGTCTATGCACCGCCCTCCTGGTGCATAGACACCCAAACATGAACCGCCCTCTTCCCCCAAAGAGGGCGGTTCGCTTTTTAACGGCTGAATCCACAACGCGACTCCCACATCAGGCACGACTATTCACTTAAAGCAAGAAGTGGTATGCTGGCGCGCAGCCCAAGGCACATGAGGAGACACGATGGGATTACACGGTGGCGGCTGGTTCGCCTTTATCAGCTACGATGAAAACCAAGATCGACCTACGATTACGCGGGATTTATTAAGGCGGGTGTGGGGTTTTGCCCAACCTTACCGTGGGCAGGTGGCGGGGCTGCTGCTCACTATCCTGCTCATTACCGGGCTAACCCTATTAAACCCGCTGCTCCTGCGTAACTTTATTGATGTGGCCATTCCTGAAGAGAATTATGGCCTGCTCAGTTTGCTGGCGCTGGGGATGGTGCTGATTCCGCTGCTCAATGGGGTCATCGGGGTCTATCAGCGCCATCTCAACTCGCAGATTGGGGAGGGAGTCATCTACGATCTACGGGTGACGATGTACAGCCACATGCAGCGCATGTCCTTGCGCTTTTTCACGCAGACGCGCACCGGCGAATTGATGTCGCGCATGAATAATGACGTGGTGGGAGCGCAGCAGGCCATCAGCAATACGACTGTGACCATTGTGTCGAACGTGGTGTCGTTTGTGGCGACATTGGCGATTATGCTGGCGCTGGAGTGGCGCCTGACGATTTTGGCTCTGGCGATTCTGCCGTTGTTTGTGCTGCCGGCGCGGCGCATTGGTAGAATTTTGCGTAAACTGCGCCGCGAGAGCATGGAATACAACGCCGAGATGAACGCCACCATGAATGAAACGCTCAATGTGAGCGGCGCTTTACTGGTGAAGTTGTTTGGCCGGGAACAGCGGGAGATTGACCGCTTCAGCGGAGATGCGGCGCAGGTGCGTGATATTGGCATTCGGTCGGCGGTAGTAGGGCGTTGGTTTTTTATGTTGTTGAGTGTAGTGAGCGCGGTAGGTGTGGCGGTGGTGTATTGGGCCGGCGGGGTGATGGTGCTGCAAGAGGCGCTTACTGTGGGCACTATTATTGCCTTTGGCGCATACCTGGGTCAGCTATATGGACCGATGATGGCGCTGACGAATGCGCCGGTGGAATTTGCGACCAGTATGGTGAGTTTTGAACGGGTGTTTGAAGCGCTGGATATTCCGGTAGAAATTGAGGAGAAGGCTGAAGCGGTGGCGTTGGGACGGATTAACGGCCGTTTACAATTCCAAAATGTCTCGTTCAAATATGCCGCCGATGCGCAAGCCTCTGGCGGTTTGGAAGAGATCGCCCGTTTTACCTGGGGCGGCAGTGAAGCGCACCTCAAACGTGGCAAACAACGGGAAAGCGACGCAGAAAATGGAGAAACGGCCGTGGACGGTGAAGACACCGTGGACGGTGAAGACACCGTGGACGGCGGGGACATCCCAGCTGCACCTCGTTATGCCCTGCAACATATCAGTTTCACCATCGAACCGGGACAACTGGCGGCGCTGGTCGGACCAAGCGGCGCCGGCAAAACCACCATCACCTACCTCATTCCCCGCCTCTACGACCCCAGCGAGGGTCAGATTCTCCTTGACGATCACGACATTCGGGACGTTACCTTAAATTCGTTGTCGGACAACATTGGCATGGTGACACAGGAAACGTACCTTTTCTACGACACCATTCGCACGAACCTGCTTTACGCCAATCCCAAGGCCAGCGACGCCCAGATTATTGCCGCCGCCAAAGCTGCCCACATCCATGACTTCATCGCCGATCTGCCGGACGGTTACGATACGGTAGTGGGCGAACGCGGCTACCGCTTAAGCGGCGGCGAACGTCAGCGCATTGCTATCGCCCGCGTCATTCTCAAAGATCCACGCATTCTGGTGTTGGACGAAGCCACGTCACACCTGGATTCGTTATCAGAGGCGTTGATTCAGGATGCGCTCAAGAATGTCATGGAAAAGCGCACCAGTCTGGTGATTGCCCATCGATTGTCTACCATTTTGGCGGCGGATGTGATTCTGGTGATGGAAAAGGGGCAGTTGGTAGAGCAAGGCACTCACGAGGAACTGCTTGCCAGGAACGGTTTATACGCCAGTCTGTATGAAACACAGTTTAAGCCGGCCGAAATGGTGGCTGAACCGAGTTGAGTTTGACGCAAAAACGCAAAACGCTTTACGAATCGCCCTCTACCTGTCCTTTTTTTTCAGCGCGTCTGCGCTGCACGCTGGGCACAATAGCGGCAACGGCTACTAACACGAGAAAGATCACTAAAACTAAAATGCCAATGGGGTCCATGTTTTTATCCTTGAAAAAGGCAGGGATTGCTTAATTAGGGCATTGAATCCTTAATTCCCTTAATCCCCGCTTTTGGTTTATAAAATAGGCGTTTGCCCGCACCATCTTGTGCAGGGCTGCGCCAATATTTTAACCACGAGGCTGCCAGATTCAAAGTTTCGGGAGGGCATAAAAAGAGAGGAAAGCGCCTCCGCAAACGCTTCCCTCTCAAGGTCGAGGTCAGTTGGGGAAATGACCTCAGGGTTAGGGGCTAAATTGACAGGCTATTTGCCATTGCCGCTATCAGGCGGACCAGGTAATTCAGGCGCCTGATACTGCGCGCCATTCTGGTTTTGACCACCGATGGGAACGCCTTCGGTACTGCCGCCAGGTTGGCCGGAACCATTACCAGGGTCTTCCGGCAGCGGGCCATATTGGTTTTGGTTACCTGCGTCGTTATTTGGTTCGCCCGGACCAGGCTGTTCCGGTGGTTCAACCGGGCCTCCTGGTTCGTCGTTGCCAGGGCCGGCGCCATTGCCTGTGCCTGGTTCGTCATTGGGGCCAGGGCCAGTGCGGACCGGACCATATGGACCATTGCCTTGTGGATCGCAGTCCTCGTTGTTGTAGCAAGGCTCACCCTGGCGAACTGGGGTAGTCATTGGGACTGTAGCGGTAATGGTCACCGTGGGTGTAATAATGGTAGTAATGGGCGGCATCTTTGCCGGTTGTTCAGGCGCGGTTTCCGGACGGTTGACGGTGTGGCGCTGGCGCAGAAGCTGCGGGTCTTGCAAACCAGCCGCTGCGATTTCACCCGCATTTTTGAGCATGGTTTGGGTCTGAGCCATCAAGGGCACGGCTGGTTCAGGTACATCTACCTGTGCCAGGGCGCGGGTCCGAGTCTGGATCATTGCCTGTGCCTGGACGAGTACGCCAGCCATCATTTGCTGGGGCATTTCTTCGGCCAGTCCATACGCGGCTTCGATGTGATTTTCGGCTCTGGTGAGCAGGGCGTCTTCTGGCATCTTGCCATCGACCATGAGCCGCTCCATTTCGCGCAGGCGTTCGGCGGCCAGGTCTAGATGGATGCTGGCTTCAGCAGCGGGGTTGACTGCATAGGTGATACGGGCTTCTTCGTAAGCAATTTTGGCCGGATAAAGAGGGGAATCGGGCAGGCTTTCGGCAGCCATAACGGCCGTTCCGCCCAGCGATCCCATGATAATTGTCAGCACAAGGGCTGCTTTCAAAAGTAAAGCGCTCATCTGTTTTTGCTCCCTATTCTTGAGATTTGGATTTGTTCCGAGCCAGGGAAGCGCGTGAACCATCCAACCTTTAAGACGCATGATGGGAGAAAGCGATACGGCCGGTTCCGGCAGTTGGGCCATTTGGGCCAGGAAAACAGTGCGATCCGCCAGTGATTCATCCGGGATAGGCTGAATGACTGGATTCATGGTTTGCACTTGAGAGGCAACTGCCAGCAGTGGGGTCAGGTCATCGGCTTGGGTGGGATAATCGCGGGAAACGGCCGTTACCGATTCCCCCTTTCTCAACCGTTCTAAACTGTCATCTAAGGCATCCACAAAATGGGTTTTCATCACAAAACCCCTTCCTCTACAGGGACCAGCCAGATTTGCAGCGCGGCGATAGCCCGGTGCTGCAGCGCCTTCACGGCGCCGACCGGTTTAGCCATCACCTCAGCCGCTTCTTGATTGCTCATCCCTGCGAAAAATTTCAACGAAATCACCTGTCTTTGCTCCGGCGTCAACCTGTTCAACGCCGCCCATACCCGCTCCGAATCGAGTTGTAATTCTGCTGCCTGCGCCGGATCGCTGTCGGAGTACAGCCTGTACTCATCCAAAGGCAGATCATCCCAGTGCTGCCGTCGTCGAAAATAATCCACGACCAGGTTGTGAGCGACTCGATAAAGCCACGCTTTCAACTGCTGATTCGGGCCATTTCCATTTTTTAAGGCTTGCAGAAATCGCTGAAAGACTTCCGCTGTGAGATCGCGCGCCACCTCAACCGACCCTACCTGCCGATACACATAACGGTACAGCGGCTGGTGGTAAGTGTCGTAAATGGTGGTGATTGCTTCTCTGTCAAAGCCACGGGCCTTTGACAATAATTCATCGTCGTGATCGTTCACCTTGCTTCCCTGTCACCTATTAAGACGCAGCAGCCGTGCAAAAGATACGGCCGTTTTGGGAAAGCTGCTGGCATAGGACGATTGACGATTAGCGATAGGCGGCTCCCACACCTGCAAGCTTGCTGCCTTCACAGTATAACTGATCCTGATGAAAAAGATGTGAAGGGGCTGATCAGATCAATCCGCCGCATGACCAATCTGGCATTATCTGCTATCTTTACCGGTTATGACAGAACGACTGCAAAAACTCATGTCCCAGGCAGGCATTGCCTCCCGGCGCGAATCAGAAGCGATGATCCAGGCGGGCCGGGTAACGGTAAACGGCCGCGTGGCCGCCATCGGCGATAAAGCCAACCCCGCCACCGACCGCATTGAGGTAAACGGCCGTTTACTCTCCTTCGCCCCCACCGACAAATTCATCTACATCGTCCTCAACAAGCCACGCGGCGTGCTCTCGTCCACCGAAGACGAACTGGAGCAAGGCCGTAAAACGGTGCGCGACCTCATCCACCTGCCCGGACACCTCTACCCCGTCGGCCGCCTGGACAAACAGTCGGAAGGTCTCATGCTCATGACCAACGACGGACAGTTGGCCCACCAACTCACCCATCCCCGCTACGGCCACGAAAAAACCTACAATGTCGAAGTGGAAGGCCGCATCCTGCCAGAACAACTCGAACTCTGGCGGCAGGGCGTGATGCTCGACGGCAGTCTCACCGCTCCCGTCAAAATCACCGTCCTGGAAGAACATCCCGCCTACACCCGCCTGGAAATCGTCATGCGTGAAGGGCGCAAACGCCAGATTCGGCGCATCGCCGCCGACCTGGGATATCCCGTGCAGAAACTGGTGCGCGTCCGTATCGGACCGCTGCAATTGGGCAGCCTGCCGCCCGGCAAATGGCGCCACCTGCGCCCCGCTGAACTCGCCGCCCTGCGCAAAGTCACCACTAAAGCAGAAGGCAAAAGCCAAAAATCGAAAGGCAAATACAGAAAGGATCAAGGCGAAAAGACCAACCAGCCATCCAACAAACCGACTAAACGACAAACCGACTAAACAACTAAGGACTAACCAACTACATGACCACCACTACCATCGCCATGGATGGACCGGCAGCCTCCGGCAAATCAACAGTTGGCCGCCTGTTAGCCGAAAAACTCAACTACGTCATGCTCGACACCGGCTTCATGTATCGCGCCGTCACCCTGGCGGCGTTGAACGCCGGGCTAAATTTGGAAGACGAAACGGCCGTTACCCAACTCGCCGCCACCCTCAATCTGGACGTTCGACCCGCCGCCGGTCACACCGACGGCCGGCACTACACCGCTCTGCTCAATGGCGCAGACGTCACCTGGGCTTTACGCACCCCTGAAATCGACGCCAATGTCAGCCTCGTTTCCAGCTACCAGGGCGTGCGCCAGGAAATGGTCAGGCGGCAGCGTGAAATGGGAGAGCGCGGCGGGGTCGTCATGGTGGGCCGCGACATCGGCACCGTCGTCATGCCCGATGCCCCACTCAAACTCTACATCACCGCCTCCGCCGAAGAACGCGCCCGCCGCCGCTGGCGCGACCGCCAGGCTCAAGGCCATCCCGACAGCTTCGAGGCCATCCTCGCCGACGTCAAACGGCGCGACGCCTTCGACAGCGGCCGTCAACATTCCCCTCTCAAACCCGCCGCCGACGCCCTCATCATCGACACCACCGGCAAATCTGTAGACTCCATTGTCGCAGAAATCCTTAACCAGTTCGAAAACATTCCTCATTCACAATTCACAATTCACAATTAACAATTCACAATTTTTTATGCCTCTATTCCAAGAACTAGACCCCTCCACCTTCCGCGGTGGTCAAATCACCGGCATCGAACCGGGCAGCGTCGCCGACGACATCGGCTTGCAGCCCGGCGACGAACTGCTGGCAATCAACGACAACCCCGTCCAAGACATCATCGACGTGCAGTTTTACGGCGCTGAAGAAGAGCTAGAACTGCTCATCCGGCGCGGCGACGAACTACTGCTCTACGAAGCCGAACGGGATTACAACCAGTCCTTCGGCCTGGAATTTGCGCATCCCACCTTCGACATCGACATCCGCCGCTGCAACAATTTGTGCGAGTTTTGCTTCGTGCTGCAAATGGCGCCCAAATTCCGGCGCACGCTCTACATCAAAGACGACGACTACCGCTACTCCTTCCTCTTCGGCCATTTTGTCACCCTCACCAATCTGAGCGACCACGACTGGCAGCGCATTGAAACCATGCGCCTCTCGCCGCTCTACGTCTCCGTGCACGTCACCGATTGGGACATGCGTCGCCAATTCCTGCGCAACCCCACCGCCCCGGACATCCTGCCCCAACTGCGCCGCCTGGCAGACCATGACATCGAAGTGCATACGCAGCTCGTGGTTGTCACCCAGTTCAACGACGGCCCCTGGCTGGAACAGTCGGTGCGCGAGTTAGCCGAATTGTGGCCTGCCGTGCAGTCGATCAGCGTGGTCCCCGCCGGGCTGACCCGCCATCATAAATACTCCATGCGCGTGCACACGGCAGAAGAAGCCGCCGCCACCCTGGCTTACGTGGAATCGCTGCAACCGCAGTTCCAGGCCAAATTCGGCGTACGCTTCGTCTATCCCACGGACGAATGGTATCTGGTGGCAGGCCGCGAAGTACCGGCCATAGAAGCCTACGATGGGCAGCAGCTTCAGGAAAACGGCCTGGGACAGGTGCGTGGGTTTTTGGATGAGTGGGAAAACGTGAAAGAAGAAATTGACAATTGTCAATTGTCAATTGTTAATTGTCAATTGATCCTGGTGACAGGGACGCTGTTTGCGCCGGTGTTGACGGAGAAGGCGGCGGAATTTGCAGAAATGATCGGGGTAAATGTGACGGTTTTGCCGGTGGTGAACAAACGTTTGGGCGAGACCATTACGGTAGCCGGCCTGCTCATGGGGCTGGACGTGCTGGAAGCGCTGCAAACAGCGCTCGCTGAGCCTGTCGAAGCGCCGCCTGCTAAGCCCACCGACACGCTCATCATCCTGCCCCGCGTCATGTTCGACCACCCAGACACCATCTCCCTTGACGACATCGCCCCGCAAGACATCGCCAACCGCCTGCAAACCCCCATCGCCCTGGCCGACACCCTGGGCGACGTGTTTGATGCGCTTACCGGCCAATCCCAGGTGATGTATCTGCCAGAAACGGAGGTAGAACGGCCGTCTTCCATTACCCTGCGCCTCCTCCACGACGACGATCTGACCGGAAATGCGCACGCTGCTTAATGCATCGGCTCAAACTGGAAGACACCATCGTTGTAAAGATTCAAGCCTGCCTTACTACACTGTTAAATAAGCGTTCTTTACTTCTCAAATTAACCTGTCATTCCGAGCGGAGTCTTCGGAGCGAGGAATCCCTCTCCTGTACAAATGGGAGGGATTCCTCGTCGAAGACTCCTCGGAATGACACTCAAAAGTTCAGATTATTTTTGTTAACGTAGCTTTTGTGCAATCAGAGCCAAAATGGCTCAAAAATGCGAAAAACAAATGTCTTTAAAAAGCGGTAAGGGCAATTGAACCACCCCTCCGCCAAAACGCAGGGAATAGCCTGCATAGCAACTCTGCTCAGTGAACGTTAACAACCAAACATTACCGTGCCTTTGCACCCAGGCCGAAGTGTGGGCCGCCACTTGCACCATTTGCTTGACCGATGACGTCGAAAAAGGCGTCGGTTGTGCTGTTTGTACTAGCCACCGGGCGGCAAAACG